>JAGKSX010000068.1 GCA_018993155.1 Hydrogenophaga sp.
GAAACCGTGCTCGCCTGGTACATCATGCGCCCCACCCTCGTGGCGCTCATCGCGCCGCGCCTGGGCCGCTTCAATGTCACAGCCAAAGGCGGCCGCATCGAACACGAATTCTTCGACTGGCACATCGCCACACCCTACGTCGTTCTCATCTCAGCCAACCTGCTCGCCTTGCTCTTCGGCGTGGCCAGCCTGATGGAGACCGGCCGGCTCGACAGCGCCGCGGTGTCTCTGAACATGGGGTGGGCGGTGTTCAACCTCCTGCTGCTGGGCGTCGCGGTGCGCGTGGCCACCGAGACCCGCCAAGTCCGAAGCGCGCCACGGATCCGGCTCGCCCACCGCCTGCCGGCCCGGCTGCAGGTGAACGGCGCTTCGCTACACCATGCCAGCCTGGTCGATTTCTCGCTCGAAGGCGTGGGACTGGAGATCCTGGCGGCTCTGCCCTGTCAACCGGGCCAGGCTTGCCATGCGCACCTGCACGACGGGCGGGCCTGGCATGCATTCCCCGCCACCATTTCCCGCGTTCGCGGCACCTCGCTGGGCGTCCGGATCGATCCGCTCGACATCGCCGAGCAACGCGCGCTCATGGCCTGCACTTTCTCGCGCCCCGATCTTTGGCGCCGACAGTCCGCGCTGCGCCACCGCGACCGTCCCGGGTGGGAGCTGTGGCAGTTGCTGCGCACCGGCGTGAATGGCTATCTGCACGTGTTCATGCTGGTTCTGCGCGACGCGAAGCACCGCATCGTCAACCGATGGAACCGGGAGAGCGCACCGTGATCTGGCATCTCTACTTCGCGTCCAAACTGGGGTTGGCCGCGCAAGACCTCCTGCACCTGCAGGTGTGGCTGAACTTTCCTCTGGCCCTGATCGCCTACTGGCCATTGCCGCGCCGCCGCTGGCGCCTGGCCCGTGCGCTGTTGGCCTGGCCTGCGGCGCTCGCCCTGGTGCTCCATGAAGCCGGGATCGGTCTGAGCGGGCGTCTGCTGCTGCAGCTGGGTCAGCTGTCCGGTTTTTCGTCGGGCTATGCCCTGGAGCTGGGCCTTCGCCTGCTCGACGTCCATGCACTGCCCGCGCTGGTGGTCCTGCTGCTGACCTGCCTCTGGCTCAATCGATGGCTGCGGCTGGACGTCCTGCTGTGCCTCGCGCTGCTGACACTGCCCTTGTCAAACGTCCTGCAACGTGTCGTCGAGGCCGGCGCTTCCGAGGTGGAGGCCCGGACCGCCGCGCCCGGAGGGCCGGCCATGGATCCGCAGGCGAAGGTACGGGACTTCTGGCAAGGCGAGCAGCAACGCAGCTACCCGTTCGCGCCGGGTCGGCAACCCCCTTTCGACGTCGTGCTGTTGCATGTGTGCTCCCTGTCCTGGGACGACCTCGATGCCCTGGGCTTGGGTGGCAGGGATGTGTTTGGCCGGTTCGACCTTGTGTTCGATCAGTTCAACTCGGTCACCAGCTACAGCGGCCCTTCCATGCTGCGCCTGATGCGTGCGAACTGTGGGCAGATGCCCCACGACACGCTCTACAAGCCCGCGCCCGACCGGTGCGGCCTGTTGCAGCAACTCCATCTGGCCGGCTATCAGGTTCAGGCCTATCTCAACCACGATGGCCAGTTCGATGGATTTGCCGAGGCCCTCCAGGGCGAAACCACGGTCAGGATCCAGACGCCGGTTCGCTGGCCAGGCACGCCGGCGGCCATGAAAGCCTTCGATGGCTCGCCGATCGCCGGCGACCATGCGGCGCTGACCGCCTGGCGCACCAGCCTGAGTGCATCGGCACCGCCCCAGGCGCTCTACTACAACACCGTCACCCTGCACGACGGCAACCGTGTGCCCGATGCGCCCGCGCTGGACATGATGGACAGCTACCGCCAGCGCCTCGAGGTCCTGCTGCACGACATCGACCGCTTCATCGGGGACATCGAGCGCTCCGGGCGTCCCACGCTCGTCGTGCTGATGCCGGAACACGGCGCGGCCTTGCGCAAGGGCGCGCAACACATTGCGGGTCTGCGCGAGACCCCCTGGCCCGAGATCACGCGCGTGCCGGTGGCCGTCAAGCTCATCGGTCTGGACGCGCAACGGCCGGCCGATCTGGTTCACCCCATCCGGGTGTCCGGACCCACCAGCTACCTGTCGTTCGCGGCGCTCCTGACGGACCTCATGGCCCAATCCGATCCGTGGCAAGTGCTTCGGGCCGCGCCGCAGGCGCTGCCCCGCGTGGCCTTCGTCTCGGACAACGGCGAAACCCTCGTCACGCTCGATGAAAAAGCCATGTGGCTGCGCACGGCCTCCAGCGGCTGGCAACACCTGTCGCAGCCTGAAGCCCCTGCACCACGAACTCACCGGGAGGAACCTTGATGCGCGAAATTTCACCGCCTCGGATGCCACACATCCTCGTCATCGACGACTCGCGCGAGATGCTGGACCACCTGGGAATGATGCTTGCGCCCAACTACGAGCTCAGCCAGGCCGACAACGGCGAAACGGGCCTGGCCATCGCCATGGAGCGCCTGCCCGACCTCATCCTGCTCGACGTGTGCATGGAAGGCACGGACGGCTACACCGTGTGCGAACGCCTGAAGGAACAGGCCTCGACGCGCCACATTCCCGTGGTTCTCATGTCGGCGTACATCGACACCGAGGGGGAGGCGCGAGCCTTCGAGGTGGGCGCGTCCGATTGCCTGCGAAAGCCCATCAACGAACGGATTGCGGCCTCCCGCATCCAGGTGCAGCTGTCGCTGAAAGCCGCCCAGGATCTCAACCGCGATCGAGAGGCGGCACTCGAACAGGAAGTCCGACGACGCACCGAACACATCGAGCTCACCCAGCATGTCGCTCTGCTGGCGCTGGTCAATCTGGCCCGCACACGGGACACGGAGACCGGTGGCCACATCGTGCGCACGCAGGCCTACGTTCGCATGCTGGCAGAGCGGCTTCGCGAGCACCCCCGCTTCAGCGCCGAACTGACGCCCAACGCCATCCGGTTGATCACGCAATCCGCTCCCTTGCACGACATCGGCAAGATCGGCATTCCCGATCACATCCTGCGCAAGCCGGGCGCCCTCACGCCCGAGGAAATGACCATCATGCGCACCCACACCACGCTGGGGCTGCAGGCGCTGGAGGACGCCGAAAGGCTGTACGACCGGCGCGTCGACTTCCTCCGCTATGCCAAGGACATCGTCATCGGCCACCATGAACGGTGGGACGGCAAAGGCTACCCCTACGGGCTCAAGGGCGACGCCATTCCCGTGGCCGCCAGGCTCATGGCGGTGGCCGACGTCTTCGACGCGCTCATCTCCAAGCGGGTCTACAAGGAGGCATTTCCGCAGAAAGTCGCCTTCGACATCATTCAACAGGGCAGCGGCACGCAGTTCGATCCGGACATCGTCGATGCGTTTGTGGATCTGAGCGAGCGGTTCGCCGAAATCGTGCACATCCATCGAGATGGCGAGAGATCGTCCGTGGCCGCATGATCGACTACCACCTGCCCTTGCTCAACACCTCGGAGGCCGTCCTGGTAATGTCGGAGGATCTGCGGCTCGAATTCGCCAATCCCGCGGCCTTGCGCATGATGGGTTTTGAAGGGGCAACCCCCACCGACATGTCGCTGAGGCACATGCTCGACGATCGCAGCGCCGCCCTGGCCGCCACCATCGAAAGTCATCTGGTGGTCCAGGGCCATTGGAACGGCGACATCTGGCTGCGACGCACCGATGCGGGATCCTTGCCCGTGCGGCTGGTGGTGGACCGCTATCACGACGCGAACGGCTTCCGACATGCCTGCGTCATGTCCGACATCTCCCAACGCAAGCAGACCGAAGCACGCCTCATCGAGCTCTCGCAACATGACTCCCTGACGGGCTTGTTCAACCGCTCCCATTTCATGCAGCAGCTGGACGCCCACTTGAACCTCCTGTGCCACGAGGAGCTGCAATACGCGCTGCTCTTCGTGGACGTGGACGACCTCAAGCACATCAACGACACCCTCGGCCACCACATCGGCGACTTGTGTCTGTGCGAAGTGGCCCGTCGCCTGGGGGTGGCCGTGCGGCACAGTCAGCATGCGGGCGCCCACCCGGCTGCGTCCGAGCCGCTGGTGGCACGCATCGGCGGCGACGAGTTCGTGATCCTGCTCTCCATCGCCGAGTGCGACCAGGCACGGCGCATCGCCACCAGCATCAGTGAGCTGATGAACGTGCCCTGGCAGCCTGACGAGCGCCACCAGCTGGTCATCAGCACCTCCATCGGCATCGCCTACGCACCTCTGCACGGCCGCTCCAGCAAGACGCTGCTGCAGCTGGCGGACCGAGCGATGTACCACGCCAAGAACTCCCGCAAGGGCTCCGTGCACGAGTTCATCCAGCAGCACACTCAAGTCCCCCTGCGCTTCGACACCGGGTTCGACGTGCTTCCTTCCGAGGATTGAGGCATGAGCACCCAGCCCTGCTCATCCCCCGAAATCCTGTGGGCGGACCCGACGCCATTGCCAAATGGATTCATGGCCTCGATGCGCGCGGAGAGATGGCCTGTCCGTGTCGCGCATGGTGAAGACGAGGCCTTGCAGCTTCTGCGCAGCCCAAGCCTTGGCCTGGCGGTGATCGCGGCCGACCACCGCCTGCTGCGGCGCATGGCGTCCAGGCTGTCGCACAACGACCAGACGCGCCATGGCCATCTGGTCCGTCTGCTGATCACCGATGGGCATGACCCACGAGCCGATTTCGCGGCAATCAACGAGACATCGGTGTTCCGAATCCTGCAAAAGCCCCTGGCGCCCCACACAACGGGCCGACACCTTCGCGAGGCGATGAACCTTTACAGCAGGCGGCGTCTGGAGTCGCTGCGATGCGCGGACGGTGGCACGGGCTTGCGCGATGCGCTTGCCTTCCTCGCCCACGAAATCAACACCCCGTTGTCCCTGATTCAGGGCTACACCCATGCGATGACCCATGGCTTGGGCGCCTTCTCCACGGTACCGGCTCCCACGGACGCCGTGAGACAGGCGCTGGAAGTCACAGAACGAAGTGCAAGGCATTGCCAGTCCCTGATGACGTGGCTCGCGGAAACGGCCCAAAACGCTTGTATCCGTGGGGGATCGGCCCCCATCTCGGCCTCCGGGCGGGTGTCGGTGATGCTGGAAGGCTATCCTTTCGTGGGCGAGGAACGCGACTGGATTTCGATCGACGTCGAGCGCGATTTCCCTCTTCCTTCGAAGGCCGGGTTGTTGCATCTGGTGCTCTTCACACTGATGCGCACGGCGCTGAGCGCCTTGCACGGCATGGCACAGCCAAGCCTGCGAATCACCGTGGGTCCTCACGAAGGCGAGGCCTGCATTCGCCTATCGCACAACGGAAGGCGTCCACCCGCCGAAGCCCTGGATGCACTGACCGCCAGCCGCCCCCAGGGGTCGGGAGGTCTTGGCATGCGCCTGGTGCTCTGTCAACGCGTGATGCGAAGCCTGCAGGGCGACTTCCGGATCACCCAGGCGCCCAACGAAACAACCACGGCCATCTTGCGCTTCGGTGAGATGGCGTCCGATCGCGCGGAGGCAAGAAAAAGGGGCTTAGCCCTGCGGCTAAGCCCCTAGATCTTTGGTAGGACGTGGCAGGCTCGAACTGCCGACCAACGGATTAAAAGTCCGCTGCTCTACCAACTGAGCTAACGTCCCATCAAAAATGGTCTGGCTGCCGTGGGGCAACCGCTGAAACACGGTGGTGGGGCGTGAGTGACTCGAACACTCGACCTACGGATTAAGAGTCCGCTGCTCTACCAACTGAGCTAACGCCCCCGAAGGGAATCTGCGTGAATGCCAGTGACATGCACTGGATTCGAGTCTTGTCGACTGCTGCGCCAAGCCTCAAATTATAGCGTGGTTGTTACGGGTCTTTGAAGATGCCGCGATTTTTTTGCGTCAGCGGCCAGCGCATTCATCACCCAGCCTGCTGCGCACAGGCCAAATGTGGCGGTCACGCTCACGGCCGAACCATAGCCGTGGCAATTGAGCGAGCCATCGTTGTCGTCCAGCCCGCAGGATGCATCCGGCGGTGCCACCGCCTCCCGGCTGAACACGCAGGCCACTCCCATCCGGCCGGTGCGAGAACCGCCATGTTGCTTGCGCAACCGATAGCGCAGCTGGGCCAGCAAGGGGTCGTGCGTGGTGTCGGCCAGGTCGGCCACCTCCACGGCCTGGGCCAGGCGTTTGCCCCCAGCAGCGCCCACCGTCACGAAGGGCACACCCTGGGACACCGACCAGTCCGCCAGCGTGGTCTTGGCGCGCACCTGGTCGCAGGCATCGATCAGCGCGGAAAGTTGCCCCGCGCCCTGAGGCAGCGCCTCCAGCAGGCCGGGCCAGTTGTCCGGTGTCACGAACTCGTCGATCACATCCACCACACAGTCGGGGTGGAAGAGCGCGATGCGTTCGCGCATGGCATCGGCCTTGGCTTGCCCCAGCGTGGGCTCCAGCGCGTGAATCTGGCGGTTGATGTTGGACTCGGACACGTGGTCCAGGTCGATCAGCGTGAGCCGCCGGACGCCGCTGCGCGCCAGTGCTTCGACCGCCCAGGACCCCACCCCGCCGATGCCGACCACCGCCACATGGGCATCGAAGATGCGCTGTGCGCCGTCAACGCCATACAGGCGCCGGAGCCCGCCGAAACGGCGCTCGAACACCTCGGGCGTGAGGGTGCTCACTCGCGGTCCAGCAGCCACATCTGGAAGCGGAAACCGCCGATGGCACCGAGCACGATGCCAGTAACGGCGATCATGCTGAGGAAGCTCAGGGTGGACAGACCGGAGAGGCCCTGCCCCACGGTACAGCCCAGGGCGGTCACGCCACCCACGCCCATGCAGGCCGCGCCCGCGATATGCAATGCGGTGTCCTGCGTGCTGCGAAAGCCTTCCCAGCGGAAGCTTCCTTCGATCAAGGCGCAGGCGAGAGAGCCCACGACCACGCCCGCGACAGTGACCACGCCGAAGGTGAGCAACTTGGACGTATCGCTGAAGAAGATGATCCAGTCCAGCGTGTAGGCCATCGGCGCGGTGAAGGTGAGCGACTCCATGCGCCCCGAGTTGGAGGCCAGGTAGACCGCATCGAGGGTCTCGGGGTGCTCGGCCACGAAACCCAGGTGACCGCTGACCCACCACATGGCCACGATCACCAGGCCAATGCCCAGGCCACCCAGCACATTGTTGAAGCTGCGGAACTCGGTGCCGAGCAGCGCCCACACCACCAGCGCACCTCCCACCAGCACCGCCAGCAACAGGCCGGCGAGCGCGGGCTCCATGCCCAGCCCGCTGGACACCCACATGGGAATGGCGCCGCCAGCGGGGATGTCGAAAGCCACCTTGTCGACCGTGTTGACGCGAAGCACGGCCAGCACGCCGCGCAAGGTCGCGAAGGCCGCGAAGCCCATGACGAAGAAGACCACCAGGGATTTCAGGCTGCCCGCGCCGATGCGCACCAGCGTCTTGCTGCCGCAACCCGAGGCCAGCACCATGCCGAAACCGAACAGCACGCCGCCCACCAGGGCCGAGAGCCAGATGATCCGGCCGGAGGTGTAGATGGATTTGCCCGCGTCGATCCATCCCAGCCACGCCATGCCGTAGAAGCCGAGCACGGCCACGCCGACGGCCATGCCCCACATGCGCATGCGCGTCCAGTCGCCCATGTTGACGATGTCGCTGATCGCGCCCATGGTGCAGAAATGGGTGCGCTGGGCGATGAAGCCAAAGGCCACGGCCACGGCGAAGGCAGCCCAGAGAACCTGGGTCTGCAGTTTGAGAAAGTCGGCTAATTCCATGGCCGCCATTGTAGGAGGCGGCCAACGACCTCATTCGGCGAAGGCCACGGCACCGCGCTGGCGCCGTGTGCCCTGCGCCTCAGCGCAGGCGCGCGAGGCGTTCGCGGCCAGCCGCGGCGGCTTCCGAATTCGGGTGCGCCTTCACCAGATCCTCGAGCGTCTTGCGCGAGCCCTTGGTGTCCTTGAGTTCGATCTGGCTGTTGGCCATGGCCAGCATGGCTTCGGGCGTGCGCATGTGGGTCGGGAACTCGGTCACGAGGCGGCGGTGGGTATCCACCGCTTCCTTGTAGGCACGGCTCGCGTACTGCGCGTTGCCCAGCCAGTACAGCAACGAAGGCCGGTAGCCGCTGGCGGGATAGCGCACCAGAAAGGCGTTGTACGCACTCGCCGCCGGGCCGAACTCGGATTTGCGCAGCAGGTCCATGGCGGCATCGAAGTCGCGCTTTTCATTGGGCGCGACCGTGAAGCTCTGGCCATCGTGATCGATGCGCAGCGGCTCCACCTTGCGCAAGCGCTCGTCCACGCCCGCCTGCACGTCCTTCTGCTGGCGCTGCAGCTCCGACACTTCGCGGGCCAGTTGCTCGTTCTGTCCGCGCATGCGGGCGAGCTCGGCGCGCAACTGCTCGATCTGGTTGGAGAGTTCTAGCAGGCTGCGGCGGGTGGCCGCATTGCTTTCGCGAGCCTCGGTTTTGGCGGCTTCGTCGGCCTGCTGGTTGGCATCGACCTTCTGGCGCAATTCGATGATGGCCCGGCGGGCTTCATCGTCGCCAAACAGGGCGTGTGCCTGCAGCGGCCACAACGCGGCCGCCGCCAGGGAGCCCGCACCCAGCAGGCTGGAGGCAAAACGCAAGCGGGTCACCATGGGGCTCAACGGTAGGTCAGTTCAACGCGGCGGTTCTTGCTGAATGCCGCTTCGTCGAAACCGGTCTGAGCGGGCTTCTCTTCACCGAAGCTCACGGCCTCCATCTGGCTTTCGGGCACGCCCAGCAGCGACAGGGCGCGGCGAACGGCCTCGGCGCGCTTCTGACCCAGGGCCAGGTTGTACTCACGGCCGCCGCGCTCGTCGGTGTGGCCTTCGAGGTTCACGCGGCGCGTGCGGTTGGCGTTGAGGTAGCGCGCATTGGCTTCCAGCGTGGCGGCCGAGTCGGCCTTCACTTCGAAACTGTCGTAGTCGAAGTAGATCACGCGGCTCAGGGCGTTCGGCTGGGCCGAGTCCGCACCATTGACCGACACGCCCGAGACGCCACGCGGATCCACCGCGCCCGATTGGCCTCCCGCGCCACCGGCACCGGCGGCCGAACCCGTGCGGTCTTCCACCGGCACGTTGTCAAGCTTCACGCCGGAGCTGCAGGCTGCCAGGGCCGCCACCAGGGTGATGCCGGCGATCAGGCGCAGCCAACGGCCCGAGGTGTGAGGAAACGAGTTGGCGGAAGTGTTGTTGTTGGACATGGAAAATTCCTTTGGGAAATAGAAAAGAAGCTGGATGGACGATAGCGGACGCTGCTCAGACTTGCTGTGCGCTGCCGCTCATTTGAGGAAGGGGCCCCATTCGGGTTCGCGGATGTCGCCCTGGGCACCAGCCAGCCGGGTCTTGATGCGACCGTCGACGGTGGTGGTCATGAGCGCTTCCTGGCCCTTGTCGCGGGTGGCGTAGATGATCATGCGGCTGTTGGCCGCAAAGCTCGGGCTTTCGTCGCCACTGGATTCGCTCAAGGCAGTGACCGTGCCGCTGCCCAGGTCCATCACGTGCAGGCGGAAGGCGCCGTTGATGCGGGAGATGAAGGCAAGCCAGCGGCCGTCCGGACTGGGTGCGGGAGAGATGTTGTAGTTGCCGGTGAACGTAAGGCGCTGGGCGTTGCCGCCCTGCGCACCCATGCGGTAGACCTGGGGGGAGCCGCCCCGGTCGCTCACGAAATAGATGCTCTTGCCATCGGGGCTGAACACGGGCTCGGTGTCGATGCTGGCCGACTGGCTCAGGCGCCGGGGTTCGCCGCCGTTGGCGTCCATGGTGTAGATCTGGGCGTTGCCCGAGATCGAGAGCGTGGCCACCACCGAGCGGCCGTCGGGCGACCAGGAGGGCGCGCTGTTGGAGCCCTTGAAGTTGGCCAGCAGGCGGCGCTTGCCGGTGGCGACGTCGTGCGCGTAGATCACCGGCTTGCGTGCCTCGAACGACACATAGGCCAGTTGGCCGCCGCCGGGCGCCCAGCTCGGCGAGATGATGGGCTCGGGGCTGGTGAGCGCGGCGCGTGCGTTCTCGCCGTCGGCATCGGCCACCCAGAGGTTGTAGCGCTGGCCGGCCTTGGTGACATAGGCGATGCGGGTGGAGAACACGCCCTTGACGCCGGTGATCTTCTCGAACACATGGTCGGCGATGCGGTGGGCTGCCAGGCGCAGGTCGGTGGCGCCCACGGGGTAGCTCAGGCCGCCGAGGTCCTGGCCACGCACCACATCCCAAAGGCGGAAGCGCACGTCGAAGCGGCCGTCGGCCAGGCGGGTGACGCTGCCGGTCAGCAGCGAATCCGAGCCGCGTTCGCGCCAGGGTCCGAGGTCGGGGCGCGAGGTTTCGTCCAGGCCACCGGACACCGGATCGACAAAACGGAACTGGCCGCTGCGCTCCAGGTCGGCGCGCACGATGGCGGCGATGTTTTCGCTGGCCACATCGTTGCCGCGGAATCCGACCACGGAAAACGGGAACTGCGTCAGGCCCACACCCGCCACCTCTACCCGGAACTGGGCGTGAGCGGGCGACAGCGGCCACGTCAGCAGAGGTAAGGAGGAAACGAGCCCGAGAACGGATCGCCTGGGAAGGGGGGCCTGCATGTCGTGTCGAGTCAAATCCTGCATCCTGTGTGTGTCGCCTGTGCCTTGGGTTGCGGCGCTGAGAATGCGTCGCAGCCAACCAACTGATAATAACGGAGGGCACTGGGCCTTCCGTGACAAGATGTGTGCACGCCGCTGCCTGCCCGGCATGCATCCGCTGCTTGATTCCCGTGGCGCCACATTGTTCCGCCGATCTGCAAGATTTCCTGAAGCGACCTGCCCTTGACCGATACCGCCCAACCGCAAAAGCCCCTGGACGGCACCCTCACGCAGCGCCTGTTGCGCCTGTGGCCCTACTTCCGCTCGGCCAAGACCGGCATTGTCCTCGCAGCCGCGGCCACCCTGATCGGGGCGCTGACCGAGCCCCTGATCCCTGCCCTGCTCAAGACCTTGCTGGACCGCGGCTTCGCCCAGGGCAATGTCGAGCTGTGGATGGTGCCGGTGGCGCTGATGGGGCTGTTCGGCATCCGGGGCGTGGCCGGCTTCACCGCCCAGTACGCGCTGTCGTACACGGCCAGCCTGGGCCTGCTGAACCTGCGCCGCGCCATGTTCGTCAAGCTCAACGATGCCCAGATGACCCTGTTTGCCCGGCAAAACGCGAGCAAGCTCTCCAACACCCTGGTGTACGAGGTGCAGACCGGCTCGCAGCTGCTGGTGACGGCCTTCCTCACGCTCACCAAGGACAGCCTGGCCGTGGTGGCCCTCATGGGCTACCTGCTCTACCTGAACTGGAAACTCACGCTCATCGTGCTGATGGTGTTCCCGGGCCTGATCCTGATCATGCGGGTGCTCTCGCGCCGTTTCTACAAGCTGACCCGCGACAGCCAGCAGGCCACCGACGAACTGGCGTATGTGGTGGAAGAAAACGTGCTCGCCCACCGCATGGTGCGCCTGCACGGTGCCCAGGCGCGGCAGAGCCAGCGGTTCGACCGCCTGAGCGTGGCCTTGCGGCGCCTTGCGCTCAAGTCCACCATCTCCTCGGCCGCCATGACCCCCCTGACCCAGCTGCTGGCGTCTGCCGCGCTGTCGGCCGTGATCGCGGTGGCGCTCTGGCAAAGCAGCACCAGCGGCGTGACGGTGGGCAACTTCGTGGCCTTCGTCACCGCGATGCTGATGCTGATCACCCCCATCCGGCACCTGGCCGAGATCGCCGCGCCCATCACGCGCGGGCTGGCCGCGCTTGAACGGGGCCTGGAACTCATCGAGCACACGCCCGAGCAGACCGGGGGCACGCACACCGCCGACCGGGTCTCGGGCTCGATTTCGCTGCGCGACGTCTGGGTGCGTTACCCCGCAAAAGACGGCGGCCCCGTCCGTGGGGACGACGACAGCCTGATCGCCCTTCGGGGCGTGTCGCTGGAGATCCGGCCCGGCGAGGTGGTGGCCTTCGTGGGCCCCTCGGGCTCGGGCAAGACCACGCTGGTGAACCTGCTGCCGCGCTTCGTCGAAATCGAGCGCGGCGAGGTGCTGCTCGACGGCGTGCCGCTCCCCGAATGGGAGCTGCGCAGCCTGCGCCGTCAGTACGCCATGGTGAGCCAGGACGTGGTGATGCTCAACGACACGCTGGCCGCCAACGTGGCGCTGGGGGCAGCGGACGATCAGATCGATGAAATGCGCGTGCGCGCGGCGCTCGTCTCGGCCAATCTCGGCGAGCTCATCCAGCGCCTGCCCCAGGGCATCCACAGCACCGTGGGCCACAACGCGGCCGAGCTCTCGGGCGGCCAGCGCCAGCGCCTGGCGATCGCCCGCGCGATCTACAAGGACGCGCCCGTGCTGATCCTGGACGAGGCCACCTCGGCGCTGGACAACGAGTCGGAACGGCTGGTGCAGGACGCCCTGGCCCGCCTCATGAAGGGCCGCACCACCCTGGTGATCGCGCACCGCCTCTCCACCATCGAGCACGCGGACCGCGTGGTCGTGCTGGCCGACGGTCGCATCCGGGAACAGGGCTCGCACCGCGAGCTGCTGCAGGCCGACGGGCTGTACGCGCGCCTGCACGCGCAGAGCTTCCGCCCCGAGGCCTGAGCCCCCGGGCTCAGAGCAGAACGATGTCGTACTGCTCCTGCGTCATCGAGCTTTCGCTCTGCAGGGAGATCGGCTTGCCGATGAAGTCCGACAGGCCTGCCAGGTGGGCACGCTCCTCATCCAGGAACAGCTCGATCACCTTGGGCGAGCCCACCACCCGGAATTCGCGCGGGTTGAAGGCACGCGCCTCGCGCAGGATCTCGCGCAGGATGTCGTAGCAGACGCTGCGCGCCGTCTTCACCGCGCCGCGCCCGCTGCAGGCCTCGCAGGACTCGCTCAACATGTGGGCCAGGGATTCGCGCGTGCGCTTGCGCGTCATCTCCACCAGGCCGAGCTGAGAAAAGCCCCCTGTCATGGTCTTCACCCGGTCGCGAGCGAGTTGCTTGCGGAACTCGGTGAGCACCGCCTCGCGGTGGTCGTCGCGCACCATGTCGATGAAATCCACGATGACGATGCCGCCCAGGTTGCGCAGGCGCAGCTGGCGCGCGATGGCCTGGGCCGCTTCCAGGTTGGTGCGGAACACGGTGTCGTCGAAATTGCGCGCGCCCACGAAACCGCCGGTGTTCACGTCCACCGTGGTCAGGGCCTCGGTCTGGTCGATCACCAGGTAGCCGCCCGACTTCAGGTCCACCCGGCGGCTGAGCGCGCGGGCGATGTCCTCGTCGATGCTGAACAGGTCGAAGATCGGGCGCTCGCCGCTGTAGTGCTGCAGCTTGCCGACGGTGTCAGGCATGAACTCGGCGGCGAAGCCCACCAGCAGGCCGTGCTGCTCGCGCGAATCGATGCGGATCGATTGCGTGTCGGCGCCCACCAGGTCGCGCAGCACGCGCTGCATCAGGTTCAGGTCTTCGTGCAGCAAGGTGGCCGGGGGCTGGCGCGTGGCGGCTTCCTTGATGCGCAGCCAAGTCTTGCGCAGGTAGGCGGTGTCGTCCACCAGCTCCTCGTCGGTGGCGTCCTCGGCGTTGGTGCGCAGGATGAAGCCACCCGCCGGGCTGCCGTCGGCGGTGGCGGTCAGCCGCACGAGCCGCTGGCGCAAGGCCTCGCGCTGGGCGGGCGGGATCTTCTGCGACACACCGATGTGGTTGTCCTGCGGCAGGAACACCAGCAGGCGGCCGGCGATGCTGATCTGGGCCGTGAGGCGCGCGCCCTTGGTGCCGATCGGGTCCTTGAGCACCTGCACCATCAGGGCCTGGCCCTCGAAGATCTGGCGCTCGATGGGCAGCACGGGATTGGGCGCGAGCAGCTTGGCGCCGGCATTCACCGGGACGCCGGCTGCTGCCGGATCCACCTCGTTGGCCGACGGCGTCAGAGGTCGTTCGCGCGGCGCGGCGTGTTTGGCCGCGATGTTGGGCATCAGATCGGCCACATGGAGAAAGGCCGCCCGGTCCAGGCCGATGTCGATGAAGGCCGACTGCATGCCGGGCAGCACGCGCGACACCTTGCCCAGGTAGATGTTGCCCACGAGGCCTCGTTCCAGGGTGCGCTCGAGGTGCACCTCCTGCACGGCCCCCTGCTCCACCACGGCCACGCGCGTCTCCTGGGGAGACCAATTGATCAGAATGTCCTGGCTCATGAAGCCCTTCTCCGTGGCGTTTGGTGTCTCAGATCAACCGCACGCCCGCGGCGTGCAGCACCTGCGCCGTCTCGTGCGCAGGCAAGCCCATGATGCCCGAATAACTGCCGCTGATGTGGCTGACCCACAAACCCGCGCGCCCCTGGATGCCATAGGCGCCGGCCTTGCCCATGGGCTCGCCGGTGGCCACGTAGCGGCGGATCTGTGCGGCGCTCAGCGGTTCGAACGTGACGCGGGACGTGCACAAGGCCAGCCAGGTGCGATCGCCCCGGGCACCCGGTTTGCCCACGGCGACCGCCGTCAGAACCCGGTGTTGCCGGCCCGCCAGATCGGCCAGCATGCGGGCGGCCTCGGCTTCATCGGCGGGCTTGCCAAGGATGCGGCGGCCCAGCGCCACGGTGGTGTCCGCGCACAGCACGGGGGCACTCGGCAGGCGGCGGCGCTTCAAACGCGCCAGCGAGGCTTCCAGCTTGAGCGCGGTAACCCGTCGCACGTAGGTCGTGGGCGCCTCACCCGGCAGCACCGCCTCCAGCGACTCCACATCCTCCTCGGCATCGGGCAACAGCAGTTCGCAGCGCACCCCCCACTGCTCCAGCAGCTGCCGACGGCGCGGGCTCTGGGAAGCCAGGTAGATGAAATCGGTCATTCGCGGTGATAAGGATGGTTGGCGTTGACCGACCAGGCGCGGTACAGCTGCTCGATCAGCAGCACCCGCACCATGGCGTGCGGCAGGGTCAGGTCGGACAGGCGGATGCGCTGGTGGGCCGCGGCGCGGAAGGCCGGCTCCAGGCCGTCGGGCCCACCGATCACCAGGGCAACGTCATCGCCCTCCAGCTGCCACTGCTGCAGTTGCTGCGCCAGGGCCTTGGTGGTAAGCGTGGTACCGCGTTCATCGAGCGCGACCACGCGGCTGCCACGGGGAATGGCGGCCTCGATGCGCTCGCGCTCCGCGGCGAGCAGCGTCTCCAGGGTCTTGGAGCCGCGGGGCTCGGTCTTCACGGACTTGAGCTCCACCCGCAGCTCGGGCGGGAAGCGCTTGGCGTAATCGTCGTAGGCGGTCTGGGCCCAGTCAGGCACCCGCTGCCCGACCGCGACGATCAGCAGCCTCATGCCTTCTTCTTGGCGGCCGGTTGGCTGGTTTTCCTGGCCGCGGGTTTGGCCACCGACTTGGCGGCGGGCTTGGCGGTCTTCTTGGCCACGGGTTTGCCGACCACCACCTTGGGCAGGGGCGCCTTCTTGGCGGCGGTGGCGCCGCGCTTGGGTGCGGCGGCCTTGCTGGTGCTGGCCGGGCTCTTCTTCGCGGGCGCGGGCGGCGCGGCTTTGGCGGCCGCCTTGCGCACCACCTTCTTGGCAGAAACGGGGGCGGCCTCAGGCGCCTTGGCAGCCCTCTTCTTGGCGGCGGGCTTGGCCGGCGCGGCCGGCTTTTCGGTGCCGTGCTTGAGGCGCACGGGCTTGGCGCCCCAGATTTCTTCCAGGCGGTAGTACTGGCGGATCACGGGCTGCATCACGTGCGCCACGGCGGCGCCGCAGTCCACGATGATCCATTCGCCGTTGTCTTCACCCTCGATGCGCGGCTTGTCGAAGCCCGCTTCACGCACGGCATCGCGCACGCTGGCGGCGAGTGCCTTGGTCTGGCGGTTGGACGTGCCGCTGGCCACGATGACCCGCTCGAACAGGGGGGAGAGGTACTCGGTGTTGAAAACCACGATGTCCTGACCCTTGACGTCCTCGAGCCCATCGACGATGGCCCTCTGGAGTCGCTGGATGTCTTTCTTGGCTGTGGTTTCGCTGGTCATGTAGGAGGCTGGTAGAGGTGGTGTTGTGAAATATAGCGTGCGACGGGCTCGGGCACCAGAACATCCAGCGCGCCGGTGCTCTGCGCGGGTTGGCCCACGCGGGCGCGCACGGCCGTCGCGCTGATGTTCTTCAGGGGCATGTTGAGCAGCTCGAAGGGAAGATCGACGCTGGAGAGATCGGTTTCGATGGCCTGGTCGAGAGGGAGATCGGCACCGATATTGGTGGCCCGGTTGGCCACGGCCAGCGTGGCCAGGTCGAGCACCTCCTGCCAGCGCACCCAGTTCTTGAACGCCAGCAACTGGTCGGCGCCGAGGATCAGGAACAGCTGGGCCTGCGGGTACTCGCGCTTGAGTTCGCGCAAGGTGTCGGCGGTGTAGCTCGGGCCTTCGCGGTGGATTTCGCGCTGGTCCAGCTGCACGTGCGGCAGATCGCCAAAGGCAAGTTCGCACATGGCCACGCGGTCATCGGCGGGCGACAGCACGCGCGACTTGTGCCAGGCATGGCCCGTGGGCAGGATGTGCAGCGCATCGAGGCCAAGTTGCTTGAGCGCGGTTTCGGCCAGCGCGCGGTGCGCCCAATGCGGGGGGTCGAACGCCCCACCGAACATGCCCACGCGCCGGGGTGGCGAGGTAGAGGCCATCAGATCCAGTCCTTGCGCACCAGAAACTCCTTGTACAGCCGGTCTTCCGGCGTGCCTTTTTTCGTCTTGCGGTTGTAGGCCCAGCTCACCAGCGGCGGCATGGACAGCAGGATCGACTCGGCCCGTCCGCCGGACTGCAGCCCGAAATGCGTGCCTCGATCCCAGACGAGGTTGAACTCCACGTAGCGGCCGCGCCGGTACAGCTGGAAGCTGCGCTCGCGCTCGCCGTAGGGCGTGTTCTTGCGGCGGTCGACGATGGGCAGGTAGGCGTCCAGGAAGGCGTCACCCACCGAACTAATCATGGCGAAGCTGCCATCGAAGCCCAACTCGGAGAAATCGTCGAAGAACACCCCACCGATGCCGCGCTGCTCATCGCGGTGCTTGAGATGGAAATACTCGTCGCACCAGGTCTTGAAGCGCGGGTACTTGTCCACACCGAAGGGATCGAGCGCGTTCTTCGCCGAGCGGTGGAAATGCACCGCGTCCTCTTCAAAACCGTAGTACGGCGTCAGGTCCATGCCGCCGCCGAACCAGCACACGGGCTCGCCCCCCTCGGGCGTGGCGGCGATCATGCGCACGTTCATGTGCACCGTGGGCACATAGGGATTGCGCGGGTGGAACACCAGCGAAACACCCATGGCCTCGAAGGGCGCACCGCTCAGCTCGGGTCGGTGCTGCGTGGCCGAAGGCGGCAGGCGGGGCCCGGTGACGTGGGAAAAACCGCAACCGGCGCGCTCGAAGACGGCACCGTCCTCGAGTATCTGCGTGACCCCACTGCCCTGCAGCGGCTCGCCGGCCGGCTTGGTCCAGCGGTCCACCACGAAGCTGCCCCCATCGACCAGCGCCACGGTGGAGACGATGCGGTCCTGCAGATCGGTGAGGTACTCACGCACAAAGGACGTGGGGGTCTGTTGCATGCTCATGCCGGATCGACGGAAAGGGGCCTGGACAAAGGTTGCACGGGGCTGGCGAGTTCGGGATGCAGGCCGCGCACGCTCTCGTACGACGCGGCCATGCGGGCGTAGTCCGCCGCCTCGTCGCCGCTCAGGCGGATGAAGTCGGTGACGTTCACCTGCTTGCGACTGTAATCGAGCTGGATGAGGGCCACAGGCACGTCCGCACCCAGCGCCACCTGGTAGAAGCCGCTGCGCCATCCTGGCGCGCGCCGGCGTGTGCCTTCGGGCGAGAGCGCCAGCCACAGCAGGCGCCCCTCCTGCCGATGCCGGGTCATCACGGCCACCATCTCCCCCACCACGCCGCGAGGCGACTGGCGATCGAGTGGGATGCCGCCCAGCCACCGCATCCAGGCGCCCAGCACCGGCACGCGGAACAGCGTGTCCTTGCCCCAGAAGCGCGCCGGCACGCCAATGGCCCACTTGGCCAGCAGCATCACGATGAAGTCCCAGTTGCTGGTGTGGGGATAGACGATGGCCACGCCCTGCAGGCGAGGAAAACCATCAAAGCGCAACTGCCAGCCCAGGCGGGACAGCAGCCAGCGCGACAGCGAAGAACCACGGAACCGGACCGCGTGTGGCCCGGGGTAGTCGGCGGAGGGGTTCAAAGTGCGCGGTACCCGATGTCGCGGCGGCACTGCATGCCGTCGAAGTGGATCGCGTCCACCACCTCGTAGGCGCGTTGCCGCGCCTCGGCCACCGTGTTCGCCAGCGCCGTCACGCAGAGCACGCGCCCGCCCGACACCTGCACCGCGCCTTGTGCACCGCTGCTGGTGCCGGCATGGAAGACCATGCGATCGGCTTCGTCGGCCGGCAGGCCGCTGATGGCGTCGCCCTTGCGCGGGCTCAGCGGGTAACCGGCGGCGGCCAGCACCACGCCCAGCGCCACACGGGGGTCCCAGTCCAGCGCCACGCGATCGAGCTCGCCTCGGGTGGCCGAGAGCAGCACCTGGGCCAGATTGCTGCGCAGCCGCATCATGATGGGCTGTGTCTCCGGGTCGCCCATGCGGCAGTTGAACTCCAGCGTCTTGACCTGCCCGTCGGGCGTGATCATCAGGCCCGCGTAGAGGAAGCCGGTGTAGGGAATGCCGTCGGCCTTCATGCCGCGCAGCGTGGGCAGGATCACCTCGTTCATGGCGCGCTCGTGCACCGCCGGCGTGACCACCGGCGCGGGGGAGTACGCCCCCATGCCACCGGTGTTGGGGCCCTGGTCGGCGTCCAGCAGGCGCTTGTGGTCCTGGCTGGTCGCCAGGGCCAGGGCGTGCTCGCCGTCGCACAGCACGATGAAGCTGGCTTCCTCACCCACGAGGAATTCCTCGATCACGACGCGCGCCCCACCCTCGTTGTGGGCCACGCCCAGGGTGTTGTCGACCAGCATGAAGTCGATCGCCTCGTGCGCTTCGGCTGCGGTCATGGCCACCACCACGCCCTTGCCAGCGGCCAGGCCATCGGCCTTGATCACGATGGGCGCGCCCTCGGCGTCCACGTAGGCGTGCGCGGCGGCCGGATCGGTGAAGGCCTGGTACTTCGCCGTGGGAATGCCATGGCGCTGCATGAACGCCTTGGAAAACGCCTTGGAACTCTCCAGCTGCGCGGCGGCCTTGGTCGGGCCGAAGATGGGCAGGCCATGGGCACGGAATTCATCCACCACACCAGCCGCCAGGGGCGCCTCCGGGCCCACCACCGTGAGGGCGATGCTCTGCCCTTGCGCCCAGGCACGCAGCGCCGCCTTGTCGGTGATATCGAGGTTCGTCAGCACCGGGTCGCGCGCGGTGCCGGCATTGCCGGGCGCCACGAAAACCTGTTGCACGCCTTCGGCTTGAGCCAGCTTCCAGGCCAGCGCATGTTCGCGGCCACCGCCGCCAATCACGAGTACTTTCATCCGGGCCGACCTTTATTCGCCGATTTCGGCGTTGTGGAACACGTCCTGCACGTCGTCCAGGTCCTCCAGCACGTCCAGCAGCTTCTGCATGCGCGCGGCGTCGTCGCCCGTCAGCTCGATGGTGTTTTCGGCCCGCATCGTGACCTCGGCCACCTCGGGCTTGAGACCGGCGGCCTCCAGCGCGTTCCTGACGGCCTCGAAGGTCACCGGCGAGGTCAGTACCTCAATCGCGCCATCGCCGTCGCTGATCACGTCGTCGGCACCCGCCTCCAGCGCGATTTCCATGACCTTGTCTTCGGACGTGCCCGGCGCGAACACCAACTGGCCGCAGAGCTTGAACTGGAACGACACCGAGCCATCGGTGCCCAGGTTGCCGCCGTACTTGCTGAAAGCGTGCCGCACCTCGGCCACCGTGCGCACGCGGTTGTCGGTCATGGTGTCGACGATCACGGCCGCACCGCCGATGCCGTAGCCCTCGTAGCGGATTTCTTCCAGGGCCTGGCCTTCCAGGTTGCCCGAGGCCTTGTCCACGTTGTATTTGATGCGGTCGGCCGGCATGTTGGCGGCCTTGGCCTTGTCGATGGCCAGCCGCAGCCGCGGGTTCATCGCCGGGTCCCCGCCGCCCTGGCGGGCCGCCACGGTGATCTCGCGGATCACGCGCGTCCAGATCTTTCCGCGCTTTTCATCCTGGCGACCCTTGCGGTGCTGAATATTTGCCCATTTGCTGTGTCCGGCCACGAAATTGTCCTTTTGCCCGTTCTGGCTTTGATCTAATAAGCCTGCGATTTTACGTTTTCACCCGAACCGCCTTCCCTGAGGAACCCTTGCCATGGCCGAACCGATGCTGATCGCCCAGAACGCCACCACCACCTGCCAGCTGTTGCCCGGGCTCGCGAACCGCCATGGCCTGATCACCGGCGCCACGGGCACGGGCAAGACCGTGACCCTGCAGACGCTGGCCGAGCAGTTCTCGAACATCGGCGTGCCGGTGTTCATGGCCGACGTCAAGGGTGACCTTTCCGGCATCAGCCAGCCGGGCAGCTTCGGCGAGAAGATGAGCGCCATCCTGAAAGACCGGGGCATCACCCCACCCGCCTCGCACGCCTGCCCCACCACGCTGTGGGACGTGTTCGGCGAGCTGGGCCACCCGGTGCGCGCCACCATCAGCGACATGGGCCCGCTGCTGCTCGCGCGCATGCTCAACCTCAACGACACCCAGGCCGGCGTGCTCAACCTGGTGTTCAAGATCGCCGACGACAACGGCCTGCTGCTTCTCGACATGAAAGACCTGCGGGCCATGCTGCAGCACATCGGCGACAACGCCAAGCAGTTCACCACCGAGTACGGCAACATCAGCGCCGCCAGCATCGGAGCCATCCAGCGCGGGCTGATGCAGGTCGAGCAGCAAGGGGGCGACAAGTTCTTCGGCGAGCCCATGCTCGACATCAGCGACTTCATGCAGACGGTGGACGGCAAGGGCGTGATCAATGTGCTGGCGGCCGACAAGCTGATGAACGCGCCGCGCCTGTACGCCACCTTCCTGCTGTGGATGCTGTCCGAGCTGTTCGAGACCCTGCCCGAGATCGGCGACCCGGACAAGCCCAAGCTGGTCTTCTTCTTCGACGAAGCCCACCTGCTGTTCAACGAAGCACCCAAGGTGCTGATCGAGCGCATCGAGCTCGTGGTGCGGCTGGTGCGCTCCAAGGGTGTGGGGGTCTATTTCGTCACGCAGAACCCGCTTGACATTCCCGACAGCGTGCTCGGTCAGCTCGGCAACCGCGTGCAGCACGCGCTGCGCGCCTTCACGCCCCGCGACCAGAAGGCCGTGAAATCCACCGCCCAGACCATGCGTCCCAAGGCGGGACTGGACATCGAAGCCGCGATCACCGAGCTGGCCGTGGGCGAAGCCCTGGTCAGCTTGCTCGACCCCAAGGGCCGCCCGACCGAGACCGAGCGCGTCTTCGTGGTGCCGCCAGGCAGCCAGCTGGGCCCCATCACCGACGCCCAGCGCCAGCAACTGCGCCAGAACTCGCTGGTGGCGGGTGTGTACGAAAAGGTGGTGGACCGCGAAAGCGCCTACGAGATGTTTGCCAACCACGCCGGAAAACGCGGCGCGGAGGAACCCACCGAAGCGTCCTCGGCCGCGAAGACGCCCCGCATTCCGGGCGCGGACAAGCAGCAGGCACCGGCCGAGAGCGGCGGCTTCGGCAACATGGTCAACGAAGCGCTGTTCGGCCGCACCGGCCCACGTGGCGGGCAATACGACGGCCTGGTGCAGACCATGGCCAAGACGGCGGCCCGCAGCGTGGCCAGTGGCCTGGGCCGCCAGATCGTGCGCGGCATGCTCGGTGGCCTGCTGGGTGGCAGCAAGAAGCGCTGATCCGGCGATCGCCCAAGAAAAAAGGCCCGGTATGACCGGGCCTTCTTCATTCAGACGTCGTCGGAACTCAGCCCGCCGTGGCTTCCTCGGGCTTGGCCTTGCCTTCCTTCTTCGACAAAGGCTGGATGTCGAGCATGACCTCCTGCGTTTCCTTGCCCGCTTCGTCCTGCTTGGTCTCGATGTCCACCGTCAGGCGCCCACCTTCGGTGAGGCGCCCGAACAGCAGTTCGTCGGCCAGGGCGCGGCGGATCGTGTCCTGAATCAGGCGCTGCATCGGGCGCGCGCCCATCAGCGGGTCGAAGCCCTTCTTCGCCAGGTGCTTGCGAAGCCCGTCGGTGAACGTGACCTCGACCTTCTTCTCGGCCAGTTGCGTTTCCAGCTGGAGCAGGAACTTGTCGACCACGCGCATGATGATGTTCTCATCCAGCGCCTTGAAGCTGACGGTCGCATCCAGGCGGTTGCGGAACTCGGGCGTGAACAGGCGCTTGATGTCGGCCATCTCGTCGCCCGCTTCTCGCGGGTTCGTGAAACCGATGGTCGCCTTGTTCATGGTCTCGGCACCCGCGTTCGTCGTCATGATGATGATGACGTTGCGGAAGTCGGCCTTGCGCCCGTTGTTGTCGGTCAGCGTGCCATGGTCCATCACCTGCAGCAGCACGTTGAAGATGTCCGGGTGCGCCTTCTCGATTTCGTCGAGCAGCAGCACGCAGTGCGGCTTCTTGGTGATGGCCTCGGTCAGCAGGCCACCCTGGTCGAAGCCCACGTAGCCGGGGGGCGCACCGATCAGGCGGCTCACGGCATGGCGCTCCATGTACTCCGACATGTCGAAGCGGATCAGGTCGATGCCCATGATGTAGGCCAGCTGCTTGGCGGCTTCGGTCTTGCCGACGCCGGTGGGGCCGCTGAACAGGAAGGCACCAATCGGCTTGTCTGCCTTGCCCAGGCCCGAACGCGCCATCTTGACCGACGACGCCAGCACTTCCAGAGCCTTGTCCTGGCCGAACACCACGCTCTTGAGGTCGCGCTCCAGCGTCTGCAGCTTGCTGCGGTCGTCGTTGGACACGTTCGCCGGGGGAATGCGGGCGATCTTGGCCACGATTTCCTCGACCTCGGCCTTGCTGATGGTCTTCTTGCGCTTGGACACCGGCAGGATGCGCTGGGCGGCGCCGGCCTCGTCGATCACGTCGATGGCCTTGTCGGGCAGGTGGCGGTCGTTGATGTATTTCGCGCTGAGTTCGGCGGCGGCCTGCAAGGCGGCCACGGCGTATTTCACGCCATGGTGCTCTTCAAAGCGCGACTTCAGCCCCTTGAGGATGTCCACCGTCTCGGCCACCGTCGGCTCGACCACGTCGACCTTCTGGAAACGGCGCGACAACGCCGCGTCTTTTTCGAAGATGCCGCGGTACTCGCTGAAGGTGGTGGCGCCGATGCACTTGAGCTGGCCGCTGGAGAGCGCCGGCTTGAGCAGGTTGGACGCGTCCAGCGTGCCCCCCGAGGCGGCTCCCGCACCGATCAGCGTGTGGATCTCGTCGATGAACAGGATGGCGTTGGGCTTGTCCTTGAGCGACTTGAGCACACCCTTGAGGCGTTGCTCGAAATCACCGCGGTACTTGGTGCCGGCCAGCAAAGCGCCCATGTCGAGCGAGTAGACGGCAGACTCGGCGAGGATCTCGGGCACGTCGCCCTGGGTGATGCGCCAGGCCAGGCCCTCGGCGATGGCGGTCTTGCCCACGCCGGCTTCGCCCACCAGCAGTGGGTTGTTCTTGCGGCGGCGGCACAGGATCTGGATCACGCGCTCGACCTCGTACTCGCGGCCGATCAGCGGGTCGATCTTGCCATCCTTGGCCATCTGGTTCAGGTTCTGGGTGAACTGCTCCAGGGGCGAGGCTTTCTCGTTGCCCTTGGCTTCGCTGGCTTCCTCGTTCTCGGCCGCGCTCTCGCCCGACTTGGTGGGCTCCGGTGGGTCGCTCTTGCGGATGCCGTGGGCGATGAAGTTCACCACGTCCAGGCGCGTCACGCCCTGCTGGTGCAGGTAGTAAACGGCGTGCGAGTCCTTCTCGCCGAAGATGGCCACCAGCACGTTGGCGCCGGTGACTTCCTTCTTGCCGTTGCCGGTGGACTGCACGTGCATGATGGCGCGCTGGATGACGCGCTGAAAGCCCAGCGTGGGCTGGGTGTCCACCTCGTCGGTGCCGGCCACCTGCGGGGTGTTGTCCTTGATGAAGTTCGTCAAGGATTTGCGAAGGTCGTCGATGTTGGCCGAGCAGGCGCGCAAAACCTCGGCGGCGCTGGGGTTGTCCAGCAGCGCGAGCAACAGGTGCTCCACCGTGATGAATTCGTGCCGCTGCTGCCGGGCCTCGACAAAGGCCATATGCAAGCTGACTTCAAGTTCCTGGGCAATCATTGGGCACGTCCTTTGGGCTGGGTGATCGGAGAGGCAATCGTCTGGTTCAAAAAGGTCAAGAGGGCTGACTAGGGCTCAGATGGGGTGGATTCGGATTTATTCAACCGGTTCACTCAGACATTGCAATGGATGCCCCGCCGCCCGGGCGGCCTGGAGCACCTGATCCACTTTGGTGCTGGCGACATCGCGCGAATACACGCCGCAGATGCCTTTTCCTTCCAGATGGATCTTGAGCATGATCTGGGTGGCGGTCTCCCGGTCCTTGCTGAAAAACTCCTGGATGACGTGCACCACGAACTCCATGGGCGTGAAATCGTCGTTGAGCAGCACCACCTGGAACATCTGGGGAGGTTGGGTGCGCTGCGCGCGCCGCTCCAGCACCACCGAGTCGTCGCTGCCCGTGCTGGGGGGCGAGACGACAGGGTTGGGCGGTTTCTTGGGGTTCTGGGTGGCCATGAAAATGATTCTAGCGGTGCGCGTTGCACCGCCACATCGTGCGGGAATACAACAGCCTCCCGACGGCCCGAAACAGCAGTGCCTTCGGGTCGGCGGGGGGTGTGGCAACCTGCATCAGCCATGCGTCATTGTGAAGCGAAAGCTGACTTGAAAACCACCGAGTTGGGCGGCATTCGTGCGCTTCTTCCCACCGCACGCCTGGGCGGGGGAACGGATCGGCCGCCCGGGCGCGATTTACATGCTCTCGATCATCACGTCGCCAAAACCGGAGCAGCTGACCTGGGTGGCGCCGGACATCAGCCGCGCGAAGTCGTGGGTCACCTGCTTGCTGTCGATGGCGCTGCGCAGGGCGGCGATGACCACGTCGGCGGCCTCCTTCCAACCCAGGTGCCGAAGCATCATCTCGGCGGCAAGGATTTCGGCGCATGGGTTGGCGTAGTCCTTGCCCGCGAACCTGGGCACGGGGCCGTGGGTGGGCTCGAAGCACGCCAGGGAATCGGACAGGTTGGCACCCGGCGCAATGCCGATGCCGCCCACCTGGGCCGCCAGCGCGTCGGCGATGTAGTCGCCGTTGAGGTTGAGCGTGGCCACCACCGAGAAGTCCAGCGGGCGCAACAGGATCTGTTGCAGGAAGTCGTCGGCAAAACAGTCCTTGATGACGATGTCCCGGCCGGTCTTCGGGTTGCGGAACTGGCACCACGGCCCGCCGTCGAGCAAGGCCGCGCCGAATTCCTTCTGGGCCAGCGCGTAGGCCCAGTCGCGGAAGCCGCCTTCCGTGTAGCGCATGATGTTGCCCTTGTGCACGATGGTCACGCTGGGCTTGTCGTGGTCGATGGCGTACTGGATCGCCTTGCGCATCAGGCGCTCGGTACCCTCCATGGACACGGTCTTGATGCCGATGCCCGAGGTGGCCGGGAAACGGATGCTGATCACGCCCATTTCTTCCTGAAGCAGGCGAATCAGGCTTTGCGCCTGAGGAGAGCCGGCCTCGTACTCGATCCCGGCATAGATGTCTTCCGAGTTCTCGCGGAACACCACCATGTTGGTTTTCTCGGGCTCCTTCAGCGGTGACGGAACGCCCTCGAAGTACTGCACAGGACGCAGGCAGACATAGAGGTCGAGCGCCTGGCGCAGCGCCACGTTCAGCGAGCGGAACGGCCCACCGGCAGGCGTGGACAAGGGACCTTTGATGGACACCACGTGAGCGCGCAAGGCGTCCAGGGTTTCCTCCGGCAGCCAGACGTCCGGCCCGTAGACCTGGGTGGCCTTCTGGCCGACATAGACCTCCATCCAGTGGATTTTGCGGCGGCCACCATAGGCCTTGGCCACGGCGGCGTCCACCACCTTGAGCATCACCGGCGTGATGTCCAGGCCGGTGCCGTCGCCTTCGATGTAAGGCACGATGGGTTCGTCAGGCACCTGGAGCGACATGTCGGCATTGACGGTGATCTTCTGACCTTGGGCGGGCACGCGGATGTACTGGTACATGTCGATGGGGGTCCAGAGGGCTGAGGAAGGGAACAAGAGCGCGAATTCTAGACTCGGAGCTTCAGCCCCCGCCTGGCCGTGCCCCGATGGCAGACAATGCGGGCCTGACCCGACTTACCCGCTTCACCGCATGAAACGCCTGCTCACCCGCCTGATCTGCCTGTTCTTCCTGCTGTCGGGGCCGGCCTGGTCTCAGGAAGGGCCCCAGCTCCAGTTGCCCCGTGTCGGCCTGTCGGCCGGCATGCACCTGATCCAGGCGCAGGTCGCGGCCACGCCGCAGGAGCGCGCCGTGGGGCTGATGTTCCGCAAGGAGATGCCGGTCAACGAAGGCATGCTGTTCGTGTTCGAGCAGCCCTCCGGCCAGTGCTTCTGGATGAAAAATACGCTGCTGCCGCTGACGGCCGCGTTCGTGGCCGACGACGGCACCATCGTCAACCTCGCGAACATGCAGCCCCAGAGCCTGGACTCGCACTGCTCGGCCAAGCCGGTGCGCTACGTGCTCGAAATGCACCAGGGCTGGTTCGACAAGCGCGGCATCAAGGCCGGCTCGCGCCTGAGCGGCGCCCCGTTCACCAAGTAAGAAAGCCACCGTTTCCGGTGGCCTTCTTTCTGCGTCAGGCCTTCAGCAAGGCCAGCGCCGCGTTGAACGTCTTGCTGGGGCGCATGATGGTCTCCAGCTTGGCGAAGTCGGGCTTGTAGTAACCGCCGATGTCGACTGGCTTGCCCTGCACGTCGGCCAGTTCCTTGACGATGGTCTTCTCGTTGTCGGCCAGCGCCTTGGCCAGGGGCGCGAACTTGTCGGCCAGCGCCTTGTCTTCGGTCTGCGCGGCCAGTTCCTGGGCCCAGTACAGCGCCAGGTAGAACTGGCTGCCCCGGTTGTCGAGCTGGCCGGTCTTGGGCGACGGGTTCTTGTTGTTGTCCAGCAGCTTGCCGGTGGCCGCGTCCAGGGTCTTGGCCAGCAGCTTGGCGGAGGCGTTGTTGTTCTTCAGGCCCAGGTCCTCGAAGCTCACGGCCAAGGCCAGGAACTCACCCAGGGAATCCCAGCGCAGGTGGTTCTCTTCCACCAGCTGCTGCACGTGCTTGGGGGCGGAGCCGCCGGCACCGGTTTCGTACATGCCGCCACCAGCCATCAGGGGCACGATGGACAGCATCTTGGCGCTGGTGCCCAGTTCCATGATCGGGAACAGGTCGGTCAGGTAGTCGCGCAGGATGTTGCCGGTGGCGCTGATGGTGTCCTGTCCGCGGATCACGCGCTCCAGGGTGTAACGCATGGCGCGCACCTGGCTCATGATCTGGATGTCCAGACCGGCCGTGTTGTGCTCGTGCAGGTACATCTTGACCTTGGTGATCAGCTGGGCTTCGTGCGGGCGGTAGGCATCGAGCCAGAACACCACGGGCATGCCCGAGTTGCGCGCGCGGGTCACGGCCAATTTGACCCAGTCGCGGATGGCGGCGTCCTTGACCTGGCACATGCGCCAGATGTCGCCCTGCTCCACGTCCTGGCTCATCAGCACTTCGCCGGTGGCCAGGTCGGTGATGTTGGCCACGCCGTCTTCGGGGATCTCGAAGGTCTTGTCGTGCGAGCCATATTCCTCGGCCTGCTGGGCCATCAGGCCCACGTTGGGCACAGTGCCCATCGTCTTGGGGTCGAACGCGCCGTGCCATTTGCAGAAGTTGATCATCTCCTGGTAGATGCGGGCGAAGGTCGATTCGGGCATCACGGCCTTGACATCCTTCAGGCGGCCGTCGGCGCCCCACATCTTGCCGCTGTTGCGGATCATCGCCGGCATGGAGGCGTCGACGATCACGTCATTGGGCGAATGGAAGTTGGTGATGCCCTTGGCCGAGTCGACCATGGCCAGCTCGGGGCGGCCTTCGTGGCAGGCGTGCAGGTCGCGCTTGATCTCGTCCTGCTTGCTCTGCGGCAGCGTGGCGATCTTGTTGTACAGATCCACCATGCCGTTGTTGACGTTCACGCCCAGTTCGTCGAACAGCTTGCCGTGTTTTTCGAAGGCTTCGCGGTAGAAGATGCGCACGCAGTGGCCGAACACGATGGGGTGCGACACCTTCATCATGGTGGCCTTGACGTGCAGCGAGAACATCACGCCGGTCTTGCGCGCGTCCTCGATCTCCTTTTCGTAGAAGGCCAGCAGCGCCTTCTTGCTCATGAACATCGAGTCGATCACCTCACGGTCCAGCAGCGCGACCTTGGGCTTGAGCACGATGGTCTTGCCGCTCTTGGTGATCAGCTCCATCTTGACGTCGCGCGCCTTGTCCAGGGTCATGGACTTCTCACCGTGGTAGAAGTCGCCGTGGTGCATGTGCGAGACGTGCGAACGCGAAGCCTGGCTCCACTCACCCATGCTGTGCGGGTTCTTGCGGGCGTATTCCTTCACCGCCTTGGGGGCGCGGCGGTCCGAGTTGCCCTCGCGCAGCACCGGGTTCACCGCACTGCCGGTGCACTTGTTGTAGCGGGCGCGGATGTCCTTTTCCTCGTCCGTCTTCGGGCTCTCGGGGAAGTCCGGGATCTTGTAGCCCTTTTGCTGCAGCTCGCTGATGGCGGCCTTCAGCTGCGCCACCGACGCGCTGATGTTGGGCAGCTTGATGATGTTGGCCTCAGGCTTGAGCGTGAGTTTGCCCAGCGCGGCCAAGTCGTCGCTGACGCGCTGTTCTTCGGACAGGTACTCAGGGAAAGCCGCCAGCACGCGCCCGGCCACCGAGATGTCGGCGGTGGTGACGTTGATGCCCGCGGGCGCCGCGAAGGTGCGGATGACGGGGAGGAACGCACTGGTGGCCAGCAAGGGGGCCTCGTCCGTCAGGGTGTAGATGATGGTGGGTTGCTGGCTGCTCATTGCTTATCTCCAGAGGTTGTTGGGTGCGGTGCCGACCGGCATCCACGCAGGTCGCGCGGATACGGTGATCGGTATCCCGTGATTGTGCTTTCAGCGCAAGGACCAGGCATTCGTTTTTGGGATCACATTCCCACAATACAAAACACGCGCAAAAAAAATTGCATGCTTTCATGCCGCCAGACAGCAAAAAGGGCCCGAAGGTCACCCTCCGAGCCCTTGATGCTGGCGCATGCGATCAGGCGAAGTTGGCTTCGGCGAACGACCAATTCACCAGTTTGTCGAGGAAGGTCTCGACGAACTTGGGGCGCAGATTGCGGTAGTCGATGTAGTAGGCGTGCTCCCACACGTCCACGGTCAGCAGGGCCTTGTCGCCCGTGGTCAGCGGGGTGCCGGCTGCGCCCATGTTGACGATGTCGACCGAGCCGTCGGCCTTCTTCACCAGCCAGGTCCAGCCCGAGCCGAAGTTGCCCACGGCGGACTTGACGAAGGCTTCCTTGAACGCGGCATAGCTGCCCCACTTGGCCGTGATGGCCGCGGCCAGCGCGCCGGAAGGCTCACCACCGCCGTTGGGCTTCATGCAGTTCCAGAAGAAGGTGTGGTTCCAGATCTGGGCCGAGTTGTTGTAGATGCCGCCGCTGGACTTCTTGATGATGGACTCGAGGTCCATGTTCTCGAACTCCGTGCCCTTTTGCAGGTTGTTCAGGTTGACCACATACGCGTTGTGGTGCTTGCCGTGGTGGTACTCGAGCGTCTCGCGGCTGTAGTGCGGGGCCAGGGCGTCCAGGTCGTAGGGCAGTTTGGGCAGCGTGTGTTCCATGGGGTTCCTCTTGCGTTGGTGTTGTGAAATGGCGCGCTTGGCCGCGGGAAGCGGGGCACAAGGCAATCGGGCCTCCGCATTGTAGGCAAGGCCAGTGACGGCAGAGCGATCAGGGTTTCTCGGCCCTCGGGGATTCAGCCTTCCACCCTCACATCCAGCGGGCCATCGGCCAGCGTCGCGCGCAGCGATTGCCCGGGCCGGGCTTGAGCGGCGCGCGTGAGCGCAGCACCATGTTCGTCGGTGAGAAAGGCATAGCCCCGCTGCAGCACGAGTTGCGGATCGAGCAGGCCCAGCGCAGCCTGGCCGCGCTGCAACCGCTGCCGCTGCGCCTCCAGCGCACGCCGCAAGGATGGCGGCAACTGGGTCTGCAAGGTCTGCAGGCGGTTGTGCTGGCGCTGGATCGCCAGCGAACCGCTGCGCTGCAAGCCGTGCTCCAGGCTGGCCAGGTGCCGCAGGCTGTCGTGGATGCGCCCGGAGGGCCGCCCCAGGCGCTGGGCCAGGCGGTCAAGCCGCTGACCGCGCTGATCGATGTCCGAATAGGCGCCATCGCTCAGGCGTTCCTGCAGGTAGGCCAGTTCACCGAGGCGTTGCACTTTCGTGGGCGCGCACAGCTCGGCCGCCGCCGTCGGCGTGGGCGCGCGAAGGTCGGCCACGAAATCGGCCAAAGTGAAGTCGGTCTCATGTCCGACGCCGCACACCACGGGCATCGGGGCCTGCGCGATGGTGCGCACCAGCACCGGGTCGTTGAATGACCACAGGTCTTCCAGCGACCCGCCGCCGCGCACGAGCAGCAGCACCTCGCTTTCACCGGTGTCGGCATGCCGGCGGTAAGCGGCCTGCAGCGCGATGCACAGCTCGGCAGGCGCCTGTGCGCCCTGCACGGCCGCCGGGTAGATGACCACCGGGATGTGGGGCACCCGCCGCCTCAACGCCGTGACCACATCGCGCAAGGCCGCCGCACCCAGAGACGTGACGATGCCGATGCTGCGCGGCTGCGCGGGCAGCGGACGTTTGCGGGCCTCCTCGAACAGACCCTCGGCCTCCAGCTGGGCCTTGAGCTTGAGGAATTGTTCGAACAGCGCGCCTTGCCCCGCGGGCTGCAGCGACTCGACAATGAGCTGCAGATCGCCGCGCGCACCGTAGACATCGAGCTTGCCACGCGCCTCGACCAGCTGGCCATCGCGCGGGGCAAAACTCAACTGCTCGGCCGAGCGCCTGAACATGGCGCAACGCACCTGGCCGATGTCGTCCTTGAGCGAAAAATAACAATGGCCGCTGGCCGCCCTCGAAAAGCCCGAAAGCTCCCCCCGAACCGCCACCGGATTGAATCGGGCCGAGACGGTGTCGGCCACGGCTCGCATCAGCGGGCCAACTGCCCACACACGCCGCGCAGACGGCTGATCGGCATCGAACAATGATTCAGCCACGCGCATCTCCGGGGCAAATGTGTCCACAAGCCGCGCCGTTGCTGGCGATGTCGAAACACCCTTCAATGGCGCCGTGCGATGCCGCCAAGAGCCTTGATTCCAAAGACATTTGCAGTGCCTGTTTTGTGATCGACGTGTCGCAGGCCCTGCCAGGACGGGGGTTCGTGCGCATCTCGGGTGAGTTTTTCACAAAGTTATCCACAGAATTTGTGCATCGGGGAGGGGAATCGGGCCCGACTGGCTGGACGGCATGGGCAGGGGCCGAATGGTCGGTCCCTTCAGAGGGCCGCACATGGGCCTGAGACATAATCGTTCGCACCCTCAAGGCCACCCGCGTCCGGTGGCACTAGCCTGGAGTTCTGATTTGTTTTCCATCATACAAGCCGCTGGCTGGCCCATCTGGCCCCTGATCGCCTGTTCCGTGCTCGGCATGGCCCTGGTCATCGAACGCTTCGTCAGCCTCAAAACGCGCAAGATCTTCCCGCCCAAGCTGCTCGACGAAGCCATCATGGTCTCGCGCAACGGCATCCCGGGCCCGGACGTGGTCAAGCAGCTTGAACAGAACTCCGTGCTGGGCACGGTGCTCGCCACCGGTTTCCGCACCTACAACGTCAACCCGCGCGCCACCGAAGACGACCTGCGCGCCAGCCTGGAAGGCGCGGGCCGCGAGGCCGCCGCCAAGCTGCAGCGCTACCTGGGCGCGCTGGCCACGATCGCGTCGGCCGCGCCCCTGCTCGGCCTGCTCGGCACCGTCATCGGCATGATCGAGATCTTTGGCTCGCAGGCGGTGGACACCGTTGGTGCCGTGCCCGGCATGGGCAACCCCGGCCAGCTCGCGCACGGCATCTCGATCGCGCTATACAACACCGCGTTCGGCCTGATCATCGCCATTCCCGCGCTGATCTTCTGGCGCTACTTCCGCGCCCGGGTGGACAGCTACCTGCTGGCCATGGAACTCGCGGCCGAGCGCTTCGCCCGGCACCTGCTGAGCCTGCGGAAGCCCACGCTATGAACTTCCGCACCGGTGAGCACGACGAGCCCGAGATCAACCTGATCCCGTTCATCGACATCTTGCTGGTGGTGCTGATCTTCCTGATGCTCACCACCACCTACAGCAAGTTCACCGAACTGAAGGTGAACCTTCCCGTGGCCGACGCGCAGGCGCCCAAGCAGAACCCGCGCGAGATCGTGGTGGCGGTGGGCAGCGACGGCCGCTACTCCATCAACCGGCAGGTGCTCGAGGGCGCGGGCGTCGAGGTCCTCACGCGCGTGCTCTCGGAAGCCTCACAGGACAACCGCGACACGGTCATCGTCATCAGCGCGGACGCCGCCGCCACCCACCAGTCGGTCATCAATGTGATGGACGCCGCCCGCCGGGCCGGCCTGGTGCAGATCACGTTCGCCACCCAGCAGACGGGTGCCCCCGCCCGCGGCAAACCCTGACACGCCACGGGTGCCCGCCATGAGCCAGGCCCAGGGGCAGACGCGGGAAGCCGCCTGGCTGCGGCGCGCCCAGCAGCGCGGCCCGCTGTCCTGCCTGCTCTGGCCCGTCTCCCTGCTGTACCGCTCGCTCATGGCCCTGCGCCGCTGGCTGTATGCCCGTGGGCTGCTGAAGGTTCACCAGATGGATGTGCCGGTCGTCGTGGTCGGCAACGTGGTGGTCGGCGGTGCGGGCAAGACGCCCTGCACCATCGCGCTGGTCAAGCACCTTCAGGCGCAGGGCTGGCATCCAGGTGTGGTCTCGCGGGGTCATGGCCGGCACGCCACCGTCGTGACCCATGTGCTCGCCGACACGCCAACCAGCGAAGCCGGGGACGAGCCTCTCCTGATTCACCAGCGCACCAGCGTCCCCGTCTTCGTGGCGGCTCGCCGGATCGATGCCGCGCGCGCGCTGCAAGCCACCCACCCCGACGTGGATGTGCTGGTGTGCGACGACGGGCTGCAGCACCTCGCGTTGGCAAGGCAACTGGCCATCGCGGTGTTTGACGACCGCGGCGTGGGCAATGGCTGGCTGCTGCCCGCCGGCCTGCTGCGCGAACCCTGGCCGCCCGCGCGCCACGCGCCGTTCAGGCCCGACCTTCTCCTGCGGCAAGGCCGCGCGGGTGCACCGGCCCCCAAGGGTGTGGCGGCGCCGGACATGCCCGCATTCGGGGCAGTGCGGCAACTGGCCGCCCATGCCATCGGCCCCCGGGGCGAGCGCATCGAACTGTCGCAATTGAAGGGCGAGCCACTGAGCGCGGTGGCCGGCATCGCCCGGCCCGAGGTGTTCTTTGACATGCTGCGGGAGGCCGGCCTCGCCCCCGCGCAGCAGGTGGCCCTGCCGGACCACGCCGATCCGGCGGCCTACGCCGAGCTGGTGCACGGCGCGCGGCACCCCTTGGTCTGCACCGAGAAGGATGCGACCAAACTCTTTGCCCTTTTGCCGGCAGACGGCTCCGTGCAAGCCTGGGCGGTCCCGCTCGAACTCACGCCCGACCCGGCATTTTTCGAGGCGGTCGACGCGCATCTGGCCGCCTGGCGCCCCGCGCCTTGAAACCCGGATCCAGCCGGCGCGACTATCATTCCGCCATGGACACCAAACTGCTCGAACTGCTGGTCTGCCCGGTCACCAAGGGCCCTCTGATCTTCGACCGCGACAAGCAGGAACTGCTCTCGCGCAGCGCGCGCCTGGCCTACCCGGTGCGCGATGGCATTCCCATCCTGCTCGAACACGAGGCCCGCACGATCAGCGAAGAGGAAGCGGCGCGCCCATCGGCCCCCGCCCCGCTCGCATGAGCCTGCCCATCGCGGCGGCCGACTTCACCGTCCTCATTCCCGCCCGGCTGGCGTCCACACGCCTGCCCGACAAACCCCTTGCCGACATCGCTGGCGTGCCCATGGTGGTGCGCGTGGCGCAGCGCGCCATGCTGAGCGGCGCGTCGCGCTGCGTGGTGGCGGCCGACGATCCGCGCATCGTCGACGCCTGCGCCGCCCACGGCGTGCAAGCCCTGCTCACGCGGACCGACCACCCCTCCGGCAGCGACCGCCTGGCCGAAGCCTGCGCCCTGCTCGGCCTGGCGGATGAGGCATTGGTGGTCAATGTGCAAGGCGACGAACCACTGATCGAGCCGACGCTGATCGACGCCGTGGCAGCCGAACTGCGGCGCCGCGACGATTGCGTGATGAGCACCGCCGCCCACGTCCTCGACAGCACGACCGACTTCCTCAATCCCAATGTGGTGAAGGTGGTGCTCGACCGCATGGGCACCGCGCTGTACTTCAGTCGCGCACCCATCGCCTGGTGGCGCGATGGCATGGCATCTGGCCAGCCCATGAGCGCGCTGCCGACCCCTGCGCCACTGCGCCACGTCGGCATCTACGCCTATCGCGCCGGCTTCCTGCGGCAGTTTCCCCAGCTGGAGCCTTCGTCGCTGGAAGCCATCGAGTCGCTGGAGCAATTGCGCGTGCTCTGGCACGGCCACCGCATCGCGGTGCACATGACGGCCCATGCACCGGGCCCCGGCGTGGACACGCCGCAAGATCTTCAACGGGTGCGCGAGCTGCTCGCCAAGGCCTGAATTACGGGGCTTGCGGCGGGCGGCGAAGCCCTTTTCCTGTCAGCCAGAGCGAAGGGTGCCCGTGCTATCCTCGACCGGTCGCCCCGGCTCCCACGCCCTGGGGCCGCCGCTCGAGGCAAGCGGCCAAGCCATTGAAACTCTGAAAAAAGGAAAGCGATGAGACTGATTCTGTTGGGCGCCCCGGGTGCCGGCAAAGGAACGCAAGCCACGTTCATTTGCCAAAAATACGGCATCCCCCAGATCTCCACCGGCGACATGCTGCGCGCGGCTGTGAAGGCCGGCACCCCCCTGGGGCTGCAAGCCAAGGCCGTGATGGAATCCGGCGGTCTGGTCAGCGACGACCTCATCATCAATCTGGTCAAGGAACGCATTGCCCAGTCCGACTGCGCCAACGGCTTCCTCTTCGACGGCTTCCCGCGCACCATTCCGCAGGCCGATGCCATGAAGTCCGCCGGCGTGAAGCTGGACTACGTGCTGGAAATCGACGTGCCGTTCGACGCCATCATCGAACGCATGAGCGGCCGCCGTTCGCACCCCGCCTCGGGCCGCACCTACCACGTCAAGTTCAACCCGCCCAAGGTGGAAGGCAAGGACGACGTGACCGGCGAACCGCTGATCCAGCGCGAAGACGACAAGGAAGAGACCGTGAAAAAGCGGCTCGAGGTCTACAGCGCACAGACCCGCCCCCTCGTCGACTACTACAGCAGCTGGGCGCGCGCGGATGCGGCCGCCGCGCCCAAGTACCGCGCCATCAGCGGTATGGGCTCGGTCGAGGACATCACGGCACGCGCCTTCGAGGCACTGTCGAAGTAAGCCACCCCGGCTTCCCGCAGAACACCCGGCCACGTGCCGGGTGTTCTGCTTTCATGGGAGCTCAAGCCGGACTGGAGCGCAGGCCGTAGACCTTGCCATCCAGAAACACGTACTCGGCGCGCAGGATCGCTTCGCCCTTCTCGTCCTTGAACGTGAAACCCACGGTGGACAGGGAGGCCCCGATCTTGACCTCAGGCATCTGCCATTGCCCCAGGCGGAACAGCGGCGCCAGTTCGATCTCCCAGCGCCGGTCGCGGCGCGTGGGCAGCGCGGTCTTGGCCAGCAGCGCGGGCCCGTCGATGCCCGCCGTCTGGGCAGGCAAAGGGCGCTGGCCAAGGTCGGCCGGCAGGCGCAGGGCCTCGGGCAGCTCCAGCACCAGCTCGGCGTGCGGGTTGCGCCACTTCACGTCGACCACCCGCCCCTCCAGGTAGATCGGCCGGTCCTGGTCGAAGCTGCTCCAGCCATGGTGGGCCAGCGCCCCACCCGCCCACCCCAGACCCAGCCAGGCGCCGGTCCGAATCACATCACGTCTTTGCACGGAGATCTCCTTCCCATCACACGTAACCGATCCAACGGCCGCAGGTCAGCACCAGCAGCCACAAGGCCGACGACAGCAGCATCAGGAGGCGCGCGGCGCGGTCCTGGCGCTGCAGCGATCGGCGGGCGTGGAACCAGCCGGCGTTGCACCCCGCCAGCATGATCAACACCATCTTCGCTGTGAACACGCGATTGGCCAGCAGTTCCCCGGCCTGGGTACCGAACATCAGAAGACCCGAAGCAGCGGCCAGCGCAAAACCCACCGCCACCAGGCCCAGACTCAGTTTCGCCAGAGGCTCCACAGGCAGACTCTGGCCCCAGCCGAACACCCGCAGCTCCAGCAGCGTCAGGTTGCCCAGCAACAGCGCCACGCCCAGCAGATGGGCCACTTCCAGCATGGGGTAAGCCCAGGCGTGGGCACCGAGCGCGGCGAACATCGCATCAATCCATCAGCAGGTCCAGCGCCAGCGCCAACCGGGCCTTGACCGGCGAAAGCCCGGCCGAGTGCTCGAACGGCAGGCCAGCGTGCGGCACCACCCTTCCGCGCGCACAACGCGTTGCGAGCACCACCCGCACCCCTTGCGTCTGCGCGGCATTCAGTGCATCGGACAGCGCCTGGTGAACGGTGCCGTTGCCCGTGCCGGCCACCACGATGCCCCGCAAGGGACGAGCGGCGCCAGGCGCCATCAAGGCCCGCACCAGGCTGCCGTCCGCGTCGGCATGACTGGTCACCAGTTCGACCCGAGGCAGGGCATCGGCCGCCAGGAAGCGGGCCAGGAGGGCTGGATCGTGGGAAGGTACAGAGGCACCCCGGTGTCGGAAACGGCGCACCTCACCCTCCTCCACACAAGCCAGCGGCCCCGCGTCTCCGGAGTCAAAAGCGTCCAGGCGGTAGGTGTGCACCTTCGCCACCTCCAGCGCCCCATGCACCAGCCCGGCACACACCACCACCACGCCGGCCTCCCCCTGCCGCACCACGGCCAGCGCATCAGCAAGATTCTGCGGCCCATCCGGCACCAGCGCGGAAGCCGGGCGCATCGCGCAGGTCAGCACCACGGGCTTGGTGGGCTGGAGCAGGCGCTGGAGCACGAACGCCGTTTCCTCCAGGGTGTCGGTGCCGTGCGTCACGATCACCGCCGACACCTGGGGATCGTCCAGATGTGCCCGGAGTCTTGCCACCAGCGCCCGCCACACCGGCAGGCCCATGTCCTTGCTGTCGACCTGGGCGACCTGTTCCACCTCCAACGGCACGCCGGCCAAAGCCGGCACCGCCGCCACCAGATCGGCAACGCCGACCTGCCCCGCCACGTAGCCCACGTTGTCCCCCGCCTGCGCCGCACGCCCGGCGATGGTGCCGCCCGTGCCCAGGATCACGAGCCGCCGGCCCTGATTTGTGTCCACCACTTGCCAATCCTTGAAAACTGGTTAAAAATACAGATACTGGATAAGAAAACAGGTATCAGCCACTTCCCGCGTTGCTCCTGCTTCCCCAGATGGCGTTCCCCTTGGCCACCACGTCCCGACGAGGTCCTCATGCTCGACATGCCCCATACCGCACCGAAGCTCACCGCCCGGCAGCAACAGATTCTGGAATTGATCCAGACGGCGATCGCGCGCACCGGCGCACCGCCCACCCGTGCCGAAATTGCCAGCGAACTCGGGTTCAAGTCGGCCAATGCCGCCGAAGAGCATCTGCAAGCGCTGGCGCGCAAGGGCGTGATCGAACTGGTCAGTGGCACTTCGCGTGGCATCCGCCTGCGCAGCGAAGACCTGCAGTCCATCAACGATTCGCGCGGGCGCCAGCTTACACTGCCGATCCCCAGCCTGGCCCAGCTGGTGCTCCCCCTGATCGGTCGCGTCGCGGCCGGCTCGCCCATCCTGGCGCAGGAGCATGTGGACCAGACCTACCAGGTCGAGCGCAGCCTGTTCCAGCGCACGCCTGACTACCTGCTCAAGGTGCGTGGCATGTCCATGCGCGACATCGGCATCATGGACGGCGACCTGCTCGCCGTGCAAGCCACGAAGGAAGCCAAGAACGGCCAGATCGTGGTGGCCCGCCTGGGTGACGACGTCACCGTCAAACGCTTCATGCGGCGCCAGCACCTGATTGAATTGCACGCGGAAAACCCCGACTACAAGACCATCGTCGTCGAGCCGGGCGAGCCATTCGAAATCGAAGGACTCGCCGTGGGCCTGATACGCAACAGCTTCCAGCTCTGACCGACCCCGGTCCGTGTCGCCTCAGCAGGTGGCGGGCGTTTGGTCCCGGTGTGTGCGCAACCCACCACAAGGACACATCCCTGCGAAGGCGTTTGATTTTGCAATCCTGCCTGTGTTCAACCCCACCCAATGGAGTTTCGCATGGGAAAAATTTTCAACACCAACACGTGGCGCGCCCCTTTGCAGTTGATCGACTGCTGGTTGCCCTCTCCCGCCCTTCGCCGGGCACCGGCCGCCAACGAGCCCGTGGCCACGCGGGCTGTGCAGCGCTTTGCGCGTGCCGGGTGGCTCAAGCGCGCCAGCACGGCCCGCACGCCACCTGTCTTGCGGGCCGTGCCACCGGCAGCGGACCCTGTGCCTCGTGTGCGCGTGCTGCAGCAGACCGGCCCTGTGGCAGCGCACCGAGCCGGTGTCAGGCTGGTGATATCGGGCCGCATCAACGATGTGTGCGCCGAACTCGATCGACTTGCCGACCAGGAACGCCAGCTGTCCACGCGCGCGGCCTGAACTCGGCCGCCGCCAGAGCACGCGGCCACCCGCCAGGCTCCCGGTGCGCCTTGCCTGCTTGTAACCAGGGGTCAGCGGCCCGGAAGGCCTGGGAGGTGAAGGCACAATAGGGTCATGAATATTGTGATCCTTGATGACTATCAGGACGCTGTGCGCAAACTGCGGTGTGCCGAGAAACTGGAGCCTTACCCGGCCAAAGTCTTCACCAACACGGTCAAGGGCGTGGGCCAGCTGTCCATCCGATTGCGCGATGCCGATGTGCTGGTCCTGATCCGGGAACGCACCGCCATCACCCGTCAGCTGGTTGAAAAACTCCCCCGCCTCAAACTCATTGCCCAGACCGGGCGCGTGGGCGGGCATGTGGACGTCAATGCCTGCACCGAGCGCGGCATCGCGGTGGCCGAAGGTGTGGGGTCACCCGTCTCCACCGCCGAGCTCACATGGGCCCTGATGCTTGCGGCCATGCGCCGCATCCCGCAATACGTCTCCAACCTCAAGCATGGCGCCTGGCAACAGGCCGGGCTGAAGGCTGCGGCCATGCCCGCCAATTTCGGCGTGGGCATGGTGCTGCGTGGCAAGACGCTGGGCATCTGGAGCTACGGCCGCATCGGGCAGATGGTGGCAGGTTACGGGCGGGCCTTCGGCATGCGCGTGGTCGTGTGGGGCAGCGAAGAAAGCCGTGCCCGCGCCGCGTCCGATGGTTTCGACGTGGCCCCCAGCAAGGCCGCCCTGTTTGAAACGGCCGACGTGCTGAGCCTGCATTTGCGGCTGAGCGAGACCAACGCGGGCTGTGTGACACCCGAAGACCTCGCGGCTATGAAGACCTCCGCGCTGTTGGTCAACACCTCCCGCGCCGAGCTCATCCAGCCCGAGGCGCTGATCGCCGCACTGAACCGGGGACGCCCTGGCATGGCCGCGATCGACGTGTTCGAATCCGAGCCCATCCTGCAAGGCCATGCCCTGTTGCGGCTCGAAAACTGCATCTGCACGCCCCACATCGGCTATGTCGAGCAGGACAGCTACGAGATGTACTTCTCCTCCGCGTTCGACAACGTGGTCAACTACATCAAGGGCACACCGACCAATATCGTCAATCCAGGCGCGCTGCAGGTTCGACGCTGATGACGGCGATCGACCTCACCCCAGAAAAAACGCCGGTTGTCACCGGCGTTTTTTCTGGGTACCAAGGGAGTCAGCGGTTGCCATCCGGCTTCGAGCCTGGTTCGTCGTCGGGTGGCATGAAGTCCAACACCTCGAAATCGATCAGGTTGCTCAGGGGCAGGTCCTGGGCGTCACCCGCCTTGGCGGTCGGCTCCACGGGCGGCGACACCTCTGGCAGCAAGGCCTCGAAGGCGGAGAACTCGGAGAGGTCGTTCAGGTTGATGTCCAGGCCCAGGTGGGACGACGCAGGCACCAGCACACCCAGGTCCATCGGCTGGGTGTTGCGGCCGCCAGCAGGCTCTTCAGCGACAGGGGGCTTCCTGCCGGCTGGCGAGCCCGGACGCCGACCGTCGGCCTTCAGCGGTTGCATGCTCGTGTGCCGGAATTCGCTGTGCTTTGCCGCAGGCGGATCGTCTCGCTTGATCAGCTCCTTGGCCATCGCGTGCAGCAGCAACAGCTCGCGGTACGCCTCGAGATCGAACACCTCGACTTCGTCGTCGCTGGCGTCCCGGAAGATCGACTCCTCGATCAGGTCCAGCACCCGGGGTTCGGGCCACAGCGACTGAATGCGGCTGAAGGCCGTTTCGTAGGCCTCAAGGCCTCGGCCACCGTCCGTGTAGCGGTTGAAGGGCGGCGCGCCGGCATTGAAGACGTGGTTGAACTCGTCGCGCAGGGCGTCGTAGTCTTCGCGACGCCCCAGGCGGTGATAAAGCTTGAACAGATCCAGGTAAGCGAGGGGGCTGGGCTCATGGCTCTCTGCCAGGTGGTTGCGCAGCACCTGGATGGCCTGTTCGTCCTCACCCAGAGACACGAAAAAGTCGGCCTGCTGCTGCACGTCGAACAGCTCTTCCGTGGCCACCGAACGGGAGATGCCCAAGGCGCTCGGTGAAAAATCCCGACGGTCGCGCGATGGCAGCGCAGCCGCCGATTCCGGCTGTGCATCGCTCTTGCGCGCAGCGGCGCCATCAAGGGCCTGCAAATCGTCCAGCGACGAATCCTGGTCCAGGTGGAGGTCGAGTTCCACCCCGCCGGGTGCGGGTGCCGCCACCGTCGGGGCGCCCTGGCGCACGGGTTTGCGAAGCTGTGCCGGCATGGTTTTGTCTTCAGGCGTCGAGGACCACCACGCACGGGACGCCTCGGACCCGGCGTGGGCTGGACGGCGGCGCGACGCCATCAGCAGCGCCAGAAGCGTCAGCAACAGCAGCGCGCCCAGCAGGTACACCAGCCAGTTGCGGTAGCGCTGGTCACGCGCCTCGTTCAGCTGGGCGTTCAGCTCTCCAATGCTGTTCTGGCTCTGGGCGCGGGCGCTGCGCAATTGCTCGGTTTCCGCCTCCAGCGCCGCGAGTTTCCGGGCGTCCCGCAGGATGTCTTCCGGCGAGGCGCTGAGAGACTTCCAGAGCTGGCCGGCGGCGGCGCGGGCTTCTTCGGAGGTGGCGGGCTCACTCAGCAAGACGGGCGAGAGCTTGAGCGTCGGGTCGCGCTCGATGCCCGCATCCAGATCGATCGGGTCCAGCTGCAGGCGGGGCGCCGCAGGGGGTGCCGGTGGACGGCGCACGACACTGCTCGCACGGGGCGATGCAGAGGCACCCGGTTTCGCGGCGGGCTTGGGCGCAGGCCGTGCCGATGGCGAAGCCTCAGGCCCAGCCGCAACGGGTGGCCGAGCGCTGGCGGTGCCGCTCCCTACCGGGCTGCCGCCCGCGACACCGGGGCCCGCAGGCATGGAAGGTGCCTGCACCACCGCCGGGGGCGCCACGGCCACCGGGTTGTTGGACCGGTCGACCGATGCCATCGGCTCGTTGAGCGGGTCGGCCAGCAGCACGAAGCGGCGGGTGAAGGCGGTGCCGCAGCCGGCACGCACGTACAAGGTGACGATGGGTTCGTTGATGGGCTGCCGGGTCTGGATGCGCACCGAGGACTCGGTCTCGGCTTTCTGGGGCGTGCTGCGAACCAGACCGGGCGACACTTGCGTGTCGCCAAAGAAGACATCCGCATTGAGGCACTGGTTGGCAAGATCCTCACCCGGAGCGAGAAGAACCTGGACCCGGACATCGAGAGGTTGTCCGATGACAGCTGCACCGCTGTGCCGCCCCAGCGTGGCCGCCGAACTGCCCAGCGCAGTTAATAGCAAAATACAGCCTGTCCATGTCTGGCGCACGTTGGAAGCCCTTCGTTCTTTCGTTGGATCATTTTGTCATAGCTCCAGGCACCCTCATTCCAAATACAACACACTTATGCAACCCATATTTCTTCATACGGGCATCGTCGGGACCGGTGCCATGGGCCGCGGCATTGCCCAGATGGCGGCCCAGGCCGGCAGCCAGGTCTGGCTCTTCGACGTACAAGCCGGCGCGGCGGAGGCGGCCCGCGCCGCCCTTCAAGGCACCTGGCAGACGCTGGTGGGCAAGAACCGCATGGAGGCCAGCCAGATGGAAGACTGCCTGGCACGGGTACACCTGGCCGGCGCGCTGACCGACCTCGCGCCCTGCGATCTGGTGGTGGAAGCCATCGTCGAACGGCTCGACGTCAAGCAACGCCTGTTTGCCGATCTCGAAGCCATCGTCCAACCCGATGCGGTGCTGGCCACCAACACCTCGTCGCTCTCGGTCACCTCGATCGGCGCCGCGCTCAAGCGCCCGGCCCAACTCGCTGGCTACCACTTCTTCAACCCGGTGCCCCTGATGAAGGTGGTCGAGGTCATTGCCGGCCTCAAGACCAGCGCCACGGTCTGCCAGCGCCTGACGGACTACACCCGCCAGTTCGGCCACACGCCGGTGTCGGCACAAGACACGCCGGGCTTCATCGTCAACCACGCCGGCCGCGGCTACGGCACCGAAGCTCTGCGCGTGGTGGGCGAACGCGTGGCCGATTTCGCCACCATCGACCGCATCCTCAAGGACCAGATGGGCTTCAAGCTCGGCCCGTTCGAACTGATGGACCTGACGGCGCTGGACGTGTCGCACCCCGTGATGGAGTCGATCTACCACCAGTATTTCGAGGAGCCGCGCTACCGCCCCAGCGTGATCACCGCCCAGCGTCTGGCTGGGGGCGTGGTGGGCAAGAAGGTCGGCGAAGGCTTCTATGCCTACGACAAGGGCGTGGCCCAGGTGCCGGCCGACGTGGCCGCGCCAACCGTGGCGGAACTGCCACCGATCTGGGTCTCGCCCAAGGCCGCGCGCCGGGCGGAGCTCTATCAGCTGCTCAAGGACCTGGGCGCGCAGATCGAGACAGCCGCTGCACCGTCGGCCGCCGCGCTCATCCTGGTCGCGCCGCTGGGCCTGGACGTGACCACGCTGGCCGCCGTGGAACGCCTGGACGCGTCGCGCACCGTGGGCATCGACATGATGCTCGACGACGCCTCCACCCGCCGCCGCGTGCTGGCCACCAACCCCGCCACCCGGGCCGACATGCGCGACGCCGCTCACGCCCTGTTCGCCAGCGACGGCAAGGCCGTGAGCGTGGTGCGCGACAGCGGTGGTTTCGTCACGCAGCGCGTGGTGGCCACCATCGTCAACATCGCGGCCGACATGTGCCAGCAGGGCATCTGCTCGCCAGCCGACCTGGACGTGGCGGTCACGCTCGGCCTGGGCTACCCGATGGGACCGCTGGCGATGGGCGACCGCATCGGTCCCACCAACGTGCTGGAGGTCCTGTTCAACCTGCAGACGGTGTATGGCGACCCGCGTTACCGCCCTTCCCCCTGGCTGCGCCGCCGTGGCGCGCTGGGCCTGAGCCTGACGCACGAAGAAGCGTGAATCCCGACCGCAAGGACCGACACCGCATGACCGCCAGCCTCAAGAGCCACAGCCATGGCCAGACCATGGTGCTGACCATCAGCAACCCGGAACACCGCAACGCCCTCGGCCCCGACATGTACGCCGCTGGCGTGGAAGCGCTCAACGTGGCCGAAAGCAGCCCCGATGTGCGCAGCGTGGTGCTCACGGGCGAGGGCGCGCACTTCTGTGCCGGCGGCAACCTGCAGCGGCTGCTGGCCAACCGGCAGCAGCCGCCCGAGGTGCAGGCGCAGAGCATCGAGGGTTTGCACAACTGGATCGAGACCATCCGCGCCTTCCCCAAGCCCGTGGTGGCGGCCGTGGAAGGCGCGTGCGCCGGTGCCGGTTTTTCGCTGGCGCTTGCCTGCGATTTGGTGATCGCCGCGCAGAACAGCGTGTTCGCGATGTCGTACAGCAGCGTGGGCCTGTCGCCCGACGGCGGGGCCACCTGGAGCCTGATGCGCGCCCTGCCCCGGGCCACGGCGCTGCAGTTGCTGTTGTGCGGTGAACGCATCGGCGCCGAGCGGCTGCAGCAACTGGGCGTCATCACCCAGACCAGCACGCCAGGGGAAGCGCTGCACGACGCGCTGACGCTGTGCGAACGCCTCAATGCGCGCGCGCCCAACGCGCTCAGCAGCATCAAGGAACTCGCCAACGACGCCCCGACAGTCACCCTGCACGCGCAGCTTTCGGCCGAGCGCGATCATTTCGTGCGCAACCTGCACCACGCCAACGCAGGCGAAGGCATCACGGCCTTCATGGAAAAGCGGGCCGCCAACTACCGTTGACGCGGTCTGCGCGCATACCCTGATCTGTCCGCCGCGTCCCAGTGGCGACAATGAAGGCCACCCTCAGTCACTCAAAAGACAGCCCATGGACGAACCGATTCTGACAATGGAAGAACGCGAGGCGATCAACAACGGTCGCTGGTTCAGCAGCCTCTCACCTTCCCTGCGTCACGACATCCTCCGATGCGCCCACGTCAAGCGATTCAAGGACGGCGACCTCATCGTCGCACGCGGCGACCCACCGACCGAATGGTCGGCGGTCGCCCGTGGGGCGGTGCGCGTCAGTTCGACTTCGCTCTCGGGCAAGCAGATCACGCTGACCTACGTGGAGCCCGGGGTGTGGTTCGGCGATGTGGCCATGTTCGACGGCGACCAGCGCACGCACGATGCCTACGCGCATGGCGCCACCACCTTGCTGTGCGTGGCGCGCACCGATTTCCAGAAGATCCTGGCCGCGCATGTGGAGCTGTACGAAGCGCTCATGCGACTGCAGGCGCGGCGCATCCGCACGCTGTTCGGCCTGGTGGAAGACCTCAACACCCTGCCCCTGCGCGCGCGGCTGGCCAAACAGCTGCTGCACCTGGTGCGCAGCTACGGCGTGCCCTGCCTGGCCGACGGCAGCGAAATGCGCATCGGCCTGCAACTCGCGCAGGAGGAACTGGCGCAACTGCTGGGCGCCTCGCGGCAGCGCGTGAACCAGGAGCTCAAGTCGATGGAGCGCGAGGACGCGATCCGCATCGAACAAGGCGGTGTGGTGGTGCGCAACCGCGACATGCTCATGCGCATCGCCGAAGCCGAGTCCTGACCCCGGCGTTGTCGCCACTGCTGCTTCAGGCCCGTCAACCCACAACGGCCTTGAGCCGCACACCATGAGCGACACTCAGAATTTCGTCGGCACCCGGCCCGTTGCGGCACAACACACCTTCGACGTCCCGGCCCTCGAACGCTGGCTGACAGACCGGCTGCCGGGCTTCGCCGGCCCGCTCTCGGTGGAGATGTTCAAGGGCGGCCAGTCCAACCCCACCTACAAGCTCATCACGCCGCAACGCGCCTACGTGATGCGGGCCAAGCCCGGGCCCGTGGCCAAGCTGCTGCCCTCGGCCCATGCGATCGAGCGTGAGTTCCGCGTGATGAGCGCGCTGCACGGCACGGGTGTGCCGGTGGCGCGGATGCACGTGCTGTGCGAAGACGAATCGGTGATCGGCCGGGCCTTCTACGTCATGGAGTGCGTGGACGGGCGCGTGCTCTGGGAACAGTCGCTGCCCGGCATGGACCGCGCGCAACGCGCCGCCCTCTACGACGAGATGAACCGCGTCATGGCAGCGCTGCACACCGTCAAGCCCGACGCGATCGGCCTGGCCGACTATGGCAAGCCCGGCAACTATTTCGAGCGCCAGATCGGCCGCTGGAGCAAGCAGTACCAGGCCTCCATCACGCAGCCCATCCCGGAGATGGACCGCCTCATGGAATGGCTTCCACAGAACATCCCGGCCATGGCGCGCGACGAGTCCATGGTGTCGGTGGTGCATGGCGACTTCCGCCTCGACAACCTGATGTTCCACGCCACCGAGCCGCGCGTGCTCGCCGTGCTCGACTGGGAACTCTCGACGCTGGGCCACCCGCTGGCCGATTTCAGCTACCACTGCATGTCCTGGCACATCCCGCCCGGCATGTTCCGCGGCATCCAGGGGCTGGACCTGGCCGAGCTGGGCATCCCTTCCGAAGACGCCTACATCTCGCGCTACTGCGAACGCACCGGTATCGCCAGCCCCGGGCAGCTCAAGGCGGACTGGAACTTCTACCTCGCCTACAACATGTTCCGCCTCGCGGCCATCCTGCAGGGCATTGCCAAGCGGGTGGAAACCGGCACCGCGTCCAACGAACAGGCGGTGAAATCCGCCGCCGGCGCCCGCCCCCTGGCCGAGATGGCCTGGGGGTTTGCCAGCGCCCGCTGAACCCCTTCACGCCCACACCCTTTTTCCACTGGAGCCAAGATGAATTTCGACTACACCGACAAGGTCAAGGACATGCGCGAGCGTTTGCTGGCGTTCATGGACGAGCACATCTACCCCAACGAAGCGCGCTTCTTCGCCGAGATCGCCGCCAACCGCGCCAAGGGCAACCCCTGGCTGCCCACCACGATCATCGAGGAACTCAAGCCCAAGGCGCTCAAGGCCGGCCTGTGGAACCTGTTCCTGCCGCGCAGCCCGCGCGCGCCGCAGGGCCTGTCCAACCTCGAATACGCGCCCATGTGCGAGATCATGGGCCGCGTGCCCTTCGCGGCCGAGGTCTTCAACTGCTCGGCCCCCGACACCGGCAACATGGAAACCTTCGAGCGCTACGCCAGCGAAGAGCTCAAGGACGAGTGGCTGGAGCCGCTGCTGCGCGGCGAGATCCGCTCGGCCTTCCTGATGACCGAACCCGAGGTCGCCTCGTCGGACGCCACCAACATCCAGTGCCGCATCGAGCGCGACGGCGACCACTACGTCATCAACGGGCGCAAGTGGTGGTCCTCCGGCGCCGGTGACCCGCGCTGCGCGGTCTACATCGTGATGGGCAAGACCAACCCCGAAGCGCCGCGCCACTCGCAACAGTCCATGATCATCGTGCCGGCCAACAGCAAAGGCATCACCGTGGTGCGGCCGCTGTCGGTGTTCGGCTACGACGACGCACCGCACGGCCACATGGAAGTGGTGCTCAAGGACGTGCGCGTGCCGGTGGGCAACATCCTGCTCGGCGAAGGCCGGGGGTTCGAGATCGCGCAAGGCCGCCTCGGCCCGGGCCGCATCCATCACTGCATGCGCTCCATCGGCGCGGCCGAGCGCGCGCTGGAGCTGATGTGCAAGCGCCTGAACAGCCGCGTGGCCTTCGGCAAGCCGGTGTCGGCCCAATCGGTCTGGCACGAGCGCATCGCCGATGCGCGCTGCCGCATCGAAATGGCGCGCCTGCTCACGCTCAAGGCGGCCTACATGATGGACACCGTCGGCAACAAGGTGGCCAAGGCCGAAATCGCCATGATCAAGGTGGTGGCGCCCAACATGGCCTGCGACATCATCGACATGGCCATCCAGGCCCATGGCGGCGGCGGCGTGAGCGACGATTTCCCACTGGCCTACGCCTACGCCGGCCAGCGCACCCTGCGCCTGGCCGACGGCCCCGACGAGGTGCACCGCCAGTCCATCGCCAAGCTGGAACTGGCCAAGCACATGCTGGTGAAGACCGAGGTCGAGATGCCTGTCACGCGCGGTTTCTGAGCCGGCATGCCGGGAGGGTGAGCACGGGTTTTTGAATTCCCGTAGAGTGGCCTGCTCCTCAGCCACCCTCCCGCAAGAAAGGCAAGTTCCATGATCGACGTCCACTCCTGGCCAACCCCCAATGGACACAAGGTTCACATCATGCTGGAGGAGTGTGGACTGCGGCTCGGCCGGGACTGGCGGGTCCACCCCGTCAACATCGGCAAGGGCGATCAGTTCGAACCGGCCTTTCTCAAGATCAGCCCGAACAACAAGATTCCGGCACTGGTCGACCCCGACGGTCCCGATGGCCAGCCCATCAGCCTGTTCGAGTCGGGCGCGATCCTGCTCTACCTCGCGGCCAAGACTGGCAAGTTCCTGCCCAAGAGCGACCGCGCCAAGTTCAAGGTGCTGGAGTGGCTGATGTTCCAGATGGGCGGTGTGGGCCCCATGCTCGGCCAGAACCACCACTTCCGGCAGTACGCGCCCGAAAAGATCGGCTATGCCATCGATCGCTACACCAACGAAGCCAGGCGGCTCTACGGCGTCATGGACCGGCAGCTCGAGGCGCAGAAGTTCATCGCCGGCAACCAGTACAGCATCGCCGACATCGCGATCTTCCCCTGGCTGCGCAATTGGCAGAACCAGGGCATCGACTGGGCCGACTTCCCGCACCTGAAACAGTGGTTCGACACCATTGCGGCCCGCCCCGCGGTGCAACGCGGCGTGGCGGTGCTGGCCGACGCGCGCAAACCGATCACCGATGACCAGTCGCGCGAAGTGCTGTTTGGCAAGACGCAATACGAAAAACGCTGAGCCCGGCCGGAACACCGCGTTTCAGCAGGTACAATTCGCCGCTTAGTCGGAGCGTAGCGCAGCCTGGTAGCGCATCTGCTTTGGGAGCAGAGGGTCGCGAGTTCGAATCCCGCCGCTCCGACCATTCATCAAGAACAAAAAGGCCCACAGTGTGGGCCTTTTTTACATCGTCAGTCGCCCTGTCTGCCCGTAGCTCAACCGGATAGAGCAGCTGCCTTCTAAGCAGCAGGTCGGGGGTTCGAGTCCCTCCGGGCAGGCCAAGCACCACCTCGGGTTTACCCGGTGCTCAGCCGAAAGTTCATGAAGTATATTGCAGATTCTGCATCATGACCGCCGCTTCCAGTCCCCTCATCACCCTCGTCGGCACGGTGACCAGCACCGCCGAGAACGTGGCACGTGCCATCGAGATGGACTGCGCCGACCTGATCCATCCCATCGAAGTTCAGCGCATGGACGGCCTGGACATCCGCGCCTTCGACCGGGATGCACTATATGTCATATGCTCATCCACCCACGGTGCCGGTGATGTGCCCGAGAACGCGCAAGCGCTCTACCAGTCCCTGGACAGCGAGCCCAGGTACCTGGGCCATGTGCGTTATGGCGTGATCGCCCTGGGCGACAGCAGTTACACCCAGACCTTCTGCAACGGCGGCCTGCGCTTCGACGAGCGCCTGGCCGACCTGGGCGCCGTGCGCATCGGCGACGTGTTTCGCCACGATGCCTCCGACGGCACCGAGGCCGTGGCGGCCGGCGTGGCCTGGTGCCGCGACTGGCTGGCACAGGCTCTGCAGCCCTCTTAAATTCACACATAAATGTTTTAGACCTCAAGTACGGGTAATTCTGGATCGTCAACCCCCTACCCCGCGTCTACAGTGAACCGCATTCCGGCAACCACCCACAGGAGAACTCCATGACCACCCGCCGAATCGTCCTGACCCGCAGCGCCGCCGTGATCGGCGCCGCATCCACCGGTCTGCTGCTGCCCGAGTTGGCACGTGCGCAGTCGGACAAGGTGCGCGTGGGTTTCATGCTGCCGTACACCGGCACCTTCGCCCAACTCGGCGTGGCGATCGAGAATGGTTTCCGCATGGCCCTCAACGAGCAAGGCGGCAAGCTCGGTGGCCGTGAAGTCGAGTACTTCAAGGTGGACGACGAGTCCAACCCCGCCAAGGGCATCGAGAACGCGACCCGCCTGGTGCAGCGCGACAAGGTGGACGTGCTCGTGGGCACCGTGCACTCGGGCGTGCAGATGGGCATCCACAAGGTGGCGCGCGACACCGGCGTGCTCAACCTGATCCCGAACGCAGGCGTGCACGTGGCCACCCGCGCCCAGTGCGCCCCCAACGTGTTCCGCACCTCGTTCACCAACTCGCAGCCCACGCTGGCGCTGGGCAAGGCCATGGTGGCCAACGGCCACAAGAAAGCCGTGTGGATCACCTGGAACTACGCGGCCGGCGACGAAGCCTTCGAGGGCTTCGAGCAGAGCTACACCGCGGCGGGCGGCACCATCATGAAGAAGCTGGGCCTGCCCTTCCCGAACGTGGAATTCCAGGCGCTGCTGACCGAGATCGCCTCGCTCAAGCCCGATGCCGTGGCTTGCTTCTTCGCCGGTGGCGGTGCCGCCAAGTTCATGACCGACTTCGCCGCGGCCGGGCTGAACAAGAGCATCCAGCTGTACGGCTCGGGCTTCCTGACCGAAGGCACGCTGGAGGCCGCAGGCCCCGCAGCCAACGGCGTGCTCACCACCATGCACTACGGCGACTCGCTCAACACGCCGCGCGACAAGCAGTTCCGCCTGGAGTACGCCAAGGCCTTCCGCCTGCAGCCCGACGTGTATGCCGTGCAGGGCTACGACACTGGCCTGCTGCTGATCAAGGGCGCCAACGCCGTCAATGGCGACCTCAACAACAAGAAGGCGCTGTACGCCGCCATGGAAGGCGCCACCATCGACAGCCCGCGCGGCAAGTGGACCATGAGCAAGGCCCACAACCCGATCCAGGACATCTACATGCGCAAGGTCGAGAACAAGGAAAACAAGGTGATCGGCATCGCGCAGAAAGCCGTGGCCGACCCGGCCACCGGCTGCCGCATGGGCTGATCGCCCCCGCCTCACTCGTGCCTCCACAGACCGGCGCCCACAGGCGCTGGTCTGGTTTTTGCTCGCCCTCCTGGCCTGATCCTCACCGCCCCGCTTCATGGACTTCGCCAACTTCCTGATCCAGTTGCTCAACAGCCTGCAGTACGGCCTGTTGCTGTTCATGCTGGCGGCCGGGCTCACCCTGATCTTCGGCATCATGGGCGTGGTCAATCTCGCGCATGGCAGCTTCTACATGCTGGGCGCCTACCTGGCCTGGTTCCTGGTGTCGCAACTCGACAGCCTGGTGCTGGCCATCGTGCTCGGCACGGTCATCGCCGTGGCGTTGGGCTGGTTGCTGGAGTGGCTGCTGTTCCGCCACTTCTACCACCGCGACCACCTGGACCAGGTGCTGCTGACCTTCGGCCTGATCTACATCTTCGAGGAAGTGCGCTCCATTCTCTGGGGCGACGATGTGCACTCGGTGCCGGTGCCCGAGCTGCTCAACTGGTCGATCCCGCTGACCGACAACCTGTCCTACCCGGTCTACCGGCTGGTGATGTCGGGCGTGTGCATCGCGCTCGCCCTCGGCCTGTACCTGCTCATCTCCAGGACCCGCCTGGGCATGAAGATCCGCGCGGGCGCCTTCAACCGCGAGATGACCGAGTCGCTCGGCATCAACATCCGCCTCATCCATGGCGTGGTGTTCGCGCTGGGCGTGGCCCTGGCGGCCATCGCCGGCATGATCGCCTCGCCCGTTTCCAGCGTGTACCCCGGCATGGGCAGCTCGGTGCTGATCATGTGCTTCGTGGTGGTCGTCATCGGTGGCATCGGCTCGGTGCGCGGGGCCCTCGTGGCCGCGCTGCTGGTGGGCCTGGTGGACACCTTCGGCAAGGTGCTGGTGCCGCAGATCGCCGGCATGGCCGTGTACATGCTCATGGCCGCCGTGCTGCTTTACAAGCCTGAAGGGCTGTTCAAACAATGAGTTCGCCCAAAGCCCAGCTGGAAAAGCTGCCGCGCAGCATGCAGGTGATCCTGCTGCTGGGCGCCATCGCCCTCGCCGCCTTTCCGCTCATGCCCCTGACGGGTGTCGACTTCTACCTGCAGATGCTCTCGCAGATGATGATCCTGGCCATCTTCGCGATGAGCCTCGATCTGCTGCAGGGCGTGACCGGCCTGGTCTCGCTCGGCCACGCCGCCTACTTCGGTCTGGCGGGTTACGCCCTGGCGTTCCTCACGCCGGCCGACACGCCCATCAGCCTGTGGTGGGCGCTGCCCGTCTCGGCCCTGGGCGCGGGCCTGGCGGCGCTGATCATCGGCTTCTTCGTGGTGCGCACGCACGGCATCTATTTCATCATGGTCACCATGGCGTTCGCGCAGATGGTGTTCTTCCTGTTCTTCGACAACAAGGCGCTCGGCGGCTCCGACGGCCTGTACGTGAACTTCCGGCCCGACGCCTCGCTGTTCGGCTGGACCGGCATCGACCTGGAAAACAAGACCACCTTCTATTACTTCACCCTGCTGCTGCTGGTGCTGGTCTACGCCTTCCTGCGGCGCCTGCTGTTCTCGCCCTTCGGGCGCGTGCTCGCCGGCATCCGCGTGAACGAGCACCGCATGCGCGCGGTGGGCTACGGCACCTTCGGCTACAAGCTCGCCGCCTTCACCCTCGCCGGTGCGCTGGCCGGTGTGGCAGGCTTCCTGTGGGCCGCGCAGACCGGCTACGTGAACCCCGAACTCATGGGCTTTCACATGAGCGCGCACGCCATCATGATGGTCATCCTCGGCGGCATGGGCAATTTCGCGGGCGCCATCGTGGGGGCCTTCGCGTTCGAGTACGTCATGCACTTCTTCAAGGACCTCACCAAGCACTGGCAGTTGCTGATGGGCAGCTTCATCGTGCTGATCGTGGTGTTCGCGCCGCGCGGCTTGCTGGGTCTGGTGGCGCAGTTCTCCCGCAAGCGAGGTGCCCCATGAGCGAGCTCCTGCTCTCGGCGAAAAGCCTCACCAAGCGCTTCGGTGGCCTGGCCGCCGTCAACGACGTGTCGGTGGACCTGCACCGCGACCGCATCCACGCCGTCATAGGCCCCAACGGCGCGGGCAAGTCCACCTTGACCAACCTGCTTTCGGGCGACCTGCCTCCCACCTCCGGCCGCATCACGCTCAACGGCACCGAAACGGCCGGCAAGAACCCCGAACGCATCTCGCGCCTGGGCCTGGGCCGCAGCTACCAGAAGACCAACATCTTCCTGCCCTTCACCGTGTGGGACAACGTGCGCCTGGCCGCCCAGTCGCGTGAACGGCATGGCCCGTGGAACCCGCTGCGCTGGCTCTCGGCGGCCAGCGCGATGACCGACGTCAACCGCCGCTGCGAACGCGCCATCGAACTCGCCGGCCTCACGGCCCGCGTGGGCGCCATTGCGGGCACCACCAGCCATGGCGAGCAGCGCCAGCTGGAGATTGCCATGACCCTGGCCACCGAACCCACCGTGCTGCTGCTCGACGAGCCTCTGGCCGGCATGGGCCACGCCGAGGCCGAGCGCATGGTGGAGCTGCTGCTGAGAATCAAGAAGGACCACGCCATGATGCTCGTGGAGCACGACATGGATGCCGTGTTCACCCTGGCCGACCGGCTCACCGTCATGGTCAACGGCCAGGTGATCGCCAGTGGCACGCCGGCCGAAGTCCGCGCCGACGCGGGCGTGCAGGCGGCCTACCTCGGCGAGGAGCACGAATGAGCGCGCTGATCCAGGCCAGGGGCCTGCACACCCACTACGGCGCGAGCCACATCCTGCGCGGCGTGGACTTCACCGTCGACAAAGGCCAGACCATCGGACTGATGGGCCGCAACGGCATGGGCAAGACAACCCTGCTCAAGTCGATCATGGGCATCGTCAAGCCCAGCGGTGGCAAGGTGCATGTGAAGGGCCAGGACATGACCGGCGCCCCCACCTTCGAGATCGCCCGCCTGGGCATCGCCTATGTGCCCGAAGGCCGTGGCATCTTCGGCAACCTGAGCGTGCGCGAGAACCTGGTGATGTCGGCCCGGGCCGGCACACAGGGCCAGCGCGAATGGACCTACGACCGCGTGCTGCAGACCTTCCCCCGCCTGGCCGAACGCCTTAACCACGGTGGACAGCAGCTCAGCGGCGGCGAGCAGCAGATGCTCACCATCGGCCGCGCGCTCATGACCAACCCCGATCTGCTCATCCTCGACGAGGCCACCGAGGGCCTGGCGCCCCTGATCGCGCGCGAAATCTGGCGCATCTGCGGCCTGATCCGGGAGAGCGGCATCAGCAGCGTGATCGTGGACAAGAACTGGAAGCACGTCACCCAGATCACCGACCGCAACGTGATCCTCGTCAAAGGAGAGGTGGTCTTCGAAGGCAGCTCGGAACAGCTGCACGCGCAGCCGGAGTTGCTGGAACAGTACCTGGGCGTCTGAGCCGCGGCAACGACCCGGCCCTATTCATCGCGGGGGCTCGTCGCGCGCCGGTAGACATAACGGCCCTGCTGGCAGGGATCGCAGAAGGCCCATCGGCTGGCCTGCCATTTGAGCGCGGCCTGGCTCAGCACAAAGGCCGCCATCGCACCGACCCACCAGGGCCACAGAGGAACGCCGGCCAGGGACAGCCCAACGGCAACGGCGGCCAGGGCCGCAGCGAATGCCAGGAACTGCCGGCACCGCCGCAACTCCTCCCGTCTTGTGGGCGTGAAAGAAACAGGCCGCTGGCAGCGGCTGCACGACAACCGCTTCATGTGGGTCCGTTGGACGCCACGTCGGCGGCAGCGACCTGGTGTTCGACCCAGGGGTCCGAGGGAGCGTCCCGATGCCAGCAGCGCCAGCCATGGGTATAGGCGTGCTGGAGGTAGGGTCCTCGCAGCAGCCGAGGGACGTCTTCCCTCGCCTGCTCGCAGCCCAGGAGGTGGACGGCGCCGGCCCAGTTTTCAACCACCTGCGATGGTCGCCTGGCCAACTCGGCGTCGGCCAGGCTGGCCGCCTGCTCCACCGAGCCGGCGCGAACGAGAAAACAGGTGTCGGGGCCGTTGGGACCGCCGGTGAAGACGTCGTCCGAGTCGTTGCCCCAGCGGATGACTTCGTAGAGGTTCATCATGCAGCGCGTCGGTCCTTCATCAACGCGAAGGCCGCGACCCCATCGCCGTGAGCACGCCCAGGCCGATGAAGGACGTGCCGGCGATCCGGTTGCCCCAGACACCATGCCGTGCCGCGCGGCCCAGGCGCGGTGCGACCAGGCTGGCGGTGAGCACGTAGAGGATGTCGGTGCAGCACGCGATGGCCACGAACACGCCGCCGAGCGCCAGGGTCTGCAGCAAGGGGCTGGCGCCGTGCGCGTCCATGAACTGCGGCAGGAAAGCAGCGAAGAACAGGGTGGTTTTCGGGTTCAGCAGCGCCACCAGGAAGCCATCGCGGAAGACGCGCCGCAGGGGTTGCGACGGCACCTTGGGCGTGGCGCCGTCGGCCACCGGTGGCGGCGCCGTCCACATGCGCACGCCCAGGTACACGAGGTAGGCCGCGCCGGCCCACTTCACCACCGTGAAGGCCACCGACGACACGGCGAACAGGGCGGCCAGCCCGAGCGCGGCGCCCAGGGCGTTGGCGAGGTTGCCGAGGGCCACGCCCAGCACGGACGAAAGACCGCAGGCGCGCCCTTGCGCCAGGGTGCGGGCCACGATGTAGACGACGGCGGGACCGGGGGTCAGGGCCAGCACCAGGCTGGCGCCCACGAAAGCCAGAAGCAAAGGCGTGTCGGGAAGCATGGGAACTCCAGGAATCGGGATCGCCAGTATCGCCGCAGCCCGGAAAAAACTCGAGGATGTCGATGAACACGAGCCCGATCGCGGCCAGGCGCGCGCGTGCAGCGGCGGGGTGAGGGCCGGTCAGGGCAAGGCGAGCAGGTCCACATGGCCCACGCGCAGGCTGCCCGAGGTGGCCTTCGCGTGCCGCCGTTGCCGCCACGCTTCCAGCGCGGCGATGGACGCGGGCTCCTGCTCGCACGCGGCGTGGGCGATGCCGTCGACCAGCGCGCGGTGCAGCGCGCCGGCCTGTGCGCTTTCCAGGCTGTGGATGCGCCAGTCGCTGGCCGCGCTGAACACGCGGTAGCCGCTGCCCTGCAGCGCGCGGCGCAAGGCCGGCACGGCGGCGGCACCGAGCGCGGGGCCAAAGCCCTTGTCGCGCCGCTGGTGCCGGGCGAAGAGCCGGCCCACGGTCGAGTCCAGCGGGTCGCCCGGCTCCCAGTCGTGGCGGCCGTCCACGCTGAGCGTGAAGAGCATGGCCGCGCGCGCGCCCACGGCGTGAGACACCAGCCGTTGCAGCCAGTCGGCGCTCACGAGATCCAGCAAGGCCGACGCGGTGACGAGGTGGGCTGCGTGCCAGGGCAGCGTGTCCAGATGCCGCGCGAGGTCCAGTTGCCGGCAGACGATGGACGCCTCGAAACCCGGGCCGCTGGCGCCGGGTGGCCAGCCGCGCAGCAACGCGGCGTCGTGGTCCACCACCAGCCATTGCTGCGCTCCGCCCAGGCGAGGCGCGAGCCAGCGCTGGTTCGCGCCGGTGCCGCAGCCCAGGTCGATCACGCGCCAGGGTGTGCCCGCGGGTGGGGCCATGGCATGGAACCGCGCGGCCAGTTGCAGGTGCCTGGCGGCCTCGTCGCGCGCCGCCGTGTCGAAGGGTTCGCGCTGTTGCAGCCAGTCGGCGCTGAAGTGGGCGCCGCGGGCTGCGGAGCTTGCTTGGGAACGGCCCTGCGCGGCGCTCATGCCATGGCCTCCAGCACGGCCGCGTAGCGCGCTGCCTGCTGCGGCCAGGTGGACAGCGCGGCGGCGGCTTCGCGCGCGCCAGCGCCCAGGCGCTCGCGCAGCCCGGCATCGGCCAGCACGCGCTCCAGCGCGGCCCGCAGGGCTGGCCCGTCACCCGCAGGCGCCTGCAGGCCTGCGCCGGGCGGCAGCGTGTGGGCCAGCGCCCCGCCGTCGGTGGTGACCACCGGCAGGCCGTGGGCGATGGCCTCGGCGATCACCATGCCGTAGCCCTCGTAGAGCGAGGGCAGAACGAAGACATCGGCCGCCAGGTAGTGCGCGCGCAGCGCTGGGCCCGGCAGCTCGCCGTGCCAGACGACGCGCTCGCCCAGCGGCGCGGCCAGGGCCTGCAGGCGCGCGGCGGTGCCGGGGTCGCGCTCGGCGCTGCCCACCAGGTGCAGCACCCATGGCAGTGGCGTGAGGCTGGCCAGCGCTTTCAGCAGCAGGGCATGGCCCTTGCGCGGCGTGAGCGTGGCCACGCAAAGCAGTTGCACCGGGCCGTCGCGCCGGGGGTTGGGCGGCGGTGGGAGCGACGGGTCGGTGCCCGGCTCCACCACGGCGATGCGCTCGGGCGGGACGCCCAGGGCGGCCACGTCGTCGAGCGTGCGGCGGCTGGGCACCACCACCTGCCGCACCAGTTGCAGGGCTTGCGCCTCGGCCGTGCGCAGGTGTGCGCTGTCCGCCGCGCTCAGGCCTGTTTCCAGGTGCAGGGGGTGGTGCACATGGGCAACCCAGCGCAAGCGCTGGGCATGCGGCCGGACCACGCGCGCCAGGGCGCCGAAGGCCAGGCCGTCGGCGATCACCAGCGCGCCATCGGGCAGGGCCGCGATGCGGGCCCGGGCGGCCGAGAGGTCGCTGTCGTCGGGCCAGGGCCAGGCGCCTTCCAGCACCTCGGGCAGCACCGTCCAGCCGTGCTCGCGCAGGGCGAGCGAGAGCCGGCGGTCGTAGGTGTAGCCGCCCGTGGGGATGTGCCAGTCGCCCGGCAGCAGGAAGTGGCAGACGCGCTGGCCGGGCATGGCTCAGACCGGCAGCGGGCCTTCGTACGAGGCCCAGGCCACGTGCGATTCGTGCAGGGTCACCTTCATCTGCCGCAGGCCGGCCGACTGCGCGGTGGGCAGCGCCTGCGCACCAAGCGCGCCGGCCGCGATGCGCACGGCGATGTGGTCGAAGATCACGCGCGCCAGGAACTCGGTCGTGGTGTTGCGGCCCTTGAACTCGGGCATCTCATCCAGGTTCTGGAAGTTGAGCACGGCCAGTGTCTCGCGCAGCACCTGCGTAGCCAGGCCGATGTCGACCACGATGCCGTCGGCATCCAGCGCCTCGCGGCGCAGTTCGAGGTCCACCACGTAGGTGGCGCCGTGCATGCGCTGGGCCGGCCCGAACACCGCGCCCTGGAAGCTGTGGGCGATCATGAAATGGTCTCTGACGTTGACGGCGTACATCGGTCGGGGGTCCTTTGAAAGGCGGGAAGGATCACGCAGGGTAGTCGATGCGCTGGCACAGGGTGTCGGGCGCACCGGCGCCGGCCAGCCGCGCGAGCACCTGCGGCAGCTCGGCGAAGGGTGCGCTGTGGGTGACCAGCGCGTCCAGCGCCGGCTCGGTGAGCAGCGAGAGCGCGAGTTCCAGGCGCTGGCGGTGGCTCCAGCGGTCGCGCTGGCGCTTGGCCACATGGCCTACCTGCGAGCTCTTGAGCGTGAGCCGCTGCGAATGGAAGGCCTCGCCCAGCGGCACGCTGACCGGGCGACTGCCGTACCAGCTGAGTTCGAGCACCGTGGCCTCGAAGGCCGCAAGCCGCAGCGCGGTGGCCAGCCCGGCCGACTGGCCGCTGGTGTGGATGACCAGATCGGCCTGGGCTTGCGCCGCTTCGGGCAGGGCAAAACCGGCACCGAGCGTGGCCGCGATGCCCGCGCGCGCGGGGTTCGTGTCCACCACCTGCACGCGGCCTTGGGGCAGGCGCGCCGCGAGCCAGGCCACCAGCAGGCCGAGCGTGCCCCCGCCCACCACGGCGATGTGCTCGCCTGGGTTGGGCTGGCCGTCCCACAGGGCGTTGATGGCGGTTTCCAGGTTCGCGGCCAGCACGGCGCGCGCGGCGGGCACCCCGGCGGGCAGCGGCACCAGCACGGACGCGGGCACCTGGAACACCGTCTGGTGCGGATAGAGGCAGAACACCTCGCGCCCGAGCAGCTCGGGCGGCCCGGCTTCGACCACACCCACGTTCACGTAACCGTATTTCACCGGGCCGGGGAAATCGCCCGCCTGGAACGGCGCGCGCATGCGCTGCGCCTCGCTGGCGGGCACCTCGCCCCGGAACACCAGGCCCTCGGTGCCCCGGCTCACGCCGGTGTGCAGGGTGCGCACGCGGGCGAAGCCTTCGGGAAGCGGTGGCAGGGTTTCGTCGCGGATCTCGGCGAGGCCGGGGCTGACCACCCAGCAAGCCTGGGCGGAAACGGCGGCGGACGGATCGGAGGCGATGGGCATGGACGAAGGGGGGGTGGTGTCGGCGGGGTGGGCGTAGTTTGACCCATCATCGCCGACACCACTGCCTGCCCCTGGTGGTGCCCGACCCCGTGAACGCCGTCTCGGCCGATTTCTTCGGCATCGGCTTCAACCGCTGCGCCGCCGCCATGGCGCCGGTGAACGAATCGGCGAATGTGGTGTCGGAAGGAGGCGCATGCCATGATCGCCGGTACCGCCCACCATGAAGACCACCGGAGCCTCCCTCGCCCCAGCCCCGGGCCTTGCCGGCCTGCGGCGTGACGCCGCGCGCGATCTGGCGGTGGTGGCGGCCCTGGTGGGCGCGCTCGCCAGCGCGCTGGGCGCGGCGGGCGGCCTGGGCCTGGACTACATGGCCAAGACCTGGCTGGTGTATGGCCTGGGCGCCTGGCTGGTGTGGCGCGCCCTGGCCCACCACCCGCATCCGCGTTTCGGCCCCGCCAATCGCGTGACCCTGGTGCGGCTGGGCTCAATGGCCCTGCTCGCGGCCCTGGTGGGCGAGGCCCTGCCCCGCCCGCCCCTGGCTTCAATGGCCCCAGCGGCCTGGTGGCTGGTGGTGATCGCCACCACCACGGCCCTGCTCGATGCGGTGGACGGCGCGCTGGCCCGGCGCAGCGGCCTGGCCAGCGCCTTCGGCGCCCGTTTCGACATGGAGACCGACGCGGCGTTCACCCTGGTGCTGTGCGCGCTGGTGCTGCAGGCCGGCCAGGCCGGGCCCTGGGTGCTGGCGTCGGGGTTGATGCGCTATGCCTTCGTGGGCGCCTCGAAGCCCTGGCCCTGGCTGGCCGGCGCCCTGCCGCCGAGCAAGCGCCGCCAGACGGTGTGCGTGGTGCAGATCACCGCGCTCATCATCTGCCTGGGGCCCATCGTGCCACCCTGGCTGGCGGCCTCGCTGGCCGCTTTCAGCCTGGCCTTGCTGAGCCTTTCGTTCGCCGTCGACATCCGGACCCTGGCGCGGCAGCGCCCCACCCTCACGGAGACCTGAGCCATGCGCACTTCTGCTTTCTCCTTTTCTTCCCTCCTCCTGCCACTGGCGCTGTGCGCCCAGCTGCTGGCCGCCGCGCCCGCGCACGCCCAGGCGGCCAAGTACGAGCTGGACCCGGACCACATCACCATCGCGTTCCTGGTGGACCACATCGGCTACGCCAAGGTGCTGGGCATGTTCCGCTCGGCGCGCGGCAGCTACCGCTTCGACGAGGCCACGGCCACGTTGTCGGACGTGCGCATCGAGGTGGAGACGGCCAGCGTCTTCAGCAACCAGCGCAAGCGCGACGAGCATCTGAAGGGCCCCGACTTCCTGAACAGCGGCGAGTTCCCGCGCATGGTGTTCACCGCCAGCAGCGCCAAACGCACCAGCGAGCGCAACTTCGAGATCAGCGGCCAACTGGAGCTGCTGGGCAAGTCGCAACCCCTCACGCTGCAGGCCACCTGGAACAAGAGCGCCGAGTCGCCCATGGGCGGCCCGCTGCGCAAGCCCTACACCATGGGCGTGTCCGCGCGCGGCAGCTTCAAGCGCAGCGCCTACGGCATGAACTACGCGGTGTCCAACGGCTGGGTCGGTGACGAGGTGCCGCTGATCATCGAGTTCGAAGCGGTGCGCCAGTGAGCGGCGCGCGCGCCGCGCCGCCGCGGTGGTTGCCGTGGCTGCTGCGCTTCGGCCTGGCGTTCGCGCTGCTCAACGCGCTGTGGACCTTCGAGAACCGCTGGCCGGGTTTCGGCGTGCGCACCATGCCGCGCCTGTCGTTCGAGCTGTGCCTGGCCGTGGTGGCGCTGATGGGCTGGGTGCTCTGGCGCGGCCGGCTCTCGGCGCGCGCGGCCACCGCGTTGTCCCTTGGCTTCGTCTTCCTGGTGCTGGTGCGTTACGCGGACGTGACGGCCCCGGCCGTGCTGGGCCGACCGGTCAATGTGTATTGGGACGGGCGCCACGCCGCCGAACTGCTGCGGCTGGCCGCCCAGACCCTGCCCGCTTGGCAGCTGCTGGGCCTGGCGCTGGCGCTGCTGCTGGGCGCGGTGCTGCTGGTGGGCCTGGTGCGCCACGCGATCTTGGTGCTGGCGCGGTGCCTGGCTTGGGAGCGCCCCCGGCCCTGGCTGCTGGCCGCCGTGGCCGCGTGCACGCTCAGTTTCGCCGCCTACGTGCCAGGTGAGCGCGACACCCGCTGGTTCTTCTCGCTGCCGCTCACACCCACGCTCGTGCACCAGGGCCAGTTGCTGGCGCGCGTGGCCCGGCCGGCCTCGGCCGAGTCGGTGCTGGGCGCGGGCCCGGCCTTCGACGGCGATCTCTCCGGCCTGATGGGGCCACGCGGCCCGGCGGACGTGCTGCTGGTGTTCGCCGAGTCCTATGGCACGGTGAGCTTCGACCGGCCCGAGCAGGCCGCCGGGCTGGTGGCGGCGCGCGCAGCGCTGGACGGAGCCATCCACGCCGGCGGCCGCACCGTGGTCAGCGCGCGCGTCACCGCGCCCACCTTCGGCGGTGCCTCGTGGCTGTCGCACGCCGCGCTGCTGGCCGGCGTGGACACCAGCGACCCGGGCGACCACGACCTGCTGCTCGCCAGCGACCGGCCCACGCTGGTGCGCCATTTCGCGCGCCATGGCTACCGCACCGTGGGCTGGATGCCCGGCCTCAAGCGCCCCTGGCCCGAGGGCGCCTTCTACGGCTTCGACCGCCTCGCGAAGGACGCCGACATGGGCTACACCGGACCCGACTTCGGCTACTGGCGCATTCCCGACCAGGCGGCGCTGGCGCTGCTGCACACGCAGGAACTCGCGCCCACCACGGATCGCGCGCCGCGCTTCGTGGTGTTTCCGACCACCAGCACGCACGCGCCGTTTCACCCGCTCGCGCCCTTCGTGCCGGGCGGCTCGCTGCGCACCGGCCCCCAGACCTACGGCGCAGCGCAGGCCCTGGCCGCGCAGGCGGCGCCGCTGGCGGTGCGCGAGCCCCTGCCGCCCTACCTGGAGAGCCTGCGCTACCAGCACGCCTGGCTGGCGGACTACCTGAAGCAGCGCTCGGCGCGACCGCTGGTGATGGTGGTGGTGGGCGACCACCAGCCGCCCGCGCTGGTGAGCGGGCCCGCGGTGTCGTGGGACGTGCCGGTGCACGTGATCAGCGAGGACCGCGCCCTGCTGCAGCGCCTGCTGGGCAACGGCTTCGCGCCCGGCCTCACGCCGCCGGCGGAGGCGCTGGGGCCGATGCAGCGGCTGACCGAGGTGCTGCTGGCGGTGTTCAACGCGCCCGGGGCACACGAGGTGCAAGGCTTCGAGCACGTGGGCGCGCCCGCGAGCAGCGCGCCGCACACCGGGTCCTGAGGCGGCTCAGGCCACGAGCCAGGCGTGCACGTCGCCCGAGGGCGCGTCCGCCGGCAAGGCGCACAGCCAGCCGCGCATCGCCTCGGCAACCTCGCCTTCGGGCTGGAGCAGGTGCTGCCGCTCGCCCAGCGACGCCGCATAACGGTAGCGCCCGGGCCCGGCCAGGGCTTCGAGCCGGTCGATGCAGCCCAGCGCCACGTCGCGCACGGCCGGCACGAACTCGAAGGACAGCGCCGGCAGGGGCTGGCTCAGGCCCATGAGCACCTCCAGCTCGAAACCCTCTACATCGATCTTCACGAAGTCGGGTCGCCCATGGGTGGCAATCAGCGCGTCCAGCGTGGTCACGGGCACGAGTGGCCCGGCTTCCCAGCGCACACCGCGGAACGACGGTGCCGCGCCCGCGCGCCGCACAAAATCGGTGGAAAGCGTGGCCACGGTGGGCGTGCGCGGGCTGGCCATCAGGCGGGCTTCGCCGGGCGCGCGACCCAGGGCCTGCGGCAGCAGCGCCACCTGCGCATCGTGACCGAAGCGGCGCCCGAGCAGCCGCACGAAATCGGGCTGCGGCTCCAGCGCGACCACGCGCGCGCCGAGCTGGCGGAACGCCGCCACGCGGTTGCCGGCATGGGCGCCGACGTCGAACGCCAGACCACCCACCGGCAGGAAGCGGCGGTAGAAGCGCCGCAGCTGCGCGCCGCGCCAGGGGATGGCGCGGTACACGAGGAAGGAGCGCAGCAGGCCGAGCGGACGGTCGATCGCGCGGCTCATCGCGGGCGCTGGGGGGGCAAGGGGATGAGGATCATCTGGACGGTCCGGTTGGCCGGGTTCTCGGTGTCCTGCGCCGTCAGCGCCGGAAGGTCTTTCTTCGCCAGCGGGGCCACGAAGATGCGGGCCGCGCCAATGCCGCCCTGCTCGCGCAGCAGCTCGGCCACGCTGCGGGCGCGGCGCATCGCGAGCGCGTCGTTGAGCGCATCGCCCCCGACCGTGTCGGTGTGGGCCACGATCAGGACACCCACGTCGGGGTGCGCACGCAGGTGGTCGCGGGCCTTGTCGATGTCCGCCACGGCCTGCCGCGAGAGCTCGGCCTTGCCGGTCGCGAAGAGCACCGGCGGCAGCACCGGCAAGGGGTCGGCCGCCCCCACCGGCGAGGGGCTCGACGGCAGCACCACGTAGACCGTGGGCGCGCTGGCCGCCTCCTTCTTCGGCGCGTTGGAGGCCACCGCGAACACGGCGATGGAGATGATCGCCGCCAGGCCGGCCCAGAAGACGGTATCGATGCCTCTGGACACGCGCACATGCAGGCGCGTGAACGCGCTCCAGTGGTTGACGGCCGCCAGCGCGTCGGCCAGGCGGTCGTACTCCTCCTTGCGATCGACCTTCGTGGTGTCGGCCTGGTAGTGCTCCCAGGCCATGCGCTTCTCTTCGATCAGGCGGCTCACCGAATCGATGCGCGGGCTGTTCGGGTCGTTGGGGTTGCGCTTGGGCAGCAGCTCGTCCTTGCGCCGCGCGAACTCGGCCTGCACGGCGAGGATCTCGGGGTCCTGGGTGGTGTCGATCAGCAGGTTGGTGTACGCCAGATCGGGCGTGAGCACGAACAGCAGGCGGCGCACGGACCAGCCCAGCAGCAGCAACGACACGAGCAAGGCCAGCGAGGCCACGATCCAGCGCGGGCTGAACAGTTCGAGCGAGCCGTAGCCGGAAAACGGCGCACCGGCCAGCAGCACGCCGGCGATGCCGCCGAACACAGCGATCAGCGTCTTGACGTTGTCGCGCAGGCTGGCCTTGGCGACGACATAGGGATCGGCGGCGGCCATGGCGCCCTACTCCAGCGGATCGTTGTGCCAGAAGCGCAGCACGTCCAGGCCCAGGTCCGGCTCCTTCAGCAGCTTCTGCAGCCGGCCCAGCTCATGGCTGGCGTCGGGCGACGACAGGGTGCCGACGTCCACGTCCAGCACCGTGATCGCGCCGAAGCGCAGGGGCTTCACGCGCGTCACCCGCTGGCGCACCAGGCGCTGCAGGCTCTCCGGGTCCAGGCCCTTGAATTCGGCAAGCTTCCAGCGCTCGATGCCGGCGACCTCGACCACGAAGAGCTCGCGCGCGTCGAACGGCTCCTGCGTGCTGGATTCGATGAACATCACCCCCGGCGGCGTGGCCGGTTCGGGTGCGGGCGGCCTGGGCGGTGGTGGCGAGGGGGATGCCACCGGCGAGGGCGCGGGGGCCGGGCTGGCGGCGGGGCTGGGTTTGGCGCTGCCCCCGCCATCGCCGCCACCGGGGAGCTTCACTTCGATCCAGTCCCGTCCACACTGGATCTGAATCGTGCCGTACGGTGTGAAGGTGTATTCGATCGACATTCCGCGTCCCTCCTCAGGCACTGGAAGTCACGGGGATCCCGGCCGCCGGGGTCCCCTGACACAGCCTGTCGCAGAATATCACCTTCGTTTGCAAATGCACACCCAGGGCGGCCGGCAGACCTCAGGTCAGCAGACAGCTGACCCGCTCGACGCCCCGGTCGGGCGGCTCGTCGAAACCGGCCTCCAGGCCGTGCTTGCGCATGAAGGCGAGCATGCGCAGGTTGATGTCGAGCACGTCGCCGTAAAGATGGCGCAGACCGGCCTCGCGCGCGCCGGCGATGAGGGTGGTCATCAGGCGGCTGGCCACCCCGGAGCCCTGCCAGCCGTCGAGCACGCTCAGGGCCAGCTCGGCGCTGCCTTGTTCGGCATCGACGACGAACCAGCCCGCCTCGCCGATGATTTCCTCGCCGTCCGGGCCCCAGATGCAGGCCACCCAGGCCGCGTGCCGCACGCCGTCGGCGTTGACGAGGTAGGCGATCAGCTTGGGCGAGGCGCCGTTCACGCTGCCGTGGAAGCGGTTGCGGCGCGAGGACCCGCTGAGTCCCAGCACGAAGCCCTGCATGGTTTGCGAGTCTTCGGTGCGCACGCGGCGCACGAAGACGGGCGGCCTTGCGGTGGGCGTCATGGGCCGACCTCTTCCATGGTTTCGCGCGCCAGGCCGAAGAGCGTCACGTCGTCGTGCGGCTCGAAGCTGCCCACGTGGGCCGCCAGCCGCGCGCGCACGGCATCGACCAGGGCCTGCGCCGAGCCGGTTTCGCGGGTCAGCACCTGCCCCAGGGCCGCTTCGCCCAACGGCCCCGACGCGCCGAGCGCGTCGCTGGCGCCGTCGGTGTACACGAGCAGCCGGGCGCCGGGCCGCAGAGTGAGGGTCTGCACGGTGCAGCGCCGGCCGGCCTCCAGCCCCACGGCCGGGCCGGTGGTGTCCAGGCGCACCGGGGCTTCACCGGGTGCCTGCTGGACATAGGGCGCCTCATGGCCGGCATTGAGGTAGTGCATGCGCCCGCTCCCCGGCTCCAGCAGCGCGAAGAACACGGTGGCGAACATGTTCTCGTGCCCATGCACGGTGGCGATGTAGTCGTTGACGAAGGCCACGCTGCGCACCAGCGTCTGCGGCAGCGGCTCATCGGGCGCCGCCTGGGTGGCCATGGCGCGCAGCAGTGTGCGAAACAACGCCATGTAGAGCGCGGCGCCCACGCCCTTGTCGCACACGTCGGCCACCACGCAGGCGAGCGCGCCCCCGGGCAGCGCGTAGGCGTCGTAGAAATCGCCGCCGACCTGTCGGGCCGGCGTGCAGCTCGCGCCCAGCGACCAGCCCGGCAGGCACGGCAATGCCATCGGCAGAAAGCCCAGCTGGATGCGCTGGCCGATCTGCAGCTCGCGCGACAGGGCCTGCAGCAGCTGGCTCCTGTGGTCCTGCAGGCGCTTCTTGGCCAGCGAGGACTCGATGCGCGCCTGCAGCACCACCGGGTTGAAAGGCTTGGGCAGGTAGTCGTCGGCGCCCAGCTCCAGGCAGCGCACGACGCTTTCGGTCTCGTCGATGGCCGAGACCATCACCACGGGCAGTTGCGCCGACTGCGGGCTGGCCCGGATGCGGCTCAGGGTTTCGTAGCCGTCCATCTCGGGCATGGTGATGTCCAGCAGCACCAGGTCCCAGTCCTGCCGCTCGAGCTGGTCCAGCGCATCGCGCCCGTTGACGGCAATGCCCGCCTCATGGCCCAGGCGCTGGATGCGGCGCGCCAGCAGGTCGCGGTTGAGCGCCAGGTCGTCGACCACCAGGATGCGCATCGGCCGCTCCAGCGGCGCCTGCGGCTCAGGCCGCGAGGGGTTCACGGCGTTGGCGCTCCGCGTCGAGCAAGGCATGGAGGTACGGCAGCTGCTGCAAGGCGGCCTGCTCGCCCTCTTCGATCAGGTACGGCACCTTGGCGGTGTCGAACAGGCCCACGCGCTGCTTGAACTCCGGCAGGATCAGGATCATCTCGGAATGGTGGGCCGCGCTCTGGAAGGCCAGGCGCGACTTGAGCAGGTTGTTCGCGAGGATGGCGCTGAGCTGCGCCGCGAAACGCCCCGCGCTGCGGATGTTGTTCTGGTACGGGCTTTCGAAGCCCACCGCCACGATCACGCGGCCGCCGTTCTTCATCGCCACGCTGACCGGCAGCGGGTCGGCCATGTAGCCATCGATCAGCAGCCGGTCGCCCAGCTTCACCGGCGCGAACGCCAGCGGCAGCGAGGCGCTGGCGCGGATCGCCTCGACCAGGTCGCCGCGCGTGATGTCCACCAGCTCACCGTTCAGGAAATCGGTGGCGGTGATGTGCAGCGGGATGGGCGTGTCCTCGATGCGCTGTTGCCCGAAGACGGCGCGAAAGGCGGCGAGCATCGGGGCGTCGTCGCGCAGGCCGAAGCTGTCGGGCCGGAAGCCGAACAGCCGGGGCGCCAGCAGGCGCAGAAAGCCCATGTGGTTGCGCCTGGAGGTGATCTTGCGGGTCCAGGTGCGCACGGTGATGTCGGCCATCTTCGCGGCGTCGAACCCCATCGCCACCCCGGCCGCGAACAGCGCGCCGCCGCTGCAGCCGACCACGCGCTCGATGCCGATGCCGGCATCGGCCAGCGCCTTGACCACGCCGATGGCGGCGGCGCACTTGACGCTGCCCGAACCGATCACCAGCGTGACCGCCGGGCCCTGCGTCGATGGCGCGGCGCGCGGCGTCATGCGGCCTCCTTGAAGCTGTCCACCGCTTGGCGCACGTCGGGGAAGATGTTCAGGATGCTGGTGAAACCGGCGATCTCCAGCACCCGGTTCACCTGGGGCTGCACGGCGGCCACGCGCAGGTCGCCACCGGCGAGGCGGCAACTTTTCACCGCGCCCAGCAAGGACCTCAGGCCGGCGCTGCTGGTGTAGTTCACCAGCGAGAAGTCGGCCACCAGGCGCACATGGCCCTGGTCCATGGCCTGCGCGAAACGCTGAGCCAGCTCGTCGGCGTTGAGGCTGTCGATGCTGCCCGTGATGGCCAGCACGGCGATCGTGTCGTGGGGTGTGAGGGTGATCTGCAAGCGGTTCTCCAGGGGTCGGTGGGGTGCGGGCGGCACCAGGTCTTTTTCGATGGTGAAGACGTTGCCCAGGCGCGGGTGGCGCTGGTAGCGCTGGCGGTGCGAGAGCTGCCGGATCAGGTGCACGCCCAGGCCACCGGGCGCACGGGACTCGGCGGCGGCCGTGGTGTCCGGGGGCGCGACAGACATGGGGTCGAAGGGCCGGCCCTGGTCTTCCAGGGTGAGCACGATGCGGCGGGAAACACCGTCCTGCACGACGCGCGCCTCCAGCGCGAGCGGACCGGCCTGCCCTGCGGGATAGGCGTGGTGCATGACGTTGACGCAGGCCTCTTCGACGATGAGCTGAAGGTCGTGGCAGGTGGCGTCGTCGATGCGCTCGCGCTGGCACAGGTCCGTCACCAGGGCCAGCAGCGCCGGCAGCTGGGCCGGTTCCGCCGGGCACTCGAGGCGGCTCATGCGCCGTGCTCCGGTGGCGGGACCGGCTGGGGCAGCCAGGCGGTGAAGCACGACCCCTGGCCCGGTGTGCTGGTGACCTCGATGTCGCCCCCCATCAGGCGGCACAGGCGGCGGCTGATCACCAGCCCCAGGCCACTGCCGCCGAAGGCGCGCGTGGTGCCTTCGTCGGCCTGCAGGAAGGGTTGGAACAACTGGCCGATCTCTTCGGCGCTCAGGCCGATGCCGGTGTCTTCCACCTCGAAGCGCAGCATGGGCGCGCCAGGCTCGCACTCGCGCGTGAAGACGCGCAGCAGAACCTGACCCTGCGCCGTGAACTTCGCGGCGTTGGACACCAGCGCGATCAGCACCTGCCGCAGGCGCAGCGCGTCCGCATGCACCAGCACCAGGCCGGGCTGCACGTCCACCTGCAGGCGGTTGCCGTTGGCGCTCAGCAGCGGCTGCACGGCCGCCTCGACGGAGGACAGCAGGCCGCGCAGGTCGGCCTCCTCCAGGTTGAGCCGGATCCGGTTGGCGTCCAGCCTCGTCAGGTCGAGCACCGCGTTGATCATCGCCAGCAGGTCCTTGGCCGACCGCGTGATGCGGCCGAGGTCGGCGCGGGCCTCGGGGGTCGTGCTGTCGGCCAGCTCTTCTTCGAGCAGCTCGGCATAGCCGATCACGGCGTTGAGCGGTGTGCGCAGCTCGTGGCTCATGTTCGCCAGAAAGGCGCTCTTGGCCTTGTTGGCCTGTTCGGCTTCCTCCCGCGCCTGTTCGAGGTGCACGGCCTGGGCCTCGATCTCGCGGTTGCGCTCTTCCAGCGCCGCGCGCGTGCGGGCGGTGCGCTGGGATTCGGCGTAGATCGCGTGCCCGAACAGCGAGAGGTAGATCGCCGCGGCCACGGCCGACAGTGCGATCGTCATCAGCGAGGTGTCGGGGCGGAACTCGAAGCCGTTCGCGGCCGCGCCCGCCGCGATGCCGATCACCATGGCCACCACACCACGCACCGCGTGGCGACCGCCGCCCGAGCCGAGGTTGGACGCGTGCATGGCGCCGCCCAGCGCGACGATGATCCAGGGGTTCAGGCCCGAGAGCCCGCCATAGACACCGATCAGGAAAGAGTCGATCAGCAAGGCGCGCATCTCGCTGCGCCGGCTGTCGCTGGAACGGCAGCTCAGCCAGTAGGCGATGTGGGGCCATGTCAGCATGACCGCCAGCGCCCACCACAGCGTGGCCGGCGGCTGCATCGCAAAGACCGAGCCGAGCAGCAGGCCGGCGGCCAGGTGCGCGCCGATGCGCACCGGGTAGTTCACGCGCACCCCGCCGTACAGGCGCCGGGGCTCGGGCAGGCCCGGCAGCGCCATCGTCACAGCGGCCCCTCGATCCGCGCCAGCAGCGCGTCGATCTTGCCCAGCAGGCGGTCGAGTTCGATCGGCTTGGTGTCGAAGTCGTCGCAACCGGCGTCCAGCGCGCGCTGGCGGTCCCCTTCCATGGCGTGCGCGGTGAGCGCGATCACCGGAATCGCGCCCAGCTCTGGGTGGGCCTTGAGGCGGCGCGTGGCCTCCCAACCGTCCATGACGGGCAGACTCATGTCCATCAGGATCAGCGCCGGCCGGGTGCTCGCCGCGGTGCTCAGGGCGTGCGAGCCATCGAAGGCCATCACCACCTCGTGGCCGCGCCGCAGCAGCCGCCGCGACAGCATGTCGCGGTTGAGCTCGTTGTCCTCGACCAGCAGGATCCTGGGCATGGGCGTCTCCAGTGCTTGTGGGTCAATCCGTGGCGGAGGTTTCGGCCAGAGGCAGGCGGGCGACCACGGTCGCGCGGAACAGGCTGCCCTCGCCCGGGGTGCTGGTGGCGGTCACGTCGCCTCCCATCAGCCGGCACAGGCGGCGGCTGATGGCCAGGCCCAGGCCGGTGCCGCCGTACTTGCGCGTGGTCTCGGCATCGGCCTGCACGAAAGGCTGGAACAGGCGGCCCAGTTGCGAAGGGGTCATGCCGATGCCGGTGTCCCGGACCTCGAACACCACCAGGGCGCCGCCCTCTTCGTCCAGCCCGCGGGTGGTTTCGATGAGGATGCGGCCGTCCTGGGTGAACTTGGCCGCGTTCGACACCAGGTTGATCAGCACCTGCCGCAGCTTGGTCAGGTCGGACTGCATGCGGCCCAGGCCCTGCGCGCAATGCACCTGCAAGGTGTTGCGGTTGGTGGCCAGCAGGGGCTGGGTGGTCGAGACCACCTGGTCCAGCAGCTCGGCCAGCTCGAAGGACACGACGTGCAGTTCGATCTTTCCGGCCTCGATCTTCGAGAGGTCGAGCACGTCGTTGATCATCTGCAGCAGGTGCCGCGCAGCGCCCTTGATGCGGCCCAGGTCGGCCAGCTCGGCATCGAGTTCACCCCGGTCGGAGAAGTCTTCCTCCAGCATCTCGGTGTAGCCGATGACGGCGTTGAGCGGCGTGCGCAGCTCGTGGCTCATGTTCGCCAGGAACGCGCTCTTGGTGAGGTTGGCGGCCTCGGCCTGCTCCCTCGCCTGCTCGGCCGCCAGCCGCGACAGCTCCAGGTCCCGCTTCTGTTGCTCGATGACCTCGTTGCGCGCACGAAGCTCGCGCTTGGCGCCGATGGCCTGGCGCGTCTGGAAGTGGGAAGCCAGGCCGAACGCGGCGGTGTAGGCCACCACGGCCAGCGCCGTCATGGCCTGCGCCAGCAGCGACACCGGCAGCACCTCGAAGCCCGCGCCCGCCCCCGCCACCAGCACGCCGAGCACAAAGCACCCGGCGCCCATCAGCCCCAGGCGCAGCCCGCCGATGCTCAGGTTGGCCGCGTTGATGGCGGTGAACGAGACCACGCCGATCCACAGATCGAGGCCGGTGAGCAAAGTGAACACGCCCATCAGGAAACTGTCCACCAGCAGGTTGCGCTGCTCGGCGCCCTTGCTGTCGCGCGAGCGGCTGGCGATCGCATACGCCAGGTGCGGCCACAGCACGGCAATCGTGCAGATCAACGCGAGGGTGCCGGCGGCGATGGGCCGCAGCTGCAGCACCGACAGCGCCACGGCGGCACAGAAGCCATGCCCGCCGATGCGCAGGCCGTAGTCCAGGCGCACCGTGGGATGCACGCGCTGCGTCGGCTCGGAGATCGGCAGTTCTGACGAGACGGTGCTCAAGGCGAAGCCCGGTGGTTCATGAAGCAAAACCCTCCCTGCCCTGCGAGAGACAGGGTCGGCCTGGATTGTAATACGTATTATGTCTGGGGTTCAACCGATCGACCGGCGCGCGGTGCGCCGCCCGTTGAAACGGGTTCGACGTTTACAGAGGTTTCACGCGCGCGGCCTGGGCCAGGGCCTGCAACTTCACGGTGTCGGCCGCGTAGAAGCGCGCGGCCTCCGGCAGCGACATGCGGGGTGGCACACGCCCGCCGACGGCCTGCACGGCCTGGCCCACGTCCGCGCTGCCCAGCGCCTCCACGACAACGCGGTGCAGGCGCGCGCTGAGGTCTTCATCCATCGCGGCGGGCACGAGCACGCCCACCCAGATGCTGGGGTGGCCCACCTCGGGCGCGAGCCGGCTTTCGTCGAAAGTCGCGGCGTTGGGGAACCGGTCCAGCCGCTGCGCGGACATCACACCCAGCACCTTCATGCGGCCATCGGCCACCAGGCTGCCCAGCAAGGCGTCCACGGGCAGCACCGTGAAATCGATGGCGCCGCTGCGCAGATCGGCCAGCATGGGCATGCCGCCACGGTAAGGCACGTGCGTGGCCTGGATGCCGGCGCTGGACAACAGCCGCTCCGTCACGAGGTGGAACAGCGAGCCCTGCCCCGTGCTGCCATAGCTCATGGGCCGCTCGCCACCCTGGCGCGCCAGGGCCACGAGCTCGTCCAGGTTGTTGGCCGGCAGGTCGGTGCGCGCGTACAGCGCCAGCGGCGAATCGTTGACCAGGCCCAACAGGCGAAAGTCCGTGGGCTTGTAACGGACGGCGCGCAGCGTGAGCGGCGCCAGCACGGTCTCGGAGGGCGACCCGATGAAGAGCGTGGAGCCGTCGCGCGCGGCCGCCAGCAGGCGGTTGGCGGCGATGGAGCCACTGGCGCCGGTGACGTTCTCCACCACCGCGGCGCGCCCGAGCCCCCGGCCCAGCGCGGGGGCCACGGCGCGGGCGAAGGCATCGGTCACGCCGCCGGCGGGTTGCGCCACCAGCACGGTGAGCGGGTGCGCGCGCGCCTGGGCCACACCGAGCGGCATCGCGGCGAGCGAAGCCGCCCCCATGCCCGAAAGAGCGAATGCGCGGCGCGAAAGGTTCATGGGGAATGGCGTGCAAAAATGGCAACAAGCATTATGGATGGCAACCCAACATGAAGAAGCCCAAGAATGGCCCGTCAGCGCCTGCGGCTCCCCAGAAACGGCCGACGCAGCGCGACATTGCGCAGGCAACCGGCCTGTCGCAAACCTCCGTGTCCCTGGTGCTCAACGGCGTGGAGCCGTCCACCGTGTCGGCGGAGGCACGCGAACGCATCCAGGAAGCGGCCAGGCGGCTCGGCTACGTGCCCAACCGCATGGCCCGCAACCTGCAGTCCGCGCGCACGCGCACGCTGGCCTGCATCGTTCCCGACATCACGAACCCGACCTATCCGGCCCTGATCCGCGGCTTCCAGTCCGCCGCCGATGCGGCGGGTTACGACACCATGATCTTCGACACCGACGGCACGCCCGAGCGCGAGCAGCGGGCGCTGCAATGGCTGTCGCAGGGGCATGTGGACGGCGTGATGGCGGTGTTCTTCCACGTGCAGGAAACCGAGCTGCTGAAGGCCACGCGTGGGCGCGTGGCCGTGGTGCAGATCGAAAGCCAGGCGCACAAGCCATCGCGCACCATCGACAAGCTCTACATCAACAACGCGGCGGCGGCGCAGGCCATGACGCAGACCCTGATCGACAAGGGCCACCGGCGCATCGCCCTGCTGTCCGCCCCGCTGGGCCCGGGCGCGCAGCGGCAGCGCGGCTTTCGGGCGGCCATGCGGCAGGCCGGGCTGACGGCCCGCACCATCGCCGCCGATGACTTCACCCAGGCCGCTGGTGCGCGCGCGATGGTGGCCGAACTCGCGGGCGGCGACTTCCGCTGCAGCGCCGTCTTTGCCGCCAACGACCTGCTGGCCATCGGTGCCATGTCGGCCTTGCGCGCGGCGGGGCGGCGCATTCCCGAAGACGTGGCCGTGGCGGGCTTCGATGACATTCCCGTGGCCCAGTTGCTGCAGCCGCCCTTGACCACGGTGCGCCGATCCGAGCTGTCGATCGGCCGCATGGCGGCCGAGCTGCTCATCGGCCGGCTGAACGGTGCCGAGGCGGCCGAGGCGGGCCGCAATGTCGAACTGCCTTTCGAACTCGTGCTGCGCGATTCGGCCTGAGGCGTTGGCGGCGTCAACCTCGAGGAAATCTCTGCAGATCGGCCACCATCAGGCCCGTGAACTCTTCGGTCATCCGAGAGCGGCTGACGTGCTGCGGGTAGGCCATGAGCACCTGCACAGGGCAACGCGGCGCGAGGGGCGCCACGTGCAAGTCCCGCGCAAACACCGAAGCCACGTAGGGGTTCACGATGCCGATGCCCGCCCCCTCGGCGGCCATCAGGCAGATGGTGAACGAGTAGCTGGTGGCCACCCGCGCGCTGACGTCCACCCCGTGCGCCTGCAGCAGGCGCTGGACCTGGACCTGCGATTCGTCGTCGGCGTTCAGGGTGAGCAAGGACTGCCCTTTCAGGTCGCGCACATGCACGCGCGGCCGCTGGGCCAGCGCATGGCCCGGCGGCATCACGCACACCATCGGGGCCTGATGCAGCACGGTGCCGTCCAGCTCGGGATGGGCCTGGGCGGCCGTGGACAGCACGGCATCGAAGTTCCCGTGCAGCAGGCCTTCGCGCAACTGGTGGGCGCTGGTGGTCTGCAGGTCCACATGCGCGTGCGGGTGGCGCCGGCAGAACTCGCCGATGACGCGCGGCAGCACGCTGAGGCCCAGCGCGGGCGTGCAGCCGATGCGCAGCGAACCGGAGCCGGACTTGCGCAGCTGGGCCACATGCTGCTCCACCCGGTCCAGGCCCAGGAACTGGCGCTGCACGAAGTCGAACAGCTCCCTCGCCTCCTTGGTGGGCACCAGCCGGCCCTTGGTGTGGTCGAACAGCTTGAGGCCGGTGGCCATGCCGACCTGGGACAACAGGCGGCTGACGGAGGGCTGGGTGGTGTTGAGCACGGCGGCCGCGGCCGTGGTGGTGCCGGTCTGCATGACGGCGCGGAAGGCTTCGATTTCGCGGAAATTGAGGGGTCTTGGCATGGCTGGGGTGTCGGTTTCACCCTATACCAGCATCGCATGGCGTACTCGCAAGAATGAATTATTCGGAATGATGCCCGATCCCTAGACTTTCTCCCAGGCCCCACCCCGAGGGCCCTCACAGGAGCACCATCCATGACCACCCGCATCCCTCGCCGCACCCTCGCCGCCGCCGGCCTGGCGGCCCTGGCCCTCGGCCCGCTGGCCGGCACCGCCGGGGCGCAGGACTTCCCGAACCGCCCCATCCGCATCATCGTGCCGTTCACGGCCGGCGGCAGCTCCGACGTGCAGGGGCGACTGCTCGCCGACCACCTGGGCAAGCTCTACAAGCAGTCCGTGGTCGTGGAAAACCGGCCCGGCGCCGGCGGGCACATCGGCGGCAAGGCGGTGGTCGACGCACCCCCCGATGGCTACACGCTGATGCTTGGCTCCATTGGCCTGCATGCCACCTATGGCGTGTACAGGAAGCTGCCCTACAACCCCGCCACCGACTTCAAGGTGCTGACCATCCTGGCGGAAATGCCGCATGTGGTGGTGGCCAATGAAGCGCTGGCCGTGACGGACCTGAAGTCGCTGATTGCCCTGGGCCGCAAGTCGCCCGACGCGCTCAACTTCGGCTCAGCGGGCGTGGGGTCGTCCGTGCACATGATCGGCGAGCTGTTCAAGGCCTCGGCCGAGGTGCCCATGACCCACGTCGCCTACAAGGGGAGTTCCGCCGCGTTGAACGACTTGATGGGCGGGCAGATCCAGCTCATGTTCGAAAACCCGCCCACCGTGCTGGCCCACGTGCGCAACGGCCGGCTGAAGGCGCTGGCCGTCACGGGCAAGACCCGTTCTCCGGCCCTGCCCGACGTGCCCACCGTGGCGGAAGCCGCCATCCCGGGGTTCCTCGCGACCTCCTGGACCACGGTGGCCGTGGGAGCCCAGGTGCCGGATGCGCTGGCGAACAAGCTGAGCAACGACATCCGGGCCATCGTCTCCTCACCGGCGTTCACGCAGGCGCTGGCCGCGCAAGGCATGACGCCCGTGGCCAACACCCGCGAGGCGGCCACCCGCTTCGTCGCGGCCGAGAAACAGCGCTGGGACGGCATCATCGACAAAGCGAAGCTGGTGGCCGAATGACGAGCAACCCGCAGGCACCCTGCGCGGTGCGCCGGGTCGGGTCAACCGACCAGCATTACTTTTTTGGCTACTACAACAAGAGCAACTGGCACCGCGGCGGCCGCTACCTGCTGGCGCAGCAGGTGCCGTTCAAAGACGCACCGCTCACGCCCGCGCTGGAGGCCGGGATCGGCTATTTCGACCTGCAGGAGGGTGCGCGATTCCGCGAGCTCGATCGCACCCGCGCCTGGAACTGGCAGATGGGCAGCCAGCTGCAATGGCTGGATGGCCTGGGCGGGCGCCAGCTGATCTACAACGTGAGAACCACCGACGCCAAGGCCCGCTACCCCCACTTCGGTGCGGTCATCCTCGATGCCGACACCGGCGAGCGGCGCAGCCTGCCGCTGCCGGTCTACGTCGTGGCGCCGGACAGCCGCTACGCCCTGTGCGTGGACTACCGCCGGCTCTACCTCACCCACGAGACCATCGGCTACAGCGAGCCGGGCGCCCCCTTCGACCTGCCACTGGCCCCAGCCGAGGACGGCATCCACCGCATGGACCTGGCGACGGGCGAATCGCGCCTGCTGGTGAGCTACCGGCAGCTGCGCGAATTCCATCCGAAGCCATCGATGGACAAGGCCATCCACTGGGTCAGCCACATCGAGGTCAATCCCTCGTCCACGCGCGTGCTCTTCCTGCACCGCTGGACCGAGCGGATCAAGGACGAGACCTGCTTCCTCCACCGCCTGATCACCATGAACCCCGATGGCAGCGGCATGCGGCTGCTGGAGTGCTCGGACCACCCCCTGCCGCAACTGGACGAAGCCTTCGACCCCAGCGCCGTGGGCACCTTCGACTACGAGAAATCCGAGTACCAGATCTCGCACCCGCTGTGGCGCAACGACCGCCAGGTCATCGTGTGGGGGCCACATGCCGGCGAGATCCACTACCACCTGTACGACGACGCCGAGGGCGGCGCGGTGCAGGTGGTCGGGCGCCACGTGCTGACAGAGAACGGCCACATGACCTTCTCGCCGGTGGACGACCGCTGGCTGCTGAGCGACACCTACCCGGACGCGCGCACGCACGAGCGGGTCCTGTTCCTCTACGACATGCAGACCGGCGCCCGCCACGACCTGGGCTCCTTCCACGCGGACCCGACCCTGAGCAAGGAAAACCGCTGCGACCTGCATCCGCGCTGGAGCCGGGACGGCAGCCAGATCTGCATCGACTCGGTGCACGGGGAAGGCCGGCAGATGTACATCGTGGACGTCGGTCACCTGACGGGGGTGGGCCAGGACCGGTGAGGGTGTGCCTTGTGTTCGATCCGTGTCCGGACAATAATATACGCCGTACAAATAAGGACGCCGAATGACCACCGCACACGTTTTCATCGCCACCAGCCTGGACGGCTTCATCGCGCGCCAGGACGGCGACATCGACTGGCTGCTGCAACGCGACGATCCCGCCGAGGACCACGGCTACACCGCGTTCATCGCTGACAAGGAGGTTGTCGTGATGGGCCGGGGCAGCTTCGAAAAGGCGCTGAGCTTCGACACCTGGCCCTACGACCGACCCGTGCTGGTGCTGTCCCAGCGGTTGGCCGACGCGCCCGTGCCCGAGGCGCTGGAGGGCAAGGTCCGCTTCTCCAGCCTTGCGCCCCGGGACGCGATGAAGCACCTGGCCGAACAGAATGTGCGCCGGGTCTATGTGGATGGTGGGCAGGTGGTGCAGTCTTTCCTGCGCGAGGGTTTGATCGCCGACATGGTGGTCACCACGGTCCCTGTGCTGATCGGGTCGGGAAGGCCGCTGTTCGGCGCGTTGGCACAGGACGTGGCCTGGCGCCTGGTGGCCAGCCGCAGCTTTCCTTCCGGCCTCGTGCAATCCACCTACCGGCTCGCCCCATGAACCGACCACGGGGACGCCCGGCCCAGGGGACGGGGGTGGCCCGCGACCACATCCTGACGGAGGCGCTGGCTCTGCTCGATGAAAGCGGTGGGCAAGGCCTGACGATGCGCGCTCTGGCCACGCGGCTGGGCGTCACGCCGATGAGCCTCTACCACCACGTGGAGAACCATGCCGGGCTGCTGCGGGCGCTGTCGGACCGCGTGTATGCCGAGGTGCTGGAGGGTGCGCCAGGGCTGGCCGCCCCTCGAGCAGATCTGCAGGCGATCCTGACCCGCTACCACGGCGCCGTGGGCCGCCATCCGCAACTGACGCTGGCCATCTTCGCCACGCCGGAGGCCTTTGCCGGGGTGACGCGCCAGATCACCGATCGCCTGGGCCTGCTGCTGGCGCAGATCACGGCCGAGCCCGACCTGTGGCGCGACGTGCTGGTGGACCATGCCCACGGCAGCGGCTTGGCCCTGGCCTCGGCCCACGGCGATCCCAAGCGGGCCCAGGCCCTGCAGGCGGACTACCGGCAGGCCCTCGACCGCCTGCTGGACCGTTTGACGGCGCCCTGACGGCGCCGGGCTCAATCGAAGGTCACCGTCGCCCTCAGCTCGTCCCTGGCTTCCCGGATCGCGGCCAGGTGCGCGGCCCGAAAGGCTTCCATCGACATCCGCTCCGCGCGCACCGACAGGCTCACTGCGGCGATCGTCTTGTCGGAGATGCTGGAGATCGGCACCGCGATGGAGCGCACGCCCAGCTCCAGCTCTTCGTCGCACTCGGCCCAACCGAAGGTCCGGCAATGCTCCACCTGGCCCGTCGCGGAGGCGATGTCCTGCACCGTCTTCGGCGTCCAGGGGTCCAGGGGTGTGGTGGCGAGGTAGCTCACCACGTCCTCGCGGGGCAGCGTCGACAGCACCGCCCGGCCCAGTGCGGAGCAGAAAGCCGGCAGGCGCGACCCAATGCCCAGCCCGGTCGACAGCGTGCGCCGACCCGTGGACCTGGCAATGATCAGAACCTCGTGGTCCAGCAGCAAGCCCAGCGAAGCGGATTGGCGCGTGCGATCGGCCAGCTTGTCGAGCACCGGTTGCGCCACCTGGGGCGCCGGCCTCGACATGAGGTACGACCTGGCCAGCAGCAGGGTGCGCGGCGCCACCCAGAAACGTTTGCCATCGCTGTGCAGGTAGTCGAGTTCGTGCAGCGTCAGCAGAAGCCGGCGCGCCGTGGCCGGTGTGTAACCCGTGAGACGCGCCACTTCAGACAGGTTCAGCTTGGCGTGCTTGCGCTCGAAGCAAAGCAAGACCTTCAGCCCCTTCTCCAGGGACGCGATGAAATCGCGCGGGTGCGATCGTTGGGCGTCGGTCATGGGCGCATTATTGCGCAATGCGCAAAACCGCATTGCTTCAGAACGGCCCTGTCGACAGAATTCGCTGGCTGTTCCGATGCCTCACCCGACCAGGGGAGCGCCGGGCAGGCTCCCCCAACTTTCCAGAGCGCCCAACCATGATAAAGAGACGACAACTTCTAGGCATCGCACCGCTGCTGGCGGTCCCCCTCCTCTCGCGTGCGAACGACTATCCCCGCATGCCCATCAACCTGGTGACGCCGCTGGCCGCGGGCGATGCGGCGGATCGGGCCGCGCGCCTGATGGGGCAGGAGCTTTCGAGGTTGCTGGGCACCGCGGTGACGGTGGCGAACCGCCCCGGTGCCGGGGGCTCCCTGGGCACCCAATCCGTCATCCGTGCGCCCAAGGACGGCTACACCCTGCTCTACGCGCAGAACAGCCCGCTGACCATCCGGCGCGTGATCGAACCGGATGCCGCCAACTACGATCCCTTGAAGGACCTCGTGCCTCTGGCCTTGACCACCCGCAGCCCTTCGGTGCTGGTGACCTACAAGGACGCGCCCTTCAAGACCGTGAAGGAGATGATCGAGCAAGCATCCAAGAGCGCCCACGGCATCCGCATCGGCAACGCCGGTCCCGGCTCCGTCGGCGAGATCAGCGTGCAGTTGATGAACGCGGCCGCAGGCGCCTCGTTGAGCTCCGTGAACTACAAGGGCGCGGCACCCGCCGTCACCGACCTGCTCGGCGGCCACATCGACGCCGTCGTTCTGGCGCTGGGGGCGGTCAGCGCCCATATGCGCACCGGCGCGTTGCGCGCCCTGGCCATCTCCTCGCCCTTCCCCGAGTTTCCCAACGTACCCACGCTGCGCCAGGCGGGCTACAAGGCCGACCTTCTGGGCGTGTGGTTCGGTTTCTTCATGCCCGCTGGCGTTCCCAAGGATGTGCTCGACAAGATCGTCCCCGCCCTGGAAGAGGTCGCCCGCAACGCCAGCATCTCGGCGCAGCTGCTGCCGGCGGGAATCGTGCAGGAATGGGGCTCAGCCAGGGCCCTTGCCGAAGAAATCACCAACGAGTACCGGGCCGTCAGCGAGTTGCTCGGCCCGGCGTCCAAGAACACCAAATGAAAGCGGTTGTGATGTCAAAGGGTATTCATGTGGCCGTCGTGGGCGGTGGCATCGGCGGTCTCGCCGCTGCGGTCGCGCTGCGCCATCGGGGGATCAGCGTCGCGGTGTACGAACAGTCGGGCGTGTTGCGGGAGGTCGGTGCGGGCATCTTCGTCTACCCCAACAGCCTGAGGCAGCTGGAGCGCATGGGCCTGGGCGATGCCCTCGCCCGCGTGGGCGCCAAGGTCGGCGCCGGGTCCGAGTACTACCGCATGGACGGCACGGTCGTGGGCAAGATCCTGACCACCGACTCCAGTGGCTGGAGCGGCATGGACGGCATGCACAGGGCCGACATCCTGAAGGGGCTGGAGGACGCGCCTCCATCAAGACCCAACCACACCGGCCATCCGGGCGGCGACCTCAGCCCGGACGAACACGGCGCCCGCCCCGTCTTCGAGAACGGCCCTGTGGGGACCCGCCATGTGGCGATGGCCGCCGGCCGCGTCCACACGGTCC
>JAGKSX010000069.1 GCA_018993155.1 Hydrogenophaga sp.
CGAGGGCACGGGCCTGGGGCTGGCGGTGGATGCGCTGCTGATGCAACGCCCCAGCGGCTGGAGCGTGCTGCTGCCCCTGCGCCCCTCGGCCGAGGCCACGGGCGCGGACATCCCGGTGGCGGCCGTGCGCGAGGCGCTGGCCGGCAGCGGCGCGCTCTTCATCGACCTCAAGGGCGAGTTCGACACGCTGTACGGCGAGTACATCGACGAGGCCATCGTGCTCTCGCTCGCGGGCTTTATCGCCATCGTCGTGGCCATGGCCTTCGTGCAGCGCAGCGCGCTGCGGCTGGCCAGCGTGATGCTGCCGCTGGTGATGGCGGTGCTGGTCGTGACCGCCGGCCTGCACTTCTTCGGCGAGCGCCTGCACCTGCTGCACCTGGTGGGCATGCTGCTCACCGTGGCCGTGGGCTCCAACTACGCGCTGTTCTTCGACCGCCTCGCGCTCGGCGAGGCGCTGGACGACGAGACCCTGCTGTCCATCGGCGTGGCCAGCTTCACCACCGTCATCGGTTTCGGTGTGCTGGCCTGGTCGACGGTGCCGGTGCTGCACGCCATCGGCGTGACGGTGGGGCCGGGCGCGGTGCTGGCCCTGGTGCTGTCGGCGGCCTTCGCCGTCAGAAGGCCCGCGCCGTGAAGGCCTTGCGCACGGTCGGCAGCGCAGGCGCTGCGCCGCAGCTGCTCGTGATGCTGCCCGGCGTGGCCATGCGGCCCGAAGAGCTCTTCGAGGCCGGTTTCTCCGACGCCATCGAACGCCGGGGCCTGGCGCTGGACCTGCTGGCGGTGGACCTCAGCGGGCTCGGGCTCGACGCCGTCGACACCTGGGACGCCTTGCAGCACCAGGTGCTCACCCCGGCGCGCGAGCGCGGCGCGCGCGTGTGGCTGGGCGGCATCTCGCTCGGCGGCATGGTGGCCATGGCGCACCTGGCCGCGCGGCCCGGCGTGGCCGACGGCTTGTGCCTGCTCGCGCCCTACCCGGGCAGCCGCCCCAGCGTGAATGTGATCGAGCGTGCCGGGGGCATCGATCGCTGGCAGCCCAGCGCGCAGGACCTGCAGGACCCCGAGCTGCGCGTGTGGCAGTGGCTGCGGCAGCCGCCCGCCGAGCTGCCGGTGTTTGTCGGCCACGGCACGGAAGACCGGTTTGCCGCGCGCATCGCGCAACTGGCCGAGCGCTTCCCGGCCGCATCGCGCCACACCGTGCCGGGCGGGCACGACTGGTCGGCCTGGCGGCCGCTGTGGGCGCGCTTCCTCGATGCCGGGCACTTCCACTGACATGGCCACGAAGCGCTGGAGCCCATCCCCTTTCCTGAGCGCGAGCGCCGCCGTGCACGGCGCGGCCGTGCTCGGCACGCTGGCCATGCCGGCCGCCTGGCCCTGGGCGGTGGGGGCGCTGGTGGCCAACCATGCGCTGCTCGCCGGTGCCGGCCTGTGGCCGAGTTCGCGCCTGCTCGGCCCCAACCTGATCCGCCTGCCCGAGGCCTCGGTGCAACGGCGCGAGGTCGCGCTGACCATCGACGACGGGCCCGACCCCGAGGTGACGCCGCGCGTGCTTGACCTGCTCGATGCGGCGAACGCGAAAGCCAGTTTCTTCTGCATCGGCCGCATCGCCGAGCAGCACCCAGCCCTGTGCCGCGAGATCGTGCGGCGCGGCCACCGCGTGGAGAACCACGGGTACGCGCACAGCAATGCGTTCTCGCTGTTCGGTCCGGGCGCCATGCGTCGCGACATCGTGCGCGCGCAGGCCACATTGACCGAGATCACCGGCCAGGTACCGCGTTTCTTCCGCGCCACGGCCGGCCTGCGCAACCCCTTCCTCGACCCGGTGCTGCACGGCCTGGGCCTCGCGCTCGCCACCTGGACACGCCGTGCCTACGACACGCGCACCGGCGACCCCGAGCGCGTGTTCCAGCGCCTCTCGCAACACCTGGGCCCGGGCGACATCGTGCTGATGCACGATGGCCACTGCGCCCGCACCCCCGCTGGTGAACCCGTCATCCTCGTGGTGCTGCCGCGCCTGCTGCAGACCCTCGCCGAGCGCCAGTTTCCTCCCGTCACCCTGAACCAAGCCCTGCCCCCATGAGCCGCCAATCCGTCCAGCTGCTGGTCAACGAAGCCAGCCAGACCTTCCGCCCCAGCGGGCGCTTCGCCTACCACTACGCGCGCGGCAAGCTCGGTTACGACAGCATCTTCCACGAGATGCTGCGCCGCGGCCTGCTGCCCGAAGGCGGTCACTACCTCGACCTCGGCTGCGGCCAGGGCAGCCTGTTCGCCTGGCTGCTGGCCGCGCGCCGGCTGCACGAGCAAGGCCACTGGCCGGCGGGCTGGGCGACGCCGCCACAGCCCAGGAAGCTGCGCGGCATCGAACTGATGCAGCGCGACGTGGACCGCGCCGCGCGCGCCTTCGGCCCGCAGCACCCGGTGGTGCGGGTGGAGCAGGGCGACATGAACGCGGTCGACTTCGGCCGGCCCGATGCCATCCTCATCCTCGACGCGCTGCACTACTTCAGCCACGAACAGCAACGCGAGGTGCTCGCGCGCATCCGCCAGGCGCTGCCACCCGGGGGCGTGTTCCTCACCCGCATCGGCGATGCGGGCGCGGGCCTGACTTACCGCATCTGCAATGGCGTGGACCGCCTCGTCACCTACACGCGCGGGCACCGCCTGCCGCGCCTGTACTGCCGCACCCTGCAGGACTGGGTGGCCGAGCTGCAGCAGCTGGGCTTCGTGGTCGAGACCGAGCCCATGAGCGGGCGCAAGCCCTTCGCCAACGTGATGCTGGTCTGCCGGGTACCGCACTGAGCGCCGGCGGTTTTCCTGCCACCATCTGAGACAATGCCCGACCCCGTTTTTGCCCCCTGCCCGTGAAGCCCCTGCTGCTGTCCGCCTACACCGCCACCACCTGCCTGGGGGTGGGAATCGATGCCCACCGAGAGGCCGTGCGCCAAGGCCGCAGCGGGCTGCGGCCCTGCCATTTCGAAACCGTGGAACTGCCGACCTGGGTGGGTGAGATTCAGGGCGTGGACGCCCAGGCGCTGCCCGCCTCGCTGGCCGCCTACGACTGCCGCAACCACCGCCTGGCCTTGCTCGCGCTGCGCGCCGACGGCTTCGAAGACCGCGTGCGCGCCGCCGTGCGGCGCCATGGCGCGGGCCGCGTCGGCGTCTTCATGGGCACCAGCACCTCGGGCATCCTGGAGACCGAACTCGCCTACCGCCGGCGCGATCCCGCCAGCGGCGCGCTGCCCGCCGCCTTCAGCTACGCCACCACGCACAACCCGTATTCGCTCAGCGAGTTCCTGCGCGAACACCTGGGCATCACCGGCATGGCCATGACGATCTCCACCGCGTGTTCGTCCAGCGCCAAGGTGTTCGCCGCCGCCGCGCGCCAGATCGAGCTGGGCACGATCGACGCGGCCCTGGTCGGCGGCGTGGACTCGCTGTGCCTGACCACCTTGTACGGCTTCGCCTCGCTCGAACTCACCTCCGCCGAGCCCTGCCGACCCTACGATGCGGGGCGCGACGGCATTTCCATCGGCGAAGGCGCCGCCTACGCGCTGCTGGAGCGCGGCGCTGACGCCCCCGACGCCCAGGCCGTGTGGCTGCTGGGCGCGGGCGAATCCAGCGACGCGCACCACATGTCCGCGCCGCACCCCGAAGGCCTGGGCGCGAAGCTGGCCATGGAGGCCGCGCTGCGCTCGGCGTCCTTGAACGCGGGCGACATCCACTACATCAACCTGCACGGCACGGCCACGCCGGCCAACGACAGCGCCGAAGGCAAGGCCGTGGCCGCCCTGTTCGGCGACCGCGTGCCGTGTTCGTCCACCAAGGGCGCCACCGGCCACACCCTGGGCGCGGCCGGTGCGGTGGAAGCCGTGTTGTGCGCGCTCGCCCTGGTCGACGGTGTCGTGCCCGGCAGCCCTGGCACGCGCGAACTCGACCCCGCCATCCCGCTGCGCTACCAGTTGCACGGCGAGCCGGCCGCGCTGCGCCATGCGCTCACCAACTCCTTCGGCTTCGGGGGCAGCAACTGCAGCCTGGTGTTCGGGAGGGCGCAGGCATGAACGCACCCCTGACCGCCTGGATCACCGGGATCGGCCTGATCGCGCCGGGCCTGCCCGACTGGCCCAGCGCGCGCGCCGTGCTGCGCGGCGAGCAGGCCTGGGCGCCCGCGCCCTCCGTGCTGCCCACGCCCAGCCTGCTGCCGCCGGCCGAGCGCCGCCGCGCCAGCCGCGTGATCAAGCTCGCGCTGGGCATCGGCCTGGAGGCCGCGGCCGGCGCCGACGTGTCCACCCTGGCCACGGTGTTCAGCGCCTCGGGCTCGGACGGCCACAACTGCCACGCGTTGTGCGAGCAGCTCGCCACCGACGACCGCCACATCTCGCCCACGCGCTTCCACAACTCGGTGCACAACGCGCCCGCCGGCTACTGGGGCATCGCCACGAAGTCGATGGCGCCGTGCCAGGTGCTGTGCGCCCACGACGGCAGCTTCGGCGCCGGTCTGATCGACGCGCTCGGCCAGGTGGTGCTGGACCGCCAGGCCACGCTGCTGCTGGCCTACGACAGCGAGTATCCCGAACCCCTGTTCGCCAAGCGGCCCGTGCCAGACTGCGCGGGCGTGTCCCTGCGGCTCGAGTGCGAGTCCTCGCCGCAGGCGCTGGCGCGCATCACCGTGCAGACCACCGAAGCGCCCGCGCAGCCCCTGGAGCAGGCCACGCTGGAACCCTTGCGCGCGGCCATTCCCGCGCTGCGATCGCTGCCGCTGCTGGAGCGCCTGGCGCAAGGCCGCAGCGGCGAGATCTGTATCGACTACCTGCCCGGCCTGCGGCTCGCGGTCCGGATCGACCCCGCATGAGCGCAGCGCCGGGCCATTCCCAGGCAAGCTCGCACCGCAGCCCGCGGGGCGAAGGTACTCCAGTGAGCCCGGCCACGCTGAGCCACGAGGGCATCGCGGCCCGCATCCCGCACCAGGGCACCATGTGCCTGCTCGACGCCGTCACCGAGTGGTCGGCCGATCACGTGGTCTGCCGGGCGGTGGGCCACACCGACCCGGCGCACCCGCTGCGCGCGCACGGCCGCCTGGGCGCGGCCAACGGCATCGAGTACGCAGCCCAGGCCATGGCGGTGCACGGTGCCCTGGTGGCCGGCACCGAGGCCGCGCCGCGCCAGGGTTACCTCACCAGCGTGCGCGGCGCCACCCTGCACGTCGAGCGGCTGGACGACCTGCCGGGCCCGCTGGACGTGCGCGCCGAGCGCCTCTCGGGCGATGCCTCGAACGTGCTCTACCGCTTCACCGTGGACCACGCCGGCCGCTGCCTGCTCGAAGGGCGCGCGGCCGTGGTGCTCGACGCCGATTCCCTGAACCCCAACAAGGACCCGCAGCCATGAAACGAGCCCTCGTGACCGGCGGCAGCGGCGGCATTGGCGCGGCGATCTGCCAGCGCCTGGCCTCCGACGGCCACCACGTGATCGTGCACGCCAACCGCCAGCTCGACAAGGCCCAGGCCATCGTGTCGGCCATCCGCGAGCGCGGCGGCAGTGCCGAGGCCGTGGCCTTCGACGTGACCGAGCGCTTGGCCACCGCCGCCGCGCTGGCCACGTTGACCGACGCGGGTGCGATCCAGGTCCTGGTGAACAACGCCGGCATCCACGACGACGCCGTGTTCCCCGGCATGAGCGGCGAGCAGTGGGATCGCGTGGTCGATGTCTCGCTCAATGGCTTCTACAACGTGACGCAGCCGCTTACCATGCCCATGATCCGGAAACGCTGGGGCCGCATCGTGAGCATCTCGTCCATCGCCGGCCTCATGGGCAACCGGGGGCAGGTGAACTACGCGGCGGCCAAGGGTGCATTGCACGCGGCGAGCAAGTCGCTCGCGCTCGAACTCGCCAGCCGGGGCATCACCGTCAACGCGGTCGCGCCTGGCATCATCGAGACCGACATGATCGAAGGCGCCTTCGACGCCGAGGCCATCAAGCGCCTGGTGCCCATGCAGCGCGCGGGCCGCGCGGACGAGGTGGCCGAGCTGGTGGCGTTTCTGGTGTCCGACAAGGCGGCCTACGTGAGTGGGCAGGTGATCTCCATCAACGGCGCGATGTGCTGAAGGCCTGCCTGTGAAACCTGAAAACCTGTCCCCGTTCATCCTGCTGTGCGGCCTCGCCGCAGGCCTGCCCGCACGGGCGCAGACCGAGACGCCCCCCACGCTGGAGGCCTGCGCCGCCATCGGTGCTGCGGCCGACCGCCTGACCTGTTACGACAAGCTCGCCGGGCGCGCGCCGGCGCCCACCGCCCCGGTGGCGCAGCAACCCTTCGGGGGCGAAGCGGCCCCGGCGGCCCCGGCCCCTTCACTGCTGTCGCAGTCGGGCGGGCAGCTGCCTCCGGCGGCCGCACCGGCCTCTTCCAGCAGCCTGCTGGCCAAGTTCTGGGAGCTGGACCCGGCCGACAAGCGCGGTGTGTTCAATTTCGTCGGCTACCACCCGAACTACGTGCTGCCCGTGCACGTCACCTCCCGCATCAACCGCTCGCCCCAGTCGCCGACGCAGGCGGCCGTGACTGCGCCCGATGACCGCCGGGAAGAGGCGAAATTCCAGCTGTCGCTGCGCACCAAGTTCCTGCAGGATGTCGGTTTCCCCGGGGGCGACCTGTGGGGTGCCTTCACCCTGCAGACGATGTGGCAGGTCTACAACCACGCCGACTCGCGGCCCTTTCGCAACACCGATTACCAGCCCGAACTGATCTACGTGGTGCCCACCGCGCCGCAGTTCCGCGCCTTGCCGCTGGGCTGGCAATGGCGCTTCACCCAGCTGGGCGTGGCGCACCAGTCGAATGGGCAGTCCGACCCCTTGTCGCGCAGCTGGAACCGCGTGTACCTCGGCGCCGGCTTCGAACGCGACAACTGGACCTTCACCACGAAATTCAACCAGCGCCTGCGGGAGCGCGAAGAGACCGACAACAACCCGGACCTCATCGACTACCGGGGCAAGGCGGAGTTCAACCTCGGGTGGGCGAGCGGGGTGCACACCGCGTCGCTGGTGCACCGCAGCACGCTGCGGGGTGGCAACCGGGGGAGCACGTCGCTCGAATGGACCTACCCCGTGGTGCGCGACCAACCCAATGGGCTGCGCTGGTACGTGCAGCTGTTCAGTGGTTATGGCGAAACGCTGTCGGACTACAACTTCCGCCAGACCAGCCTGGGCGCGGGCGTGAGCTTCCTGCAGTTCTGAGCCTGCCGTCAGGAATGGCGCAGCGCGCTGGCGCCCCGCGCGGCGCCGCGCAGCTTGGGTTCCACGATAGGCACCGTCAGCATGGTGCTGGCCACCGCCATCAGCAGCAGCGCGGTGAAGGTCTCGCTGGTGATCACGTGCTTGTCCAGCAGGATGTTGGCGAAGATGATCATGATCAGCGCCTTGGTCTGCAGCAGCCAGCCGATCAGGGAGGCCTCGCCCGGCGGCCACTTCAGCACGCGGCCGGCCAGGTGCACACCGATCAGCTTGCCGCTGACCGAGGCCAGCAGCAGCAGGGCCGCCATGCCGAACACCGCCGCACCGCCCACGTCCCAGTTGGTGCGCAGGCCGGTGGAGAGGAAGAACACCGGCATGATCACCAGCAGCACGTGGTGGCGCAGCTGGTCCAGCTTGTCCTGGTCGAACCAGTCAGCGTCCATCACCACACCCGCCAGGAAGGCGCCCACCATGTAGTGCAGGCCCGACCAGTCGGCGCCGAACGCGCAGACCGCGAGCCAGATCAGCGCGACGGCCCAGCGGTCGGCTTCGGCCAGGCGGCGCATCAGGTGGCGGAAGGCCCAGCTCAGCACGACGAAGGCGAGGATGAAGGCGCCTTGTTTGCCCACGCGCTGCCAGTCCATCAGGATCAGCGCGAGCACGCCCCAGATCGCGATGTCGTCCACGCTCGCATAGCGCAGGATGCGCTGGCCCAGCGGCTGGCGCAGCAGCTGCAGCTTCTCCATCAGCAGGATCAGGATGGGCAGCGCGGTGACCGCGCAGGCCATGCCCACGCCGAGCACGAACTGCCAGGGCCGGGCAGACGCGCCCATCCAGCCTGGCATGCCCAGCATCACCAGCGCGGCCGCGCTGCCCAGCAGCAGGGGTGCGCCCAGGGCCAGACCGGCGGTGATGCCGCTCTCGCGCCGGTGTTTCCAGGCCTGGCGCAGGTCGAGTTCGATGCCCGCGATCATCACGAACAGCATCACGGCCCACCACGCGATGCCGTTGAGCGACTGGATCACCGCCGGGTTGAAGACGAAGGCGTGGTATTCGGGGAAGGCCTTGCCCAGCACGCCGGGGCCGAGCAGGATGCCGGTGACGATCTGCACCACCACCAGCGGCGCCCAGTAGTCGGTGCGCCCCAGCCGCCAGATCAGCCACGGCACGGTGAAGATGATCGCCATGGCGATCAGGAAGATCTCGGTGGTGTTCATGGCGGTGCGGCCGTCAGCCGGTCAGGCGCCGCCAGAGCAGCAGGGGAAGGCGCAACACGAAGCCGGTGAACAGGCGTGTGTGCATGCCGCTGAGCAGCAGGTTGTCGCGCAGGTAGTTGAAATGCGAGACGCCACCCTCTTCGGGCGTGAAGTAGCGCACCGGGGCGTCGATGTTGATCGGCCGCACGCCGGCCCAGCTCAGGCGCACCACGGCCTCGGGGTCGAAGTCGAAGCGGCGCATGAAGCGCGTGCCGTGCATCACGCGCATCAGCGGCGCGATCGGGTAGACGCGAAACCCGTAGAGCGAATCGCCGATGCCGACGCCCAGCGTTTCCAGGTTGGCCCAGCCGTTCGAGAGCTTTCGGCCCAGCACGCGCACCAGGGGCGCTTCGGGGCCGAACACCGGCTTGCCCAACACCATGGCCTCGGGCTCGGCCTGCGAGGCGGCCATGAAGTCGGGGATCAGGGTTTCGGGGTGCTGGCCGTCGGAGTCCATGGTCAGGGCGTGCGTGAAGCCCTGCTGTGCCGCGACCGTGATGCCGTGCAGCACGGCCGAGCCCTTGCCCTGGTTCTCGGACATCACCAGCACGCGCAGGCCCGGGTCCTTGGCGGCCTCTTCGGTCAGCCAGTCGGCCGAGCCGTCGGTGCTGCCATCGACCACCACCCACACGGGCGTCCATTGGGCCCGCGCGGCGCGCACCGTGGCCAATACCTTGCGGCCCGGGTTGTAGCTGGGAATGAGGACCAGGTGCGTGGTGCTGGAAACGGGCATGGATCAGGCGGCGGCGGACGACGCCATCGGTGGGGAAGAAGGGTCGAGCATGGCACGGAAATAGTCTTCCAGCTCCTGCGTGAAGGCGCCCGGGTTGCGTGGCGCCTCGAAACGCCGGCCCAGGCGGATGCGGCAGGTCAGCGGCAACAGGGGGCGGCGCCAGATCGGCCAGCCCTTGCCCAGGTAGGGGCTGGAAAACTCCACGATCAGCGTCTGCACCGGCACCCCGGCGCGGGCGGCGATCAGCGCGGTGGAGCGCGAGAGCGGGTTGATCGGGTTCGCCGGGTAGCCGCGCGTGCGCGTGCCCTCGGGGAAGATCAGCACCTGCGCGCCCTGTTGCAGCTCGCGGCGGCAGTTCAGCACGGCGGTGAGCAGGTTGTCGTTGCGCACGTAGCGCGCCAGGCGCGCGCCCGCGCCGAGCAGCGGGTTGTCCATCAGGTCGGCCTTCATGAAGCAGACCGCGTTGGGCAGGCGCGAGGTGATCAGCACGGCGTCGAGCAGCGAGGGGTGGTTGGCCGCGATGACCATGGGCCCCTGGTCGCGCAGCGCATCGATCTCGGACAGGTCGAAGCGGCAGGCGCACAGCAGGCGCAGGATGCCGACGTACAGGCGGAAGCCGCGCATGATGGCCTGGCGGCCGAGCCAGCGGCCCAGCGGCCGGGGCAACACCGGGTACAGGGCCAGCGCCGGTGGCGTCCAGCTCAGGCACACCAGCGCCAGCGCGCTCAGGCCCACCACCATCGCGAGGTGCTCGTACACGCTCCACAGCAGCGAGGTCGGGCGGGTCGCCGCCGTGCTCATGGCGACCCCAGCGGGTGGATGGCCTGGCTCTCGATTTCCAACAGCAGGTCTGCGCGGCAGATGTCGGCCTGCACGCACACCAGCGAAGCGCCGCGCAGCAGCGGCTGCAGCGTGCGCTGCACGGTGTCCACGTCGGCGGCGTGGCGCACGTAGGCGCGGTGGCGCAGGCCGGTGAACGAAAACGGCCGGCCCGAGCGCGCCACGCGGTTGGCCTCCTGCACCAGGCACTCGATGTTGCGCACGGTCTCCTCGCACTGCGCGGCCACATCGCCGGGATGCACCGTGGCGTGCCCCACGATGCTGGCCGTGCCCGAGACGAACAGCGCCTCGCGCCCGCGCGGGTAGGCCAGCGCGGCGCGCGAAAAGGTGGGCGCGCGCGGCCCGTACTGCGAGGGGTAGCGCCAGGCGCTAACCTGGCGCGGGTTCTCCAGCGGCACCACCGGCGAGCGGCCTGCCAGGAAGGCCACCGAGAGCGGGCCACCGGCCACGCCGATGGCGCAGGCCGCGGGCACCTGGCCGCCGGTCTCGCGCTGCGCGTGCACGAAGGCCTCGTAGCGGCCCAGGTTGAACTGGCGGTAGCGCTCCAGCCCGTGCGACTCGCCGTTGATGTCGGCCATGTAGTTCCAGACCCGCCACAGGTGCGGCGTGCCCTGCGCGCGCAGCAGGCGGAACAGGCGCTCGTAGAGCAGCCGGCTCGCCGTCTGCAGCGGCGAGCCGCCCTCGGCCGTGGGGGCGTGTTCGGCCTCATTCAGCTCGATCACGCCATAGAGCAGTTCGGCGTTGCGGCGCCAGTGGATGCCCTTGTCGCGGCCTTGGCGCAGTGGGCCGTCGACGCGCCACTGCTCGTGCGCCGCTGGCGCGCCCGCAGGCAGCACGGGCGCGCGCAGGGGTTGGTGCGGCCAGGCCATCGGGCCCAGGTCCTTCTGTTCCCCGATCGACATGCCGCCCAGCACCTCGCCGTCGGCGGGCGCGGCGAGCACGCGGCTGATGGTGTGTTGCAAACTCACGGCGTGCGGGCCAGGGCGGTTTCGTCCGCAGGCCGGATGTTGACGCGGCGCTTGCGCCAGGCGTTGAACGCGCGGCGGGGCTGGGTGAGGTTGGCCAGCAGGTACAGGGCCTTGAAAGCCAGCATCGACCGCCCGATCGGCGCGCCGCCATACACGTCGCCGGCCAGCGTGGACAGCAGGGCTTCTTTCACGCGGAAGATGTTGCGTGGGCCCATGAAGAAGTCGCGCATGATGGGGTTGGTCACGCGGTAGATGAACCACGAGAACGCCTTGGGTCCGTGGCGGCTGTGGCGGTCGAAACGCCTGAGCGCCGCGCGCGCCTGCGCGGGCTGGCGCAGGCAGGTGTCGATGGTCTGCGCGCCGAGCTCGCCGCCGTTCATGGCCAGCCACACGCCCGAGGAGAACACCGGGTCGATGAAGGTGTAGGCGTCGCCCAGCATCAGGTAGTTGTCGCCGTGGTTGCGTTGCGCGGCGTAGGAGAAGTTGCCAGTGGCCTCCACCGGTGCCACCCGGTGCGCGTCCTTCAGGCGCTCGGCCAGGCCCGCGCAAGTGGCCACGTTGTCCATCATGAACTGCTCCATGCTGCGGCCGGCGCGCGCCTTCATGTGGTACGGCCAGGTCACCATGCCCACGCTGGTGACGCCGCCCGTGAGCGGGATGAACCAGAACCAGCCGTGGTCGAACCAGAAGATGGTGATGTTGCCCTCGGCCTCGCCGGTGTTGCGGCGCGCGTTCGCGAAGTGGCCGTAGACCGCCGCGCTGTTGTGGTGGGGGTTGCGTTCCTTGATCTTGAAACGGGATGCAAGAAATGTGTCGCGGCCCGAGGCGTCCACCAGGAATTTCGCGTTCCACACGCTGGTGCGGCCGTCGTCGTGCTCGGCGTGCACGCGCACCGTGCGGTCGGGCAGGAACTCCACCGAGCGTGCCTTGCAGCCTTCGTGCACCTCCACGCCTTTTCGTGCGGCGTTGCGGAACAGGATCTCGTCGAACTCGGCGCGCTTGACCTGGTAGGCGTAAGGCATGGACTTGTCCCAGGCGTCGGCGAACTCGAAGGTCTGGGTGTGCGCGTGGTGCGGCGAGACGAACTCGGCGCCCGGCTTGTGCTGCCCGATGGCGCGCACCTCGTCGGCCACGCCCAGGCGCTCCAGCAGTGGCAGGTTGGCCGGCAGCAGGGATTCGCCGATGTGAAAGCGCGGGTGGTGCGCCTTCTCGAGCATCACGACGCGGTGGCCCTTGCCGGCCAGCAGCGGAGAGACGGTGGAGCCGGCAGGCCCGCCACCGATCACAAGCACGTCACAGGTCTGGTGGTCGGCGCCTGGATGGTCTGGGTTCATGGCCGGGATGCTCGGGCAGTGGACAGTCCAAAATTGTACGGTGTCAAACGAAGGTGGTAGCGCCGGGAGCGGCTTTGGTTACAAGCGCGGGCCGGCTGAACTTTTCGGATATGAGATTCACCCAGTCCAAGCCCTTCAGTTTTCTTGCAACGACCCCATGAACTCCAGCTCCGTCTCGTCCAATTTTTCCAATTCACCCGGTGGGACGTCCCTGCAGGGGGTCACGGATTTGATGAAAGACACGCAATTCAGAGAATTTGCGAAAGAGATGGTGAAGCGCTGCGAGGACGTCGGGAAAGAGCAGGAGGTCTCGGAGGCGCCGGCAGAAGAGCCGGCAGAAGAGCCCCCCGTTGAGATTGTCCGAAGCGCCAGCGCCCAGCAGGGCCCCGTGCGCCTGAACCTCCTCGACCGCAGCGAGAAGAAGGATCAGGACGACCTCAACGGCAGCCAGCAGAAATTCCTCTCTCGCCAGGGTGCGCCCTTGGTGCGTGTGCATGCCGAGCAGCTGGCACAGTTGCCACCGCAGCTGCCTCGGCCGGGCTTTCTCTCGCGCCTGAGCACCGGTTGCCTGAACTTCGTCCAGCGCTGCTTCGGTCGCCCGGCCGGTTGACCCGTCCACCCTTCCCGACGCGGCCCACGGCCGCTTCGAGCGCCCGCCACAAGCCGCACAGCGTGGCATTTCTCGCACTTCATCGGAACGGATGGGCAGCGGGGGCATGAGCTTGTTACAAAATGCCGCATCGCCCTTGCACGTGTGCGACGCCCATGGCGCGACAGGGCCATCGATCCGATCGGAGCACCATGCGACTGCACATTTCCCTGGCCGCCGTTCTTGTTGCCGCGCTGTTCAGCGCAGGGCCTGCCGCCGCCCAATCGCGCGGCGATCGGCTGGCCGCCGCGGAGCAGCAATGCCAGCCCGGGCGCGAAGCGCGCGCTGCGGTCGCCAAGGGCACATCGGTTCCGGAAGGCGCCATGCCGCGGCAAGTGCCAGGCGCCATCACCATCTCCCCGCGCGAGGCCCACTGCATGATCGAGCAGATGGGGCTCGGGCTGGCCGTCGTCGCGGCCATGCGGACGCAGGACAAGATCCCGGGCACCCTGGTCGAGATGCCCCAGGTGGCCGGTGATTCGGACGAGATCCGCCAGGCGTACGCCAAAGCCTTTCAGCGGTTCACCGGGGGCGAGAAGGACACGCCCCTGCTTTTCTACTGCCACCATGACCGCTGCCAGCTGTCGGTGTTCGCCGTGCAGCGGGCCGTGGATGCCGGCTACCGCAAGCTCTACTGGTTGCGCGCGGGCAACAGCGGGTGGGTGAATGCCGGGTTGCCGCTCGAGCGCGATCTGGCCGCCAAGGCGTCGGCCGAGAAAGCCCAGGAGGCCATGCGGTATGCCCAGGTGGGCGTGCGCACCTGTGGCTTCGAAGTCACGGATCAGGATTTCGTGGCGATCGCACTGAAGTCGCCCACGGACCTGCTGCTGACCGCCAACCTGCGTTCGGCTGCCCAGCAGAGCCGGAACCTGCGCACGGAATGCCTCAAGGGCGTGCGCGAGCATGTGGCGAAACTCGACGCGCAAAGCCCCGCGCTGGCCGAGATCGACACCCTGGTGGCCCGCACGCCGGAGGAGGTTGACCGGGCCTACAAGGCCGCCCGCGCCCGCGTCGAGGCCTCGCCTTCGGCTCACCTCAAGGCGCCGTTGGACCAGATGTTCCTGCCTGCCTTGAAGATGGCCCTGGACGAGGCGCGTGCGTCGAAATCGGCGCGTCAGATGTGCGGGACCTTCGACCGCGCCATGCCCTCGAACCAGGCGCAATGGAACGCCGCCAAGACGGCACTCGATGAATACCGCACCTGCCTGGATCGCCTGAAGAGCCGGGCCGAGAACGCGTTCACGGAAGCGGCCATGGGCCACACCAGCGGCCGCGACTTCAATGCCGACGAGGCCGTCGCCCTGGTGACCGGGTCGGCGCGTTACCGCTGCTCCGTGCACGCCGCGTCGGGTTGCCTGCCGGATGCCAGCTGGGACCGCGTGGCCGCGGTCGCCACGCCCGCGAACATCGCTGCCTTCGAGAAAGCCCGCAGCGATCGGCGCAACCAGTCCGGCGACATCGACACCCTGCACGCCGAGGCCAACGACTGGGTGGATCGCTTCAATGCCCACCTCGAGCAGCAGGAGGCGTCGCGTGCCCGCTCCAGCAGTGCCGGTGGCTACAACCCGGTGCCGTCGAACAGCGCACCGCCGGTGCGCCGCTCGTACAGCACCTCGGCCCCCGGGATGAAGTAAACGCCAGGGCTCAGAGCTTCTCGGTCTCGCCGCTGCGCGGCTGCCATTTCATGAGCCGCTTCTCGATCCGGCCCACGGCCGCGTCGAGCGCCAGCGCGAACAGCGTGAGCACGACGATGCCGGCCATCACGGTGTTGATGTCGAAGCTGCCCTCGGCCTGCAGGATCAGGTAGCCCACGCCCTGGCTCGACCCCAGGTACTCGCCCACCACCGCGCCCACGAAGGCCAGGCCCACCGAGGTGTGCAGCGAGCTGAACACCCAGCTCGTGGCACTGGGCAGGTAGACGTGGCGCAGCAGCTGCTTCTGGCTCGCGCCCAGCATGCGCGCATTGGCCAGGATCACCGGGCTGACCTCCTTCACGCCCTGGTAGACGTTGAAGAACACGATGAAGAACACCAGCGTCACGCCCAGCGCCACCTTGCTGGCGATGCCCAGCCCGAACCACACCGCGAAGATGGGCGCGAGGATGATGCGCGGCATGGAGTTCATGGCCTTGATGTAAGGCTCCAGGATGGCCGAGGCCATGGGCGAGAGCGCCAGCCACAGGCCGCCGGCCAGGCCGCCGACGGCGCCGATGGCGAAGGCCAGCACGGTCTCGGTGAGCGTCACGCCCAGGTGCTGGTAGATGTCGGCGTCGCGCACGAACCAGGTCCAGATGCGCTCGGCCACGCGCAGTGGCTCACCGAAGAAGAAGGCGGCCTGGCGGTCGTTGTCGAACATGAAGGGCGGCACCAGCCCGGGCGTGGTCATCAGGTACCAGAACACGATGAGCGCCACCAGCAGCGCTCCTTGCCACAGGCGCAGCGTGGACGGCTGCGGTTTGATGTGCTTCCACATGGGTTCAGGCCGCCTTGAGTTGTTGCTGGTAGCCCTTGAGCACCTCCTCGCGCATCACCGCCCAGATGGCGGCGTGCAGCTCGACGAAGCGGGCGCTGGTCTTGATCTCGGCCACATCGCGCGGGCGCGGGATGTCGATGGCGAACTCGCCGATCGGGTGGCTGGCCGGGCCGGCGCTGAGCACCACCACGCGGTCGCTCATGGCGATCGCCTCATCCAGGTCGTGCGTGATGAACAAGACGGCCTTCTTCTTCGCGGCCCAGAGGTCGAGCACCTCGTTCTCCATCAGCTGGCGGGTCTGGATGTCGAGCGCGGAGAAGGGTTCGTCCATCAGGATGATGTCGGGGTCGAGCACCAGGGTCTGCGCCAGGCTGGCGCGCTTGCGCATGCCGCCGCTCATCTGGTGCGGGTAGCGGTCGCCAAAACCGCCCAGGCCCACGCGGCGCAGCCAGTCCTCGGCCTGGGCGCGCGCTTGGGCTTCGGCCACGCCACGGAACGACAGGCCCGCCATCACATTGCCCAAGGCGGTGCGCCAAGGCATGAGGCTCTCGGTCTGGAACATGTAGCCGGCGCGCGTGTTGATGCCCTGCAGCGGCTGGCCGAAGACCTGCACGGTGCCGGTGCTGGGCGCGAGCAGGCCGGCCGCGACGTTGAGCAGCGTGCTCTTGCCGCAGCCGGTGGGGCCCACCACGCTCACGAACTCGCCCGCGCCCACGGTCAGGGTGACGTTCTGCACCGCCGTGTAGCGCTGGCCGGGGTCGTCCTTGCTGATGAAGGTGCAGGACACGCCCTGCAGGTCGATCGCGGCTGGACTCGTCACATCAACCCTTCGGGTATTTCGCGTTGGCCTTCTGCACGAAGCTGTTGGTGTAGACGGCGTTCAGGTCCAGCTTGGCCTTGGCCAGTTCGGCGTCCACGCTGGCCAGCGCGCGAAAGGCGGTGTCCGCGCCCTTGGCCGGGAAGCTGCCATCGGGCGAGAGCGCGCCCTTGGCGGCCATGAACGCGTCGATGTAGACCGCGCGGTCGCCCAGCAGGTAACTCTCGGGCACGGCCTTGATGATGTCGCCCGGACCGGCGGCCTGGATCCACTTGTCGGCGCGCACGATGGCATTGGTGAGCGCCTGTGCGGTGTTGGGGTTCCTGTCCAGGAAGGGCTGGGGCGCGTAGAGGCAGGCCGCAGGCATGGGGCCCCCGAACACCTTGGCCGACTCGGCCACGATGCGCGTGTCGGAGATGATCTTGAGGTCGCCCGAGCGCTGCAGCAGGGTGATGACCGGGTCGAGGTTGCTGATGGCGTCGATCTGGCCCGCGCGCATCGCGGCCACCGCACCGTTGCCCGCGCCCACGCCGACGATGCTCACGTCGCTGGGCTTGAGGCCGGCCTTGGCGAGCACGAAGTTGACCATCACGTTGGTCGAGCTGCCCGGCGCGGTCACGCCGATCTTCTTGCCCTTGAGGTCGGTGATGGCCTTGTAGCCGCCCATGGTCTTGGGGTTGACGCCGAGCACGATCTGCGGTGCCAGGCCCTGCAGCGCGAAGGCGCGCATGGGCTGGCCCTTGAACTGCATGTTGACCGTGTGCTCGAAGGCGCCGGAGACCACGTCGGCGCTGCCACCCACCACCGCGGCCAGCGCGCGCGAGCCGCCCGCAAAGTCGACGATGGTCACGTCCAGTCCCTCGGCCTTGAAGTAGCCCAGCTGTTCGGCGATGGTCAGCGGCAGGTAGTACAGCAGGTTCTTGCCGCCCACGGCGATCGTGACCTTGGGTTTCTCCACGCCCTGCGCGAATCCGAACGGGGGCAGGACCGCGGCGGCCAGGCCACCGGCCATCAGGTGTCGTCTTTGCATCGGTGTCTCCTTGATGTGGGGCGCCGCCAGGGCCGGGTGGTATGCCCCTGGGGGTATGTTGGAGACGCCATGGTAGCCCCGGGTCCGGCCCAGCGCATCCGGGAAATCACGGCAGGGGCAGGCCGTCCACGAACACCTTGAGCTCGTTGGGCTCGAAGGCGGTCCATTGTTCGTTGCTGGTCAGTGGCGTGGTCACGACCACGGCGGCGCGGTCGCCGGGGTGGTTGAGTTCGGCGAAGTTCACCGTCCAGTCCTGGTCCATCAGCGTGGCCTGGGCGAACGGGTGCTGGCGCACCAGCCAGTGCAGCTTGGTGCTGCAGTGGGCCCACAGGGCCTCGCCGTTGGAGAGCAGGAAATTGAAGGTGCCGAACTGGCGCACCTGCGGCACCAGCTCGCGCAGCGTGAGGGTGAGTTCGCGCACATCGGGCAGGCCGGCGTGCGACTTGGCGAGTTCCTGCATCAGCCAGCAGAAGGCGCGCTCGCTGTCGGTGGTGCCCACCGGGCGGAAGTGGCTGTGCAGCGTGGGCGCGTAGTCCTTGAGGTCGCCGTTGTGCGCGAACACCCACTGGCGGCCCCAGAGTTCGCGCACGAAGGGATGGGCGTTTTCCAGCGCCACGGCGCCGATGGTGGCCTTGCGCACGTGGGCGATGATGTTGCGGCTCTTGAGCGGGTACTGCTGCAGGAAGGCCGCCATCGGCGAGTCGGACGCGCTCTGGTGGTCCACGAACAGCCGCAGGCCCTTGCCTTCGAAGAAGGCGATGCCCCAGCCATCGGCGTGGTGGTCGGTCTTGCCGCCGCGCTGGCAGAAACCGGTGAAGCTGAAGGCCGCGTCGGTCGGCGTGGCGCAATTGAGTCCGAGCAGTTGGCACATGCTGTTTATTGTGACGCCTGGGCCGAGGGCGCCGCCTTGAGTCTCAGCGCGGCGGTCAGTGCGAGCGCACAGATGGCCGCGAGCATCAGAAAGGTTTCCTCGAACGCCGCCACGCGCGCCGGGGTGGCCACGCCGCCGGTGGTGAGCTGCGCGCCGTGCGCGGCCAGGCGCCATTCGAGCACGATGCCGCACAGGCTCACGCCGGCCGCGCCGCCGAGCATGCGCAGGAAGTTGATGACGCTCGCGCCCTGTGCGATGTCCACGCGCTCGAGCCCGCGCATGGCGCCGATGTTGAGCGAGGGCAGGATGAAGCCCAGGCCGATGCGGCCGACGATGGCCCAGGTCACCAGCAGCGGGATGATCTGCGCCGGGCGGCTGGGGTCGATGGTGGCCATGAGACCGAACGACGCGGAGAGCAGCACCAGGCCGATGCTCACCAGCCGGTGCGTGGGCTGCTCGTCGGCCAGGCGCCCCACCATTGCGATGGCCACCGCCAGCACCAGCCCGGCCGGCAGCAGGATGGTGCCGACGTGGGAGGCCGAGAGGCCCAGGCCGCTCTGCATGTAGACCGGCAGCAGGTAGGTGGAGCCGAACAGGGCGATGCCGTAGATGAAGGCCACGATGCTGCCCATCGCGAAGCGCCGGTCCTTGAACAGCGTGAGGTTCATGAGCGGGTCCGTGCCTTGGTCGGGCTGGCGCCGGCGCGCGCGCAGCGTTCGCCGCTCCAGCACCACGAAGGCCAGCAGCGCCAGGAACGCGCCACCCAGCAGCAGGGTGGCCGTGGTGGCGGTGCCGCCGTGCAGCTCGACCAGGCCGTTGAGCAGGCACAGCGTGCCCACGGCGGCCAGCAGCAGGCCGCGCCAGTCCAGTCCGCCGCCCTGCGGGTTGGCGGCGGCGCCACCCGGCGAGGTGGTGGGCACGAAGCGGTGTGCGAGCCAGAGCGAGGCCAGGCAGAACGGCACCACCATGAAGAAGATCGAGCGCCAGCCGAAACCGTCCACCAGCAGGCCGCCGATGCTGGGCCCGAGCGCGGGTGCGAGCACCACGCCCATGCCGAAGATGCCGCTGGCCCGGCCCTGCTCGTGGGGCTGGAAGGCGCGCAGGATGATGATGGCCGGGATCGGCTGCACCACGCCCGCGGCCAGGCCCTCGGCCACGCGCGCGGCCAGCACCACCGGGTAGTCGTTGGCGAAGCCGCCGGCGATGCCGCCCGCCATCAGCAGGCACATGCAGCCCACGTAGGTGCGCCGGTAGCCGTAGCGCGCCAGCAGCCAGGGGGTGGTGAGCATGGAGACCGTCATGGCCGCCATGAAGCCGGAAGTGACCCACTGCGCGCGCTCCTGGCCGAGCGTGAAGTGGTGGCTCATGTCGGGAATCGCCACGTTGATGATGGTGGACGACATGATGGCCGCCATGGTGCCGACCATCACCGAAAGCAGCAGCAGCCAGCGGTAACGCTCGCCGTACCGTTCGCGCAAAGCGGGCAGGGAATGGTCGGGCGGTGGGCTCATGGGGTGGGTGCCGTGGTGACGGTCAAGCTTAGCGCCTTTGCGGGCCGGACCGCGAACGGGCGCGCGTCATCGGGCACTGTAGGGGGGTCGGGTATATTGCCCCAGGTCTCTTTGTCTCTCTCCGCGCCCCTTCTCCCTCCATGCCACCTGTCCCGAACGCTTCACTGATCATTCGCGGCCTGCTGCTGCTGATCGTGGCGGCCGGTGTCTACTTCTTCCGTGGCTTCCTGGTGCCGGTGCTGGCCGCGCTCATCATCGGTTTCGCCAGCTGGCCGCTGTACCGCCGGGGCGTGCGCGCCTGCGGCGGGCGCACCGCGCTGGCGGCCAGCCTGGCCCTGGTGGTGGTGGTCGTGGTGCTGGTGGTGCCGCTGAGCCTGGCCTTGCACTACGCGCTGAAGGAGGCGGGTGGGCTGGTGGCCTGGCTGCTGGACGTGAACCGCTACGGCGCCCCGCCGCCGCAGTGGATCGAAGCCCTGCCCTGGGTGGGCGAGACGCTGGCCTCCTACTGGCGCGAGCACCTGGGCGAGCCGCACGCGCTGGGCGACTGGATCCAGCTGCTCAGCGGCCAGCACATCGGCAACATCTATCGCATGGTGCTCAGCGCCACGGGCGATGCCGTCAACCTCGCGCTGACGGTGCTGTTCATGCTGATCACGCTGTTCTTCGTCTACAAGGACGGCGCGCGCATCGCCGGCCAGCTCGACACCATCGGCGAGCGCATCCTGCCGCTGCAGTGGCAGCGTTTCTCGCGTGTGGTGCCGGCCACCGTGAGCGCCACCGTGACCGGCCTGGGCCTGATCGCCATCGGCGAAGGCGTGGTGCTGGGCGTGGCGTACTGGGTGGCGGGGGTCCCCTCGCCGGTGCTGCTGGGCGTGGCCACCGGTTTCATGGCGCTGATCCCCGGCGGCGCGCCGCTGTCGTTCAGCCTGGTCTCGCTCTACCTCGTGGGCTCGGGCCACCTGTGGGCCGGCGTGGGCCTGTTCGCCTGGGGCTCGATCGAACTCTTCATCGTGGACAAGACCCTGCGCCCGCGCCTGGTGGGCGGGCCGGTGAAGCTGCCCTTCCTGCCGACCTTCTTCGGTCTGGTGGGTGGCGTGAAGACCATGGGCATTGTCGGCCTGTTCGTGGGCCCGGTGCTGATGGCGCTGCTGGTGGCGATCTGGCGCGAGTGGCTGCACAGCCTCAGCGCGGCGCCCACGCCACCGCCGGTGCCGCCGTCCGAGCCGGACCACCCGCCGCGCGAGCCCTAGCTGTGAAGTCTCAATAGGTTGTTCATCTGTCTCGGATTTGAGAAGCTGTGGTTACCAGGCCAAGCAACTCAAGTCAGGAGAGACAGATGAACAGTCATAAGCATGCTCGATTGACGCCCGCAGGTCGAGCCCTGTTGATAGGCCGGGTGCTGGATCAGGGGTGGAGCATGGCGGCGGCGGCTCAGGCCGTGGGCGTGAGTTGCCGAACCGGTTTCAAGTGGCTGGCCCGCTTCAGGGCCGAGGGCCCAGGCGGTCTGTGTGATCGCAGCTCCCGGCCTCGACGCAGCCCAGCGGCCTGCCCCGCCGAGCAGGTGTGCCAGTTCGAGCTGCATCGCCGACAGCGCCAGCCGCTGTGGCGCATCGCCCGCGAGTGCGGTCGTAGCCTGGCCACCGTGGCCCGGCACATGGCCCGCCTGGGCTTGAGCCGCTTGAGCGCCTTGCAACCACCCGTGCCCGTGTACCGCTATGAGCGGGCCAGTCCTGGCGAGTTGTTGCACATCGACACCAAGCGCCTGGGACGCATCCAGGGTGTTGGCCACCGCATCACAGGTCAACGCCAGCACCGCAACCGTGGCATTGGCTGGGATGCCGTTCACCTGGCCATCGACGATCACTCTCGGGTCTCCTTTGCCCGGGTACTCAGCGACGAGACGGCCCTGAACTGCGTGCAGTTCCTGCGCCAGGCCGTGGACTACTACGCCAGCCTGGGCGTGCGCATCGAGCGCGTCATGACCGACAACGGCGCGGGCTACAAGAACACCTTCGGGGCGGCCTGCCAGGAACTGGGCATCCGGCACATCCGCACACGGCCCTACACGCCCAAGACCAACGGCAAGGCCGAGCGCTTCGTACAGACCAGCCTGCGCGAGTGGGCCTATGCCCGGCCCTACGAGAGTTCAGCCCAGCGCCAGGCTGCTTTGCAGCCATTCATTGACGCCTACAACTGGTGTCGCCCACACTCCGCTCTGAACCATCAGCCGCCCATGAGCCGCATCCCGGCCATGAACAACCTCCTGAGACTCAACACCTAGCCGGCCGCTTCGCGCGCCGCGCGCAGGGCCTGGGCCGCGCAGGCCGCGCAGATGCAGGCCTGGCCGCGCGCGGCCTCGGAGATGCGCTTGAACAGATCGGGGCTGAAGGTCGCATCCACGCACCAGCAGGGTGGCTGGGGTTCACCGGTCTCGCGCTGGATTTCCATGGCGCAGCGGTTGTCGGCGCCGCAGAGCGGGCAGCGGCCGGGGTCGATCGGGGCGGCGGGCATGGCGCAGTGTATGACGCCTCAGCGACAAGCGCAGCGCCCCGCCTCACTACCATGGGTCGCATGAACGACGACGCACCCACACCCCCTTCCGAAGGCCGCATCCGCACCGAGGTGCAAGGCCCTGTGCTGCTGATCGCGATCGACCGCGCGGCCAAGCGCAACGGCTTCACGCCGGCCATGCTGCAGGCGCTGGCCGAGGCCTACACCCGGCTCGACGACGACCCCGCGCTGCGCGTGGGCGTGCTGCACGCCGAGGGCGGCCACTTCACCGCCGGGCTGGACCTGCCCAGCTTCGCGCCGCTGATGCAGCGCGGCGAACGCGCCATCGCCGAGGGCCTGGTGGACCCGCTCAACCTGGGCCGCCCCGGCCTGCGTCGGCGCAGCAAGCCGATGGTGGTGGCTGTCAAGGGCATCACCTACACGCTGGGCATCGAGCTCATGCTGGCGGCCGACATCGTGGTCGCGGCCGACGACTGCCGCTTCTCGCAGCTGGAGGTGCAGCGAGGCATCATGGCCACGGGCGGCGCCACGCTGCGCATGGTCGAGCGCGCGGGCCTGGGCAACGCGCTGCTGCACCTGTTGACGGCGGACGTGTTCGACAGCGCCGAGGCGCTGCGCCTGCATTTCGTGCAGCGCGTGGTGCCCGCCGGCAGCGAGCTCGACGAGGCCCTGCGCATCGCGCAGGCGATCGCCCAGCAGGCGCCGCTGGCGGTGGTGGCCACGCGGCTCAACGCGCTCAAGGCGGTGGAAGAAGGCCCGATGGCCGCGGCCGACGAATTCGAGGCCACGCAGCAGCGCCTGGCGAACAGCGAGGACGCGCGCGAAGGCGTGTTGTCCTTCCAGGCCAAGCGCGCCGCGCGCTTCACCGGGCGCTGAGCGGCACCGTCCCGGCCAGGGCCGGCTCGCGCCGGCGCCCGATGCGGCCCAGCGGTTGTTCGACCGCGTGGTGGAACAGCGCCCCCGCCACGTTGCACGCGAGCCAAGCCAGCAGCACACCGAGCGTCTGCACCTCGGCGTCGGCGTTGCCGTAGCGCGTGAACAGCGCGTTGACCACCAGCGCGATGGGGAAGTTGAGCAGGAACACCGCGTAGGAAATGCGGCTCAGGTAAGCCACCACGCGGTTGCGCGGCCAGGTGAACAGCCAGCCCTGGCGCTGCGAACAGGCCAGCGCCAGACACACCGCGAGCGCCAGCGCGATGCGCTCGCGGAAGTCGATCGCCAGCGCCAGCAGCGTCATCGTCACCAGGGCGCCGAGCAGCCAGCGGCCGCTGCGCCAGGCCTCGTCGCTGCGGGCGGCCCACCAGGTCAGCGCGCCCAGGCCGTAGGCGCCGAAGAAGTACAGCGCCCAGCTGTCCCAGTCGCTCTCGCGGTTGAAGTGCAGCAGCGAGGCCGCCACCACGATCACCACCAGCGCCTGCGCCCAGGCGCCGGCCGCGTGCTGGCGGCGCGCCAGCCAGAGCAGGCCCAGCAGCAGCGCGTAGAGCTGGAAGTCGATCGCCACGTACCAGACGCCGGCCGAGAGCGAGTCCACGTCCAGCAGCGTGTGCAGCAGCAGCGCGTGCGAGACGAACTGCCACAGCCCGGGCGGCGCGGAAAGCGAGTCGTGCGCCATCCACAGGCGGGCCAGCTCGGTGCACAGCATGGCGATCAGCAGCGAGGCAATGTAGGGCAGGGCGGTGCGCACGTAGCGCTGGCCGACCTGGCCCAGCGGCGAGGCGGTGCGCAGAACGCCGTCGGGCGCGAGGCTGCGCGCCGCGAGGAACCCCGCGACCACCAGGAAGACCTGCACCGCCATGCGCGCGTCCTGGCTGAACCAGGTCACGAGCTCGGGCGCGAGCCGGTGTGTCCAGTCCGACATGGGGCCGTAGAAGGCGAGGTGGTGCAGCACGATCAGCTGCGAGCCCACGGCCTTGAGCAGGTCGATGAACATCAGGCGCTCACCCGCGCCGGCGCTCTCGACGGCCCTCACAGCGCCGCCACGCCGCCATCGCTGCGCGGGTCGGCCGCGCCCTCGATCACCCCGTCGGGGTGGCGCACCAGCGCGCCTGCGTGGCCCATGGTGTCGCTGAAGGCCTCGGGCAGTTCCTCGATCACGTGGCCGGCGTCGCGCAGGGCCTGCACCAGGGCGGGGTCGAAGCGGCTCTCCAGCTTGAGGGTGGTGCTCTTGTCGCCCCAGGTGCGGCCCAGCAGCCAGCGCGGCGCGCTCACGGCCTGCTGCAGTGGCTGGCCAAAGCGCGCGTAGCGCGTGAACACCGCGGCCTGCGTCTGCGGCTGGCCTTCGCCGCCCATGGTGCCGTAGGGCATCACGCGGCCGTCGTCGAACAGCGCCAGCGAAGGGTTGAGCGTGTGGAAGGGCTGGCGGCCCGGCTCGAGGTGGTTCAGCGCCTGCGGGTCGAGCGAGAAGCTGGTGCCGCGGTTCTGCCAGCAGATGCCGGTGTCCTGCAGCACGGTGCCCGAGCCGAATTCCCAGTACACGCTCTGGATGAAGCTGACCGAGCGGCCCTGGGCGTCGATCGCGCCCATCCAGATGGTGTCGCCCGGCGCGGCCGGGTCGGGCCAGGGCAGGGCCTGGCGCGGGTCGATCTGCGCGGCCAGGGTGTCCAGCGAGGCGGCCTCCAGCAGGCTTTGCGGGTCGGCCGGCACGCGCCCCGGGTCGGTCACCACGCGGTCGCGCACGCGGAAGGCGCGCTTGGTGGCCTCCACCAGACCGTGCAGGTGCTCGAAGCCCTCGCCTTCGCTCACGCCCAGGCGGTCGAACAGGCCGAGGATCATCAACGCCGACAGGCCCTGCGTGGGCGGCGGCAGGTTGTAGACCGTGCTGTCCTTCAGGCGCACCGCAAGCGGCTGGACGCGCTTCGCGCGGTAGGCCGCGAGGTCACTGGCGCGCAGCGGGCTGCCCAGGCGTTCCAGCTCGGCCCCGATGCGCCGGCCCAGCTCGCCGCGGTAGAAGTCGTCCAGGCCGCGTTCGGCCAGCGTGGCCAGGGTCTGGCCCAGCGCGGGTTGCCGCAGCAACTGGCCGGGCTCGGGCGGCTGGCCGTCCACGAGGTAGGTGGCAGCGAAACCCGGCGCGTCTTTCAGGCCGTCGAGCTTCTGACGCGTCAGGGCGGCCTGGCTGGTGGTCACCACCACGCCGTCGCGCGCGTGGCGGATCGCGTCGGCCAGCAGGCGCGGCAGCGGCAGGGCCTGGCCCCAGGGCGCGGCCACGTTCAGCGCCTCGGCCCAGCCGCCGAGGGTGCCGGCCACGGTCAGCGCGGCGGTGGGGCCGCGCGCGGGAATCTCCTGCAGGCCGGCGTAGAAGTCGCGCGTGGCCAGCGCGGCGGCCGGACCGCTGGCGTCGATCGCCACCACCGGCCGGCCCGGTTCGTGGATCAGCCAGAAACCGTCGCCGCCGATGGCGTTCATGTGGGGGTAGACCACGGCGATGGCGGCGGCGGCGGCCACCATGGCCTCGACCGCGTTGCCACCGTCGCGCAGCACATCGCGCCCGGCCTGTGCCGCCAGGTGATGGGGTGCGACCACCATGCCGCCCAGGGCCTTGAGGGTGTGGATCATCGAAATGGGTCTCCTGCGCGTGGGGAAATGAACATGGGGCAAACCCGCTATTGTCGCGGCGCCGCGAAGGGGCAAATCGGGTGCGATGACGCACCAGCGACGCCCAGGCATAGACTGGGCCGCATGAGCACGTCGTCCTGGCCCGTGTGGCCCGCCCTCATCGCCGCCCTGCTGCTGGCCTTGCTCGCCACCTCGGGCTGCGCGGTCTGGCGCATCGGCCAGGCGCGCGACCTGGCCCAGCGCAGCGAGCCGCTGCAGCACGCCCCGGCGGATGCCGCGCTGCGCCTGCTCATCGTCGGCGACAGCACCGGCGTGGGCACCGGTGCGAGCGACCCGAGGCACAGCCTGGCCGGCCTGCTGGCGCGGGCCTACCCGAGGCTGCACATCGACAACCGCGCCAGCGACGGCGCGACTTTCGCCCGGGTGATCGGCCAGCTCGAAGCCACCACCGGACGCTACGACCTGGTGCTGGTGCAGGCGGGTGGCAACGACGTGATCCGGCTGCGCTCGCTCGATGACGTGCGCGCCGACATCGACCGCGTGGCGGCGCTCGCCCGTGCGCGCGGTGGGCGCGTGTTGCTCATGCCGGCGGGCAATGTGGGCAACGCGCCCTTTTTCTTCGCACCGGTGTCGTGGTTCATGACCTCGCGCGCCCGCTCGATGCACGGCTTCGTGCGCGAGGCCGCGGCGCGGCACGACGCGGTGTATGTGAACCTGTTCAAGGAGAAGGCGGACGACCCGTTCGCCCAGCAGCCCGGCCTGAACGCGGCCGATGGCCTGCACCCCAGCGACGCGGGTTACCGCGTGTGGTTCGACGAACTCATGGCGCAAGGCCGGCTCGAGCCTGTGCTGGCGCCCGCGGCCGCGCGCTAGCTGCTGGGCCTTCAATCGGCTGGCGCGAACTGCGCCAGCAGGGCCTCGCCCCAGGCCCAGGGGCCGGTGAGCGTCAGCGTCACCGTGGTCCATTCGCCGTCCACCTGCACTTGCTCGTCGGCGTCCCACGCGCCGCCCTCGTCGAGCGGGCCGCGCGGGCCCGGCGCGTGGGCTTCGGCCCAGTCCAGCACCGCGCGCACCTCGGCCATCGCGGCAGGCAGCTGCGCAGCGCGCACGCTGGCCATGGCGTCCCAGGTGCCGGTGTCTTCGCCGTCGTCGCTGGCGTCAAAAAGCAGGTAGTTCATCAGGGGCATGGCGGCGAGCTTAGCCGGTCCGCCGAACGCTGTTCAGGGTAAACCCGCATTTGGTTGATATTGCAACTGGTTGGCAATACAACCATAATTCGAGCCGTCAACACCGATGCCATTTCCCCCGAGTGGCGCAACAACCAGGAGACAGACATGTCCATCTCACGACGCGTTCTCTGCGGCACGGCCCTGGCGGCCGCCGTCCTGTCCACCGCGCCTGTCCACGCGCAGGACCCGGCGATCAAGGTGGGCGTCATCGGCCCGTTCTCCGGCCCGTTCGCGCACTACGGCACCTTGTTCAAGGCCGGTGTGGAGGCCTATGTGGCCAGCCAGGGCGGCAAGCTCGCGGGCAAGTCGGTGGAGTTCATCTACCGCGACACCGGCGGTCCGAACCCCGCGCAGACGCGGGTGCTGGCGCAGGAGCTGATCGTCAAGGACAAGGTGGACTACCTGGGCGGTTTTGTCTTCACGCCCAACGCGCTCGCGGTCGCGCCGCTGATCCAGCAGTCGCAGACGCCCACGGTCATCTTCAACGCGGCCACCTCGTCGATCACCGAGAAGTCGGAGTATTTCATCCGCAGCAGCTACACGCTGTGGCAGGTGACGGTGCCGCTGGCCCAGTGGGCCGCCAAGCAGGGCATCAAGAAGGTGGTGACGGCCGTGACCGACTACGGCCCGGGCCTGGACGGTGAAGCGGCGTTCAAGAGCGAATTCGTGAAGCAGGGCGGAACGGTGGTCGAGACCATTCGCATGCCCATTGCCACCACGGACTTCGGCCCGTTCGCGCAGCGCATCCGCGCCAGCGGCGCGCAGGCGGTCTACACCTTCCTGCCAGGCGGCCCGCCGAACCTGGGTTTCGTGAAGGCCTACAACGAGAACGGCCTGGCCAAGGCCGGCATCCAGTTCCTGGGCACCTCGGAAACGGACGAGTTCGACCTGCAGAAGTTCGGTGACTCGGCGCTCGGCCTCACGACCGCGTTCCACTATTCCGGCGCGCACGACTCGCCGGCGAACAAGGCCTTCGTCGCCGCGCTGAAGAAGCAGAACCCGGCGGCGGTGGCCAACTACGCCTCGGTCGGCGCGTGGGACGGCATGCACGTCATCCACAAGATGATCGAGGCCACCGGCGGCCAGAAGAACGGCGCCAAGGCCCTGGCTGCGGCGCGCGAGCTGCAATGGGAAAGCCCGCGCGGCCCGGTGCGCATCGACGCCAAGACGCGCCACATCACCCAGAACGTCTACCTGCGCAAGGTGGAGAAAGAGGGCGGCGTGCTGGTCAACAAGGAAGTGCAGAGCTTCGGACCGCAGACCGATCACGGCCTGAACCCCTGATGCGGCGGCTGATGGACGAAGCGACGTGATCACGTTCTCCAACATCCTGATCGACGGCCTGGCCTACGGCATGGTGCTGTTCGTCATCGCCGTGGGCCTGTCGGTCACGCTGGGGCTCATGCGCTTCGTGAACCTCAGCCATGGCGCCTTCGCCATGGTGGGCGGCTACTGCGTGGCCCTGCTGACGCGCGAGCTCCAGTGGAGCTTCTGGATCGCCGTGCCGCTGGCGGTGCTGGCCACCGGCCTGCTGGGCGCGCTGCTGGAAGCGCTGGTCCTGCGGCACCTGTACCAGCGCAAGGAGCTGGACCAGGTGCTCTTCACGATCGGCCTGACCTTCGTGCTGATCGCCTCGACCAATGCCCTGGTCGGCCCGCAGGTGCAGATGGTCCAGCTGCCGCCCTCGCTGTCGGGCTCGGTGGACCTGGGTTTCCGCACCCTGCCGGCCCAGCGCCTGCTCGTGATCGGCGTGGGCCTGGCCGTGGCCGTGCTGGCCGCGCTCACGGTGACGCGCACGCGCTTCGGCATCTGGCTGCGCGCGGCGGTGGCCCACGCGGGCACGGCCTCGACGCTGGGCATTCCGATCCGCCGCGTGCAGTGCCTGACCTTCGCCGCCGGCGCGGCGATGGCCGGCCTGGGCGGTGTGCTGGGCGCGGAGGTGATGCCGCTGGAGCCTTACTACGCGCTGAAGTACCTGGTGCTGGTGCTGGTCGTCGTGGCCGTGGGCGGCATGGGCAGCATCGCGGGCTCGCTGTGCGCGGCCATCGTGCTCGGCCTGATCGAGACCGCGAGCAAGTACCTGGCCTCGGACTGGGGCAGCCTTTTCTTCTTCGCCGCCATGGCCCTCTTCCTGGCCTGGCGTCCCAACGGACTGTTGAAACGATGAACGCCCTGTCCTTGTTCAAGACGCGGGCGCTCGCGGGCCCGCAAGACGGTGGCGGCGATGCCGCCTCGCCGCGCTGCGCGCCGGCCTGGCGCGCGCCGCTGGTGATGCTGGCGCTGGGCCTGGCGGCCTGCCTGATGCTGCCCGACCAGCTGGGGCTGCTGACGCGCATCTTCATCATGGGCCTCTTCGTGCTGTCGCTGGACCTGGTGGTGGGCATCGCCGGCCTGGCCACCCTGGGACACGCCGCGATGTTCGGCGTGGGTGCCTACGCGGCGGGCGTGTTTGCCTTGCGCGTGATGCCCGACCCGCTGGTGGGCCTGGCCATTGGCGTGCTGGCGGGCGCCGTGCTCGCGGCGGCGACCGGGGCCTTTCTGCTGCGCTACCAGGGCTTCACCTTCCTCATGCTCACCGTGGCGGTGGCGCAGATGGTGCTGTCGCTGGCGCACAAGGCGCGCGACTGGACGGGCGGCGACGACGGCCTCTCGGGCTACGTGATGGGCCCGCTGCTGGGGCAGTTCCAATTCGACCTCGAAGGCCGGCTGGCCGCGTTCTACGCGCTGGCGGTGCTGGTGGTTTGCTTCTATGCCGCGCGCCGCCTGGTGGACTCGCCGTTCGGCATGGCCGTGCGCGGCATCCACGAAAACCGCGCCCGCATGGCCGCCCTGGGCACGCCGGTCTACCGCCGCCTCTGGGGCATGTACGCCGCCGCGGGCGCGCTGGCCGGCGCGGCCGGGGCGCTCTCCGCGCAGACCACCGCCGTGGTGGGCCTGGACAGCCTGTCGTTCTCCCTCTCCGCCGAGGCCCTGGTCATGCTGATCCTGGGCGGCGCCGGGCGCCTGAGCGGTGCCCTGGTGGGCGCGGCGGTGTTCCTGGTGCTGCACCACACCGCGGCCTCCATCAACCCCTACCACTGGCTGTTCGTGGTGGGTGGCCTGCTGATGCTGGTGGTGCTGGTCTCGCCCGCGAAGGCCGTGGCCTGGCTGCGCAACCGCTGGGGAGGCCGCGCATGAGCCACCTGCTCGAACTGCGCCACCTGGACAAGCGCTTCGGCGGCATCCACGTGACGCGCGACGTCTCCTTCCAGCTCGCGCCGGGCGACCGCCTGGCCCTGATCGGCCCCAACGGCGCGGGCAAGACCACGCTGGTGAACCAGATCAGCGGGGTGTTCCCCGCCGACAGCGGCGAGATCTGGCTGCGCGGCGAGAACGTCTCTCGCCTGAGCCAGGCCCAGCGCGTGCGCGCCGGCCTGGCCCGCACCTTCCAGATCACCACGCTGGCGCCGCACTTCCCGGTGCAGCGCCAGATCGAACTCGCCCTGTTCGAGCGCGAAGGGCTCGGCGGGTGCTTCTGGCGCGGCATCGACAGCTTCCCCGCGCTCCAGGCCGAGGCCCGGGCGCTGCTGGCCCGCTTCGGCCTGCAAGGGCAGGCCGCCACGCCGACGCAGGACCTGGCCTATGGCGAACAACGCCTGATCGAGATGGCGCTGGCCATGGCGCTGCGGCCCCAGGTGCTGTTGCTGGACGAGCCCATGGCCGGCGTGCCCAAGGGCGACGGCGAGCGCCTGCTCGCCGCGCTCGATGCCCTGCCGCGGGACCTCGCGGTGCTGATCATCGAACACGACATGGACCTGGTGTTCCGCTTCGCCAGCCGCATCCTGGTGCTCGCCGAGGGTGCGGTGCTGGCCGACGGCACGCCGGACGAGATCCGCCGCGACCCCCTGGTCCGCGCGGCCTACCTGGGCCATGGAGAGGCGACACGGCATGCTTGAAGTCAAAGACGCCACGGCCGGTTACGGCCCCACGACGGTGCTCAACGGCCTGTCGTTCGAGGTCGGCGCCGGCGAGCGCCTGGCCATGATCGGGCGCAACGGCGTGGGCAAGACCACGGCGCTGCGCGCCGTCATGGGCCTGGTGCCGCTGCGCGCCGGCACCATCACCTTCCAGGGCGAGGACGTCACGCGGCTGTCCGCGCACCAGCGCGCGCAGCGCGGCCTGGGCTACGTGCCCCAGACCCGCGACGTGTTTCCCTCGCTGAGCGTCGAGGAGAACCTGCTCGCCGGCCTCAAGCACCGCCCGCGCGCCGCGCTCAACGAGGCCTACGAACTGTTCCCGCGCCTGGCCGAGCGCCGCCGCAACGGGGGTGCCCAGCTCTCGGGGGGCGAGCAGCAGATGCTTTCGGTGGCGCGCGCCCTGCTGGGCCAGCCCCGGCTGATCCTGCTGGACGAGCCCCTCGAAGGCCTGGCGCCGCTGATCCGCCTGGACCTGTTGCGCGCCTTCGGCGAGATGAGCCGGCAGACCGGCATCGCGGTCGTCATCGTGGAACAGCAGGTCGACGAGGCCCTGGCCTACGCGGGCCGGGCGGTGGTGCTGGACCACGGTGTGGTGGTGCACGGCGCGCCCGCCGACGAGCTGGCGCGCGACACCGCGGCGCTGGAGCGCTGGGTCGGGATGGCGGTGCACTGACATGCGTGTCCAGAATAGAGGCATGAAAACCTCCAAATCCCTCCCCGCCGTCAGCGATCCGCTCAAGCAGATCGACCTCGACCACTACGTCCCGGCCTACCTGACCTGGACCGCCAACAAGCTCTCGCGCGGTGCGTCCCAGCACTACCTGAAGATCTTCGGGGTGGGCATCGAGACCTGGCGCTGCCTGGTGCTGCTGGCCATCGAAGGTTCGATCTCCGCGCAGCAGGTCTCGCGCGTCATCGGCATGGACAAGGCCTCGGTCAGCCGCTGCTTCAAGTCCATGCAGGAAAGTGGCTTCATCCGCATCGAGCTGGACCCGCGCGACGGCCGGGCCCGCATCGCGGTGCTGACCACCAAGGGCCGCGCCATGCACGATCAGATCCGCGAAGTGGCGCTCGAACGCGAGCGCGCTTTCCTCGAGGTGTTGTCCGCCGACGAAGCCGAGACCCTGTTGGTGCTGCTGCGCCGCCTGCACGAAAACCTGCCGGCCGTGGAAACCGCGACCCAGCGCTTCGTGGAGCAGAAGTACGCCAAAACCCGCAAACCGCCGCGAAAGCCGGCGCCCCCCGAAAGCGACTGAGACATGGTGGAACTGGACGTCAGGGTGCGCGCGCGCCAACCGGAGGCCGACGGCATCTGCAGCTTCGACCTGGAGCCCATCGGGGCGAACGAGCTGCCGGCCTTCCGCCCCGGGGCCCACATCGACGTCCAGGTCGCGCCCGGCCTGATCCGCCAGTACTCGCTCTGCGGCCACCCGCAGGAGCGGCGCAGCTGGCGCATCGGCGTGCTGCGCGAGCCGCAGTCGCGCGGCGGCTCGGCCGGCATGCACGACCGGGTGCAGGTGGGCGCAGTGCTCAAGGTGAGCGCGCCGCGCAACCTGTTCGAGCTGGTCGAGGCCCCGCACAGCGTGCTGGTGGCTGGCGGCATCGGCGTCACGCCCATCCTGTCGATGGCGCAGCACCTGCAGGACGCCGGCGGCTCTTTCGAGATGCACTATTGCGCGCGCTCGCCCGAGCGCATGGCGTTTCGCGGGCAGATCGAGGCCGGGCCGCTCGCTGGCCACACGCGGCTCTACTTCAGCGACGCGCCGTCGCCCCAGGCTTTCGATGCACCGGCCCTGCTGCGGGCCGCGCCCGAGGGCGCGCACCTCTACGTGTGCGGCCCCGCCGGTTTCATGGATTTCGTGCTCTCGGCCGCGCGCGCGGCCGGTTGGGCCGAGGCGCGCCTGCACCGCGAGCATTTCGCAGGCACCGTGGCCGACAGCACCGGCGACCAGGCCTTCCAGATCCGCCTGCAGCGCAGTGGCGCCACGCTCGACGTACCGGTGGGCGTGAGCGCGCTCCAGGTGCTGCTGGAGCACGGCGTGGACGTGAACTACGCGTGCGAGGCCGGTGTCTGCGGCAGCTGCCTCACCCGCGTGCTCGAGGGCACGCCCGACCACCGCGACAGCTGCCTGATGGACGCGGAGCGCGCCACCAACGACCAGTTCACGCCCTGCTGTTCCCGCTCGAAATCCCCCACGCTGGTCCTCGATCTGTGAGACCGACCGCCTGACCGTCACCCAAGGAGACCCCCATGAACGCCGATTGCATCGCCATCCAACCGATCCCGCCCACCGCCGCCGGCCGCGGTCGCTTTCCGCTGAACCAGTGGTACATGGCCGGCTTCTCCAGCGACCTGACCGACAAGCCCGTGGGCCGCACCTTCCTGAACCAGAAGGTCGTGCTGTTCCGCACCGGCGAAGGCCAGGTCGCCGCGCTGGAGGACCGCTGCTGCCACCGCTCGCTGCCGCTGTCGTGCGGCACGGTCGAGGCCTCGGGCGTGCGCTGCGGCTACCACGGCATGCTCTACGCGCCCACGGGCGTGTGCATCGAGATCCCGGGGCAGGAGCGCATTCCGGGCAAGGCCCGGGTCAAGGCCTACCACGTCGCCGAGAAGAACCACATTCTCTGGATCTGGATGCCCAAGGAAGAGGGCGGCGCGCCCACCGTCGAGGCGCCCGACTACCCCTGGCACGATGACCCGCGCTACAAGTTCGGCTCCGGCCAGTACCACTACAACGCGCCCTGGCAACTGATCCACGACAACCTGCTGGACCTGAGCCACCTCGGCTACGTGCACCTCAAGACCATCGGCGGCAACGCCCGCCTGCACATGAGCGCCAAGATGAACGTCACGCAGGACGGCGACAAGGTCAAGGTGGTGCGCCTCATGCCCGGCTCCACGCCGCCGCCGACCTACAAGGCCGCCTGGCCCTTTGGCGAGACCTGCGACCGTTGGCAGGAGATCGAGTTCGAGCTCTCGCACCTCAGGATCTGGACCGGCGCCGTCGAGCCCGGCACCGACGCCATCGACGACCCCGAGCGCGGGGGCTTTCACATGCGCGGCCTGCACGGCATCACGCCCGAGACCGAAGAGACCTGTCACTACTTCTGGAGCATGTCCAGCACCAGGCACCCCGACATGCCGGAGAACATCGAGGCCGTCATCGAGCAGACCGCGTTCACCTTCGACGAAGACCGCGTGGTGATCGAAGAGCAGTACCGCAACATGCAGCGCTTCGGCGGCAAGCCCAGCTGGATCGACATCCACGTCGACGTGGGAGGCAACCGCGCGCGCCGCATCGTCGAGCGCCTGACCGCGGCATCGGCCGACCCGCAGCCGGCCTGAGATCCGCAAGAAAAAGCCCGCCGGGGGCGGGCTTTCGGGGGTCAGGCCGAGGCCTTGACCTTCAGGCGCCAGGCGTGCAGCAGCGGCTCGGTGTAGCCGCTGGGCTGCTCCTTGCCCTTGAACACCAGGTCCAGCGCGGCGAGGTAGGCCTTGCTGGTCTTGAAGTTGCCGGCCATCTTCTTGTACAGCGGATCGCCGGCATTCTGGCCATCCACCACGGCGGCCATGCGCTCGAAGGTGTCGCGCACCTGCTTCTCGCTCACGATGCCGTGGTGCAGCCAGTTGGCGATGTGCTGGCTGGAGATGCGCAGCGTCGCGCGGTCTTCCATCAGGCCCACGTTGTGGATGTCGGGCACCTTGGAGCAGCCCACGCCCTGGTCCACCCAGCGCACCACGTAGCCCAGGATGCCCTGCACGTTGTTGTCCAGCTCCTGCTGCTTCTCGGTCGCGCTCCAGTTCGGGTTGCTGCTCACGGGCACCGTCAGCAGGCCGGTGAGCAGGTTGTCGCGCTCGGCGTTGGCGTCGATCTTCTCCAGTTCCTTCTGCACATCCGACACCAGCACCTGGTGGTAGTGCAGCGCGTGCAGCGTGGCGCCGGTGGGGCTGGGCACCCAGGCGGTGTTGGCGCCGGCCTTGGGGTGGGCGATCTTCTGGCGCAGCATCTCGGCCATCAGGTCGGGCATGGCCCACATGCCCTTGCCGATCTGCGCCTTGCCGCGCAGGCCGCACGAGAGGCCCACGATCACGTTGTTCTTCTCGTAGCTCTGGATCCAGGCGCTGGCCTTCATATCGCCCTTGCGCACCATGGGGCCGGCCAGCATGGCGGTGTGCATCTCGTCGCCGGTGCGGTCCAGGAAGCCGGTGTTGATGAAGGCCACGCGGCTCGCGGCCGCGCCGATGCAGGCCTTGAGGTTGATGGAGGTGCGGCGCTCCTCGTCCATGATGCCCAGCTTGACCGTGCTGTCCTTGAGGCCCAGCACCTTTTCGACTCGGCCGAACAGCTCGGCGGCGAACTCGACTTCGCGCGGGCCGTGCATCTTGGGCTTGACAATATAGACCGAGCCCTTGCGCGAGTTGCGAATGGCGTCCTTCTTGGTGCGCTTGAGGTCGTGCATAGCGATGGTGGTGGTCACCATCGCGTCCAGGATGCCCTCGGGGATTTCCTTGTCGTCCGCGCCCCAGAGGATGGCGGGGTTGGTCATCAGGTGGCCCACGTTGCGCACGAACATGAGCGAGCGGCCGTGCAGGCGCACGCCGTTCTTCTTGCCGTTGGGCGCGGTGTACTCGCGGTCGCCGTTGAGGCCGCGCGTGAAGGTCTTGCCGGCCTTGGTGACGGACTCGGTGAGCGTGCCCTGCAGGATGCCCAGCCAGTTGCGGTAAGCCAGCACCTTGTCCTCGGCGTCCACCGCGGCCACGGAGTCTTCCAGGTCCAGGATGGTCGAGAGCGCGGCTTCCACCACCAGGTCGCTCACGCCGGCGGCGTCGCCCTTGCCAATGGGCGTGCTGCGGTCGATCTGGATTTCCAGGTGCAGGCCGTTGTGCACGAGCAGCACGGCGCTGGGGTGCTTGGCCTCACCCTGGTAACCCACGAACTGCGACTTGTCGGCCAGTTTGCTGGAGCCGCCGTCGGCCAGCGATACCACCAGCTCGCCGTCCTTGTTGACGCGGTAGCCGACCGAGCCCACGTGCGAACCCTTCTTCAGCGGTGCGGTGCGGTCCAGCACATGGCGCGCGTACTCGATGACCTTGGCGCCGCGCTTGGGGTTGTAGCCGCCCTTGGGGCCCACCTTGCCGCAGCCCTTGTCTTCCGAAATCACGTCCGTGCCGTACAGCGCGTCGTACAGCGAGCCCCAGCGGGCGTTGGCCGCGTTGAGCGCGTAGCGCGCGTTCAGGATCGGCACCACCAGCTGCGGGCCGGCCTGCACGGCCAGCTCGTCGTCCACATTCCTGGTCGTGGCCTTCACGTTTTTGGGCTGGGGCACCAGGTAGCCGATGGTTTCCAGGAACTTGCGGTAGCCCGCCATGTCGCGGATCGGGCCGGGGTTGGCCGCGTGCCAAGTGTCCAGTTCGGTCTGCAGGCGGTCGCGCTCGCCCAGGAGGGCCGCGTTCTTGGGTGCTAGGTCCGCCACGATGCCGTCGAAACCCTGCCAAAAGTTTGCTTCGCTCACGCCGGTGCCGGGCAGCACCTGCTGGTTGATGAAGTTGAACAGTTCGGTGGCGACCTTCAGGCCGTGGATCTGGGTGCGTGCTGTCATGGAAAGCTCCGTCTGGGCGAAAAGTGCGGGTGCCCGCATTGCGCGGGCGTGAGCGAACTGTATTCCATACCCACGCCAGCATTAATTCGATTTTTCGTCACGGATCAGTGACTTGACTGTGGGTAATGGCCCCCGAACGGGCACATCGTGCCGCTTTGTCCTGATCAAATGAATTCTTTTGGTTGAAAAATTTCTGCGTTTCGATCCGAATTTGAGTCTACTCATTCCTTGTTTGTAATTCTTTGGGTCTAAGTCACTAGATTCCGGGTTCTTCCGAAATTCGGCGCGCAACACCGTGTGCGTGTCCGTTAAGAGGCCACCGGGGCTCGCTGGTGGCATGTGTTGAACCCATCTCAAATCTCAAAAATGACACTCTCGAAAAAGACGGCGGTCGCCCTGGCCGCTTTCGGTGCCCTGACCGGGGTCGCCCACGCCCAATCCAACGTCACGCTGTATGGCCTGGTGGACCTGTATGTGGGCAAGAGCACCAGCAAAATCACGCTTGGTGGCGCGAGCTTCCAAATCAGCAATGGATCAAGCTTGACGAGCGGCGGGCTGAACGGCAGCCGTTGGGGGCTGCGGGGAGCGGAAGACCTGGGGGGTGGCCTGAAGGCCACCTTCCAACTGGAGTCCGGCTTCAGCGCCGACACCGGCACCAGCGCCGTCGCCGGCGGTGGCTTCAACCGCACCAGCAAGGTGGGGTTGAGCGGTGGCTTCGGTTCCTTTGAAATGGGCCGCCAATACACGCAGATGTTCCTGCTGATGGACCGGTTCGATGCCCAGGGCACCTCCAGCTTCTCCGCCACCAACGCCATCTTCGGGCCACCTATCCTGGTGGCTGCCGGCTCGCTGTCGCCGGCCATTCGCCGGGACAACATGCTGCAATACACCACGCCGACCATGGGCGGGTTCACCGGCGCCGTGCAATACGCCTTTGGCGAGAACGGGGGTCCAGGCGTCTCAGCTGGTCGAGCCATGGGCGTCTCAGCACTGTATGCAGATGGTCCAATCGCTGTGCAAGGCGTGTACGAATCCCTCAAGGGTGCGGGCTCTGGCGCCGCCACCGCCAAGACGACTGGCCTTGGGGCAAGCTACGATTTCACTGCTGTCAAGGTGCTGGCCCAGTACGTTGCCCAGAAGGATGGTCGAGTCAACGGCATCAAGGAAAACGGCTACGTGTTGAGCATCGCGGTGCCGGTCAGTTCTGCCGGCACTATCAATGCTGGCATTGGCTCGGAAGCGCTCAAGGCCGCCGCCACTGGCACCCGCCTGATCAAGACATCGTCTGCCAGCGTCGAATACCGTCACGACTTGAGCAAGCGCACCACGGTCTATGCTGGTTTCAACAATGTGAAATTCGAGGCCGAGACCACTCCTGTGCTTACCTCCAGGGATCGACTCTACGGCGTGGGCCTGCGCCACAAATTCTGAGTTTCCGCAAGGGTCAACACCTGGCCGCAGGGGGCCAGGTGCTGGAATTGCCCACCGCCATCCGGCGGTGGGCTTTTTTTTGCTCTCTTTCCGTCGAGCGGTCCGCGTCGATCCGGCACCCGGTGATCAACCGACCCGCCCACTCAGTTGCCGTGCCGCTGCCAGCACCTTGCCCACGTGCCGCTCATCGAACCGGTGCGCCGGCATCGTGAGCGTGAGGGAGGCGGCGATCGAGCCGTCCGCGTGGAACACCGGTGCCGAGATGCCGGCCACCTCGGCCAGGCGGTCGCCCACGGCGGTCATGAAGCCATCGGCGCGGATGCGCGCCAGCGCGCGTTTGTCGGCCGGCGTGGGCTTGCGGCTGTCGTCGCCCGCGCCGAACGCCGAGAGCACGCGCCCGCCCGTGCCCTGGTGCAGCGGCAGCACGTCGCCCGCGCGGATGTGGTCGCGCACCGGGTGGGGCGAGTCCACGCGGTAGAGGCACAGCCGCGTCTGGTTCGGCGCCTGGCCCTGGCGCACGTGGTAGGCCGCGCTCTCGCCGGTGGCCGACACCAGCTGGCGCAGCACCGGCATGACGACGCGGTCCAGCGAAAACGAGGCCGCGTAGATGCCGTGCAGCCGCGCCACTTCGCCGCCCAGGGCGTAGCGACCATCGTCCAGCCGCTGCAGCAGGTGCGCGTGTTCGAGCGAGGCGAGCAGGCGCAGCGCGGTGCTCTTGTGCAGCTGGGTGCGCTCGGCCAGCTCGGCCAGCGACAACGAGGCGTCGCCCGCGTGGAACGCGCCCAGCAGCGAGAGCGCGCGGTCCACCGCGGCGGTGCCGCCGGTGGCGGCGTTGGCGTCGGCCAAGGAAGGGGTCTGCGCTTTGCGGGGCATGAAAGAAGGAGGAAGGGGACTTGGTTGACAGGATGGAAGTGATCTGCGATTCTTTCAATAGAAAGAATATCGTTCTATCTTATAAAACGCAAGCAACCTCGCATCTTCCATGCAAAACGCCCCTGGAGTTCTCATCAGCGAAGTCGGCCCGCGCGACGGCCTGCAGTCCGTGAAGGCCACCATGCCCACGGCCGACAAGCTGCGCTGGATCGATGCGCTCGTGGCCGCCGGCCTGCGCGAGATCGAGGTCGGCTCCTTCGTGCCCGCCAAGCTGCTGCCGCAGATGGCCGACGTGGTCCACGTGGTGCACCACGCCCTGCGGCACGAAGGCATCACCGTGATGGCCCTGGTGCCCAACCGGCGTGGGGCTGAGGCCGCGCTGGCCTCGGGCGTGCACAAGATCACCCTGCCGGTGTCGGCGAGCGAGGCGCATTCGCTGGCCAACGTGCGCAAGACGCGCGAGCAGATGGTGGACGAGCTGCGCGAGGTGCACGCGCTGCGCCGCGACACCGCGCCCGGCGTGGCGATGGAGGTGGGCCTGTCCACCGCCTTCGGTTGCACGCTGCAGGGCGCGGTGGACGAAGACGAGGTGATCCGCCTGGCCGTGGCCTGCGCGAACGTGGGCGTGGACGAGGTGGGTCTGTCCGACACCACCGGCATGGCCAACCCCGCGCAGGTGCGCCGCCTGTTCACGCGCCTGCGCGCCGAGCTGGGCGAGCGCGCGGGCGCGGCCCACATGCACAACACGCGCGGCCTCGGGCTGGCCAACTGCCTGGCCGCGTTCGACGTGGGCGTGCGCACCTTCGACGCCTCGCTCGGTGGCCTCGGCGGTTGCCCCTACGCGCCAGGGGCCTCTGGCAACGTGGTCACCGAAGATCTGGTCTTCATGTTCGAGGCCATGGGCGTGCGCACCGGCATCGATCTTTCGACCCTCATCGCCGCGCGCGAGCCCCTGCGCGCCGGCCTGCCCGGCGAGCCGGTGTACGGCATGACGCCCGAAGCCGGCCTGCCCAAGGGCTGGCGCGCCGCCTGAAACTTCTCCACCCCTGCCATGCCAGATACCCAAGACACCCCCCGTCCCTTGCCCTTCGAAGGCATCCGCGTCGTCGAATTCACCCACATGGTCATGGGCCCCACCTGCGGCATGGTGCTGGCCGACCTGGGTGCGGAGGTCATCAAGGTCGAGCCGCCCGCCGGCGACAACACGCGTCGACTGCTCGGTTCGGGCGCGGGCTTTTACCCGCTGTTCAACCGCAACAAGAAAAGCCTGGTGCTGGACCTGCAGTCGCCCGAGGGCCAGGAGGCCGTGCTCAAGCTGATCGCCACCGCCGACGTGGTCAGCGAGAACTTCAAGCCCGGCACCATGAAAAAACTGGGGCTGGACCACGAGAGCCTGAAGAAGCTCAACCCGCGCCTCATCTATGTGAGCCACAAGGGCTTTCTGCCCGGCCCCTACGACCACCGCACCGCGCTCGACGAGGTGGTGCAGATGATGGGTGGCCTGGCCTACATGACCGGCCGCCCCGGCGACCCGCTGCGCGCAGGCTCCTCGGTGAACGACATCATGGGTGGCCTGTTCGGCGCCATCGGCGTGATGGCCGCGCTGAGCGCGCGCGAGAAAACCGGCGAAGGCTGCGAGGTGCAGAGCTCGCTGTTCGAGAACAACGTCTTCCTCGTCGCTCAGCACATGATGCAGTTCGCCGTCACGGGCAAGGCCGCCGCGCCCATGCCCGACCGCATCTCCTCCTGGGGCATCTACGACGTGTTCCAGGTGAAGGGCGGCGAGCAGATCTTCCTCGCCGTGGTGAGCGACACGCAGTGGGCCATCTTCTGCAACGCCTTCGGCTACCAGGACCTGCAGGCCGATCCGCGACTGGTGGGGAACAACAACCGCGTGCGCAACCGCGATTGGCTCATTCCCCTGCTGCGCGAGCGCCTGGCCCTGCAGAGCGCGGCCGATCTCGCCGCGCTGTTCGAGCGCCACGGCCTGCCGTTCGCGCCCATCACCAAACCCCACGAACTGTTGGACGACCCCCACCTCTGCGCCACCGGCGGGCTGGCGCCCATCACCCTGCCCGATGGCGAGCGCGCCGGCCAGACCGCGCAGACCGTGTTGCTCCCGCTCGCGCTCGACGGCGAACGCCTGGGCGTGCGCCGCAGCCCCCCGAAACTCGGTGAACACAGCGCCGAGCTGCTGGCCGAACTGGGCTACGGCACCGAGGCCGCGGCCCAATTGAGCCGCACGGTCGTCAAAGCCGCCTGAAAAGTCATCAATCAGCCCAAAGTTGTCATTGATTCGCTCCTGCAGGTGGGGTAATCTGCCCGGGTGGACAAACTCAAACAACTCGAAACCTTCGTCGCGGTCGCCACGCGCGGCAGCCTCACCGCCGCCGCCAAAGCCGAGGGCGTGGCCCCGGCCATCATCGGGCGCCGGCTCGACGCCCTGGAAGCCCGGCTCGGCGTGAAGCTCATGGTGCGCACCACGCGGCGCATCACCCTCACCCACGAAGGCAGCGCCTTCCTGGAAGACTGCCAGCGCCTGCTGGTGGACATGGCCAACGCCGAAGCCAGCGTGAGCGCAGGCGGCGTCAAGGCCAGCGGCCACCTGCGCATCACCGCGCCGGCCGGTTTCGGCCGCCGCCATGTGGCGCCGCTGGTGCCGCGCTTTCGCGAACTGCACCCCGAGGTCACCATCTCTTTGAACTTGAGCGACCGCGTGGTCGATGTGGCGGGCGAGGCCTACGACTGCGCCGTGCGTGTGGGGGATCTGCCCGACTCCTCCCTGGTCAGCGTGCGCCTGGCCGACAACCGCCGCCTGTGCGTGGCCACGCCGCGCTACCTGCAGCAGCACGGCCGCCCGCAAGTGCCGGCCGATCTGGTGCGCTTCGACTGCCTCACGCTCTCCAGCGACGCCTCGCAGACCCGGGGCTGGGCCTTCACCGTGCCGGCGCCCGGCGGCCTGGGCGAGGTGGAGATCGTGCACCTGCGCCCCAACGGCCCGCTGGACTGCACCGACGGCCAGGTGCTGCGCGAGTGGTGCCTGGCCGGTTACGGCATCGCCTGGCGCAGCACCTGGGAAGTGGAGGCCGACATCGCCGCCGGTCGGCTGGAGAGCGTGCTCGACGACTTCGCCGCGCCGCCCAATGGCATCTTCGTGCTGTTTCCGCAGCGCAAGCACCTCGCGCTGCGCGTGCGCCTGTGGATCGACTTCCTCAAGCACGAGTACGCGCGCCCCGATTTCTGGAAAACCTGAGCCTTCAAACCACCATGAGCACCCCCCAACTCCTCGGCATTTCCGGCAGCCTGCGCCAGCAATCCTTCAACACCTCGCTGCTGCGCGCGGCGGTTCCGCTGGCGGGCGACGCGGCCCGGCTCGACGCCGCCACGCTGCACGGCATCCCGCTCTACGACGGCGACCTGGAACAGCGCGAAGGCACGCCGGCGGCCGTGCGCGAACTCAAGGAAAGGATCCTCGCCAGCGACGGGCTGCTGCTTGTCACGCCCGAATACAACAACGGCATTCCCGGTGTGTTCAAGAACGCGGTGGACTGGCTCTCGCGGCCCACGCCCGGCCTGCCCGACGTGTTCCGCGACCGGCCCGTGGCCGTCATCGGCGCCTCGCCCGGGGGCTTCGGCACCATCCTGTCGCAAGCCCACTGGCTGCCGGTGTTGCGCACCCTGGGCACCCACCCTTGGCAGGGCGGGCGGCTCATGGTTTCGCGCGCCTCGTCCGTGTTCGGCCCCGACGGCGCGCTGCTGGACGACAAGGTGCGCCAGCAGCTCGGCGAATTCGTGCAAGGCTTCGCGGCCTTCGTCGCGGCCGCGAAAAAGCCCTGAACACGGCGGGGGTGGCTCAGCCCGGGATGTCCGGCTCCACCAGATGGGCCAGCTGGGCCAGCGATTCCTGCCAGCCCAGGTAACACATCTCCAGTGGAATCACGTCGGGGATGCCGTCCTGCACCACGTTGAGTTCGGTGCCGCAGGACACGGCCTTGAGTTGCACGTCCACCGTGATCAGGCCGGGCAGGTTCGGGTCGTCGAACTGGTCGGTGTAGCGCAGGCGCTCGCCGGGCACGAGCTCCAGGTACTCGCCGCCGAACGAATGACCATGACCGGTCGAGAAGTTGTGGAACGACATCTTGAACGTGCCGCCCACCTTGGCCTCCAAATGCTGCACCTTGCAGAGAAAGCCGTAGGGCGGCAGCCAGCGGGCGAGGGCGTCGGCGTCGAGGAAGGCGCGGTAGACCTTGTCAGGTGGGGCCTTGAGGACGCGGTGGAGGCGGACGGCGCGGGAAGAGGAAGTGCTCATGGCGAGGGCCTTTCAGGTGGTGGATCATGTGGCAAGCGCGGGTCGGAGACAAGGGACTCCCAGCTGCTGACTCCACGACGATCCGGCGTGCGCCGTTTCGACATTGACCCACCTCGTCAGTCGTCATTCCAGGTGCTGTTGGCTCTCCTTCGGCGGGGCGGCTGCTCGATGGCCGTCTCCATCAAGTCCAGAAGACGGGGTTTGTCCAGGCGATCTGCAATCGTCAATGGCGTCTCACCATGGCAGTTCATGTCGCCCCACGGCAAATGCTCAGCGCAGTGCTCGAAAAAGTTCGTGATGCACGCTTGCCATGCCGGATCGGTTGAACCTGGCTCGAAGATGTGGTCGTCCAGTACCCTGGCGATGACGTGCAGCACGTTGCAGCCATAGGGATCTGTGCGGCGGAGCGTTGCTCTGCTGCGCATATCCTCGGTGAGTGCTTCGAACGCCTCAGCGTTTCTCTCTCTCACGGCGGCCATGAGGAGCGTTCCACCGAGGATCCTGGTGTTCGCATGGACATCTCTGCCATCGATCAAACCCCTCAGCCCTTGAATATCGCCGCTGACGATGAAACTGTAGGCCTCTTGGGATGGGCTCGGGTCGAGCCTCATGCTGGGAAATTTCGGGTAAATCGTGTTGATCATGTGGGGATTCGATCTCTTGGGACAGGTGTGTTCGACTTGAACACACCTGGTTGTGGAAAGAGAGTCCCTCGGAGTTCAGGCGCCGCCCGGTGTATCGACGCACACGAGCACATCGCGCGCGACCGCGAAGTGCTCAGCAAAGAGGCGGCCTGGCTCAGGCCGCCTTGGGCCGGCGCACCGCGCGCACCTTCCCGCTGGGGCCGCCACCGCAATAGAACAGACCCGCCCCGTCGGATTCGAGCCCGCTCACGCCGATGCCGGCCGGCATGTCGAGGCGTTCGAGCACCTTGCCACTTTGCGGGTCGATGCGTCGGATGTCGCTCTCATCACCTTCCCAGGTGCCATGCCAGAGCTCGCCATCGACCCAGGTGACGCCCGTGACGAAGCGGTTGGATTCGATGGTGCGGCGGATCGCGCCGGTGGCCGGGTCGATCTGATGGATCTTGCGGTCGCGGTACTGGCCCACCCACAGGCTGCCTTCGGCCCAGGTGAGCCCGGAGTCGGCGCCGCCACCGGGCGCGGGGATGGAGGCGAGCACCGCACCGGTGGCGGGGTCGATCTTGTCGATGCGCGCCTCGGCGATCTGGTACAGGTGCTTGCCGTCGAAGGCGGTGCCGGCGTCGCCCGCGCGTTTCAGCGTGCGGGTGATGTCGCCGCTGGCGGGGTCGAAGGCGACGATGCCTTCGTCGGTGGCGGCCCACACGCGCTGGCCGTCGTGGGTGACGCCGTGCACGCGCTCGGAGCCGAGGAAGGGACCGTACTCGCGCACGACTTCGGCGGTGCGCGCGGTGGGGGTGGTCTGACGGGTCATGGTGAATCTCCTATGGGCAGCACCGGGTGTCGGCGCTTGAGGGTCACTCTATTCAATCGGCAGCGAAGCAGGGAGTAACAAGATCGTCGCGAATCCGGCCAGCGGCGGTGCCAGCCAGCGCCGCGCGCGCGCCTGGCCGATGGCGCGCACGCGGCCCTCGGCCTCCAGCTCGGCGAGCGCGCGCTGCACGGTGCGCTGGCTCGCGCCCTGCGCGAGCGCAAGGGCCGAGGTGGACCAGGCCGCGCCGTCGGCCAGCAGCGCCAGCAGTGAGGCCTGTTCGCCGTCGATGGGCGGCGCGAGCAGCACAAGGGAGCGCCCGCCCGAGGGCCGCAGCGCGAAGCCGCGCGCGGTGGCCTCGATGCCCGCGAGGGGTTTGACGAGCGCGCGCAGGCGCCCGATCTCGACACGCAGGCGCGCGCGGTGCGTCTCGTCAGGGCGGCGGGAGCGAAACGTCTCGGCGATCAGGGCCTCGCGCTCCACGTCGCCCGGCCAGGCCTGGGCCAGCGCGCGCGCCAGCGCGAACAGCACGGGCCGGCGCGCGAGCGATTGCCACGCAGCGCCCGTGCCCAGGCCGCGGCGGCAGGCGTCCACCACCAGCGCGTCGGAGGCCAGCAGTTCGGCCACGTCGGCCAGCCGCAGCGCCTGCTCGCTGCCGTTGCTCAGGCGGCGCGCGGCCGGGTGGTCCAGCGCGGACTGGGTTTGTGCGACCTCGGCCTGCAGGGCGGGCACACCGGCCCGTGTGGCCGCATCGCGCGCGCGGGCCAGGGCCGCGCGCCCGGCCTCCACGCGCAGCGAGCGCAGCGCGAGCTCGGCCGCGACCAGTTCGGCCACCGCCGCGAGCGCGGGCGGCTGGCGGGTGGTGTCGATGGCCGCGAGCACGGCCTCGGCTTCGGTGAGTCGGCCGAGCCGCAGCAGGCGGCGCGCCGCGATCAAGCGGGCCTGGTGCGCGTTGGCGTGGTCGGCGTGGGCTTCAAGGATGGCCGCGGCGGCGGTCAGCGGGCGCGTGGAGCCGCCGAGGTCGCGCATGGCCAGCGCCACCTCGGCCTCTGCCACCACGCAGCGGGCGCGCGCCAGGGTTTCGTGCGCGCCGAAGCCTCGGCCGGCGCGCCGCAGCAGGTCGCGCGCGCGTGAGTGTTCCCCGAGCTGGGCCATGGCGATGCCGCGCAAGGCCAGGGCGGGCGGGTCGTCACGCAGGGCCACGCGCTTGAGCGCGCCCAGCGCGTCGCCCGCAGCCAGGGCGCGCGCGGCGGCGGTGATGAGGGAGTCCATGCCGACAGGCTACACCGCGGCGCGCCCACGGTGCGAACCTGTCGGTCCACCTTCACGTTGGCAGCCTTGACGTCTGACGCGCTGGCCGCTTCAACGCGAGCGGCTGTCCGGCTGCCTCTCAGACAGGAAGGCCGTGGCCTTCACCGCCCGGATCGCCGGGTCCGTCAGAGCCGTTGTGGAACGAGCCATTGGGCTCGACGTCATTGCTGGCCGAGGTGTCCTCGCCCGGGTTTTCGTAGGTCGCCAGGAAGCCTTGAAGGTTGTCTTTGTGCACCGTTTCGGCCAGCTCGACCGCCGTGAGGCCCCGGATGTTGTGGCGTTCCCAGTCGAAGAACAAGCGGAATTCGTGGAAGAAGTCTTCCAGCAGGTTCGCGAGCACCGGTTGGTCCGAGGGGACGTCAAACCAGGCATCTGGCAGGTGCATCGCCATGTCGTGGAGCACCGTGTTGCCCTGGTCATCGTGGTGCCTCAGTTCGGGCTCGATCGACCGGATCGCCATGTCGGTGAGCAGCAGGTACAGGGCGCTGGCGTTGCGATGCCTAACGGCCTCCATCAGCAAGGTGACGCCCTGTGCGTTCCGGGTGTTCAGGTTGACCCGCTGTTGGGCAATCTGCCACATGAGTTGGGGCAAGTTGTGGCTGGCGATGGCCTGGCGTGCCAGATCGCCTGGATCGACGGCTGCCTGTGAATGAAGGCCGGTACCAAAGATGGAGTGCACGGAGGGGCTCACTTTCGCTTCAAAAAGGGATGAAGCAGAGGCAGTGGGCGTGGTTCAGCGCTCGGTTCAGCTCCAGGAGGAAGGGAGGTCGCCGCGCCGGTCGCGCAGTTGCGAATGCCGCCGCGCTTCGACCAGCGCGCCGCGCGAGAGGGTGGCGAAGCGCAGGGTTTCCTCGCGCCCACCCTGGTCCATCACGGCGCCGTCCGGCGCACAGACCGTGCTCAGGCCGCCGTAGGTGGTGTGGCCTTCCTGGCCGCAGGCGTTGGCGTAGGCCACGAACACGCGGTTCTCCAGCGCGCGCGCGGGCAGCAGCACGCGCTGCACCTCGTCGAAGTCGATCATGTTCGCGGTCGGCACGAGCAGGGCATCGGTGCCTTGCAGCGCGAGGCCGCGCGCGGGTTCGGGGAACTCGATGTCGTAGCAGATCAGCAGGCCGAGCTGCCAGCCGTGCCAGGCGAACACGGCGGGCGCCTTCGGGCCGGGGCTGAACTGCGCGCGGTCGATGTCGCCGAACAGGTGGGTCTTGCGGTAGTTCGCAAGGCGCTGGCCGTCGGCATCGATGAACTGCACTGCGTTCCAGGGCTTGCCGTCGGCGTTTGCTTCGGGATAGCCGTAGACGATGGCGATGCCATGGCGCAACGCGATGGTGGCCACGGCCTGCGCGAGCGCGCCGTCGGCCGGTTCGGCCAGGGCCGCCACGCCGGCCGCGCCGATCTGGTAGCCGGTGAGCGACATCTCGGGGCACAGCAGCAGCCCGGCCCCCTGGTCGCGCGCCTGCGCGGCGGTGGCGTCGAGCAGCACCAGGGCCTGGGACGGTGTGCCCGCGTAGGGGCATTGCCATAGGGCAAGGGTGAGGGACTCGTCCATGCTCAGTCCGGCAGGGCCATGGGCCCGAGTTCGGCGAACACGTCGCCGGGTCCGGGGTTGGCCGCGTGCGTGTGGCCGCCCAGGTGCCTGACGATGCCCCACACCGCGTTCAGCGAGGTCTGCACCGCGCCCTCGACCCAGGCGGGCGTGAAGGACACGTCGTCGCCCGCGAGGAAGATGCCGCGCTCGGTGGCCGCGAAGCCGTCCTGCATGAAGTGGCTGTACATGCGGTGGTTGTAACGGTAGTGGCCGGGCAGCGCGCCCTTGAAGGCGCCGAGGAAGTGCGGGTCGGCCTCCCAGGAGACGCTGATCGGGTCGCCGATGATGTGGCTGGCGATGTCCACGTCGGGGTAGATCTTCTGCAGGGCCTGCAGCGCGAGCTGCACGCGCTTCTGGGTGCCGTGCGGCAGCATCTTGAGCGCGTCGCCCATCCAGGCGTAGCTCAGGCAGATCACGCCGGGCTGGTCGGGCCCGTGGTCGAACAGGTAGGTGCCGCGCGTGAGCCGGTCGGTGAGCGTCATGCCCATCTGCGGCCAACCGTTGGCACGGAGGTCGTTCCAGAACGGGCGGTCCACCATCACGAAGGTCTTGGACGACTGCATGTAGCGCGTGCGGTCCAGCGCCATCCAGTGCTTCTGCGAGAACAGCGCCTCTTCCACCGCGATCTGCGTGGTCAGCAGCCAGCTCTGGCAGGTGGTGACCACGGCCGGGTAGCTGCGGGTGTTGCCCCAGGTGTCGGTGACGGCGAGTTCGTTGCTCGCCGCGCGCGCGATCGCCGTGACGCCCGGGCGCGGCGCGCCGTGGTGCAGGCTGGCCAGGGTGGTGCCGGCGGGCCAGTGGCGCAGTTCGTTTTCGGCGGGCGCGTGGTGCCACAGACCCAGCGGTACCTGCTGCGCGCCACCCACGATGAGGTGCTGGTTCTCGTCGCAGCCGGTGAGCACCACGCGCAGAATCTCGAGCATGGAGTTGGGGAAGTCGGAGTCCCAGCCGCCGGTGCCGAAGCCGACCTGGCCGAACACCTCGCGGTGCTGGAACGGCAGGCGAGAGAAGGCTTTGGAGGTGGCGACGAAGTCGTAGAAGGTGCGGTCGTCCCACAGGGGCACGAGGTGGTCCCACAAGGCCTTGAGCTTGGCCGCGTCGCGCTCGCGCAGCGCCTGCTGCAGGCCGGTGAAGCCGGCGCCGTCCTCCAGCGCCTGGGCCCAGGCCTCGGCCACCTCGCCGAACAGCGGCGGCAGATCGGCCAGGGTGCGGCCCCAGTGGGTCTGGCCTTCGAGGTCGATCACGGTGCAGCCGGCGGCGGGCGTGAGCGGGTTGGGGAAGGGCTGGGTCTTGAGGCCGAGCCGGTCCACGTAGTGGAAGAAGGCGGTGCTCGATGCGGGAAAGCGCATGCCCCCGAGTTCGGCGATGGCGCCCTGGCCACCTTCGAAGGCCTGCGAGCGCAGCCGCCCGCCCATGCGCGAGGCCTCGTAGACCACGGGTTTGAGGCCCAGCTTCATCAGCTCGTAGGCCGCCACCATGCCGGCCATGCCGGCGCCGACGATGGCCACTTCCTGCCCCAGGCGCTCGGTGGGCAGTTCGCCCAGGCCGGCGGGGTGGGCGATCCAGTCGTCGAAGGCGAACGGGAAGTCGGGTCCGAACAGGGTCACGGGCGCATCGGCGCCGCGTTGCAGGGTGGCCATGGCGAGTCCTTTCAGAACAGGCTGGTGAGAAGCCAGCCTGCCGTGCCCCACATCATCAACGCAACCAGGCCATCCAGCACGCGCCACACGTGCAGCGAGTTGAGCCGGCGGCCCAGCCAGAAGGCGGCCGCGCCCAGCGCGATGAACCAGACCAGCGAGCCGGTGGCCGCGCCCAGGCCGAAGACGGCGCTGCCCTGGCCGTAGGCGAGCGAGGCGGTGCCGATCAGCACGGCGGTGTCGAGCCAGGCGTGCGGGTTCAGGAAGGAGAAGGCCAGGGCGGAGAGGACGGCCTGGCGCGGCGACACCGGTTCGGCGGTGAGGCCGCCGTCGGCGCCGAAGGGCGTGGCGCGCGGGCGCAGGAAACGCTGGAAGGCCTGCCAGCCATAGACACCGAGGAACAGCACGCCCGCGCCGATCAGCGCGCCGAGCAGCTTGTCCGACAGGCCGCCGAGCTGGGCCAGGCCCAGCACGCCCAGGCCGATGAGCACCACGTCGGCCAGTGCGCAGGTGAGCACGGTGAGCCACAGGTGCTGGCGTTGCAGGCCCATGCGCAGCACGTGGGCGTTCTGCGGGCCGATCGCCATGATCAGCGACATGCTCAGCACCATGCCGGCGGTGAAGGTGGGAAAGGCGAGGGTCATGCGGACTCCGGAAACAAAACAGGTGAATGGCCGGCAGTGTGCGCGCAAACCCGCATCATTTAAATGGAGTTAAATTAAACTAGGTTCGATTGAAAATAACTTGAGTGAATGATGCTGGACGCCCGCCAACTCGACGCCCTGGCCGCCGTGGTCGAGCACGGCGGCTTCGGCCCGGCCGCGCAGGCCCTCTCGCTCACGCTGGCGGCGGTGTCGCTGCGCATCAAGTCGCTGGAGGACACGCTGGGCCAGCGCCTGCTGGTGCGTGGCAAGCAGGTGCGCGCCACCCCGGCCGGGCAGGCGCTGCTGGCCCATGTGAAGCAGGTGCGGCTGATGGAGGCCGACCTGCTCGACGGCCTGCAGGGTGGGGCGCCGGCCCCGGGCGGCGTGCGCTGGCAGAGCCTGTCGGTGGCGATCAACGCCGACTCGGTGGCCGGCTGGTTCCTGCCTGGCGTGGCCGCGCTGCTCAAGCGCCACCACCTGCTGCTGGACATCATGATCGACGACCAGGACCACACGCACAGCGCGCTCAAGAGCGGCGACGTGATGGGCTGCGTGACCGCGTTGTCCACGGCCATGCGCGGCTGCGTGGCCGAGCCGCTGGGCGTGATGCGCTACCACTGTGTGGCCTCGCCGGCGGTGGCGCAGCGCTGCCGCACGCCCAAGGGCGCGGTCTCGGTGCACAAGCTGCTGGCGCAGCCGGCCATCATCTTCAACCGCAAGGACGCGCTGCAGGACGCCTTTCTGGAACAGCACTTCGGTTTGCGCCAGCCGCGCTACCCGCGCCATTTCGCGCCGGCGGTGGAGGCTTTCGAGACCGCGATCGAGCTCGGCCTGGGCTGGGGCATGGTGCCCGAGCAGCACCTGCAGAACCGCCCGGCGTTGCAGGAAATCCTGCCCGGCGCCACGGTGGACGTGTCGCTGTACTGGCAGCACTGGGCGCACGAATCGCTGTCGGCGCGGCGACTGACCGAAGCGGTGAAGGCGGCGGCGCGCGCGCACCTGGCGGCGCCGGGCTGAGCGCCCGGGCGGTGGTGGCGCTCAGGCGGGGGTGAGGGTCGGCGGTTCGAAGGCGCGCACGGGCGCGGCCTCGCCGTGCCAGAGCGCCACGTCCACCAGCGCGGTCATGGCGCTGCTGCCTTGGGCCAGGCGCGAGGTGCCGAGGTCGAGCGTGAGCACGTTCGGGTTGCCGTGGCGCTCCGGCTCGCCACCGTCGCTGTCGAACCAGGCGCCGGTGGAGATCACCACCACGCCCGGCATCACGGCCTCGTCCAGCGTGGCGCCGCCCAGGCAGGTGCCGCGCGCGTTGAACACGCGCACCAGGTCGCCGTCGGCGATGCCGCGTGCGCGTGCGTCGTCCGGGTTCAGTCGAACGCGCTGGCGCTCGCGCAGCTTCTGCTCGCGCGAGACGACCCCGGCATCGAGCTGCGAGTGCAGCTTGTCGGCCGGTTGCGAACTGATCAGGTGCAGCGGCCACTGGCGCGCGCTGTCCGCGCCCAGCCATTCGGCGGGGGCGAGCCAGCTCGGGTGGGGCGGGCAGTCCGCGTAGCCGAAGCCCGCGATGGCGGCCGAGTGCAGCTCGATGCGGCCCGACGGCGTGCCCAGTGGCGCGGCCTGCGGGTCCTGGCGGAAGGCCTCGAACAGCACCATCTCGCGCTCGGGCTCGGGCAGCTCGGCCACACCTTCTTCCCAGAAGCGGTCGAAGTCGGGCAGGGTGAAGCCGGCGGCGCGCCAGTTGTCGGCGGTGCTGTCGTAGAGGGCGCGCACCCAGGCGGCCTCGTCGCGGTCCTCGGTGAACGCGGCCTCGTGCCCGGCGCGCGCCGCCAGGTCGCGGTAGATGTCGAAGTCGTTGCGGCTCTGGCCCACCGGCGCGATCGCCTGCTTCATTGCCAGCAGGTAACGGTCGCGCGACGAACCCCCGACGTCGTTGCGTTCCAGCGTGGTGGTGGCGGGCAGCACGATGTCGGCGCGGCGCGCGGTCGGCGTCCACCAGCTGTCGTGCACGACGATGGTCTCGGGCTTCTGCCAGGCGCGCACCAGGCGGTTCAGGTCCTGGTGGTGGTGGAACGGGTTGCCGCCGGCCCAGTAGACGAGTCGGATGTCGGGGTAGGTCCCTGTGCGGCCGTTGAAGGCATAGGTTTCACCGGGGTGCAGCAGCATGTCGGCCATGCGCGCCACCGGGATGCTGCGGCCAATCGGGTTGGGGCCGGTCGACAGCCGGGGGGCGGCGACATCAGGCCGTGGCGTGGCCGCGCCATTGATGGACCCATGGCCGAAGGCGAACCCCCCGCCCGGCAGGCCGATCTGGCCCAGCACGGCCGCCAGCGCGATGCTGGCCCAGTAGGGCTGTTCACCGTGGTGGGCGCGCTGCAGTGACCAGGTGCAGTTGATCATGGTGCGCTGGCGCGCGGCGCTGCGCGCCAGCTCGGCGATGGTGGGGGCGTCCACGCCGCAGATGGTGGCGGCCCAGGCCGCGTCCTTGGGCTGCCCGTCGTCCGTGCCGCGCAGGTAGCGGGCCCAGGCGTCGAAGCCGCTGCAATGGGTGTGAAGGAAGGCGGTGTCGTGCAGGTCCTCGGCCAGCAGGGTGTGGGCCATGCCCAGCATCAGCGCGGTGTCGGTGTTGGGCCGGATCGGGATCCAGCGCGCGCTCAGGCCCTCGGGCACGTCGGCGCGCGTCGGGCTGATCACCACGAACTCGATGCCTGCCCGGGCGGCGCGGGCGATCCAGGCCGCGCTGCTGTGCTCGCCCGCACCGCCGGAGGTGACCTGGGTGTTGCGCAGCGGCAGGCCGCCGAAGGCAATGAACAGGCGGGTGTGGGCCAGCACGCTGCGCCAGTCGGTCACGCGGCCGGTCACGGGGGCGTAGGTGCCGATCACGTGCGGCAGCAGGAACTGGGCCGCGCCCCAGCTGTAGTTGCCGGCCTGTCCGACGCAGCCGCCGCCGCTGTGCAGAAAGCGCTGGGTGAGCGTGCGCGCGTGGTGCAGGCCGCCGGCCGACGACCAGCCGTAGGAGCCACCGAAGACCGCGCCGTGGCCGTGTTGCCCGCGCACCCGGGCCAGTTCGCCGGCCACCAGGTCCAGCGCGGTGTCCCAGTCGACCTCGACGAAGCGGTCGTGGCCGCGCGCGGCGCGGTCGCTGCCCTCACGCTGGCGCAGCCAACCCTCGCGCACCGCCGGGCGCGCGATGCGCAGCGGCGAATGCACCATGCCCGGCATGGAGCGCAGGATGGGCGAAGGCACCGGGTCGCGCGCGAAGGGCAGGCAGTCGACCACGCGGCCGTCTTCGACCACGGCGGTGAAGGCGCCCCAATGGGACAGGGAGGGAAAGTGCTGGCGCGGATGTGGCATGGTTGGAAATGGAGGCCGCGTCTGGCACGGGGGGTCAGGCGGCGTAGTTGAGCGGCAGCGCGGTGGTGTACTTGATCTCTTCCATCGCGAAGCTGGAGCTGACGTCGAACAGCTCCACGATCTGGATCAGCTTCTTGTAGACGACGTCGAAGCCGGCGATGTCGGGCACCACCACCTTGAGCAGGTAGTCGGTGTCGCCGCTCATGCGGTAGAACTCGACCACCTCGGGCAGGTCGCGCACGCCCAGGGCGAAGCGGCGCAGCCATTGCAGGTCGTGGTGGCTGGTCTTGATGGACACGAACACCGTCACGCCCAGGCCGAGTTTGGCGCTGTCGAGCAGGCACACCTGCTGGCGGATGTAGCCCTGTTCGTGCAGGCGCTGCACGCGCTTCCAGCAGGCGGTGGTCGACAGGCTCACGCGCTCGGCGATCTCGCTGACGGGCAGCCGCGCATCGGTCTGCAGCAGGGCGAGGATGGCTCGGTCTTTCTTGTCCATGGGTGCTTCCGAGTGTCGGGTCGGCAATGGTAAATTTTTTTCACTTGCACGGTGGATTGAGTGCCCATTTGGAAAAAAACGTCTCCGCCCCCGCTCCTAGACTGGCCGCTCAAGGAGTTCCCTCACATGCAAGAAAGCACCCGCCTGGCCTCCCTCGGCCGAGACCCCCAGCGCTTTGGCGGCCTGGTCAACACGCCCATCTTCCGCGGCTCGACGATCCTGTCGTCCAGCATGGCCGAATGGGAGCAGCGCAAGGCCGATCGTGCCGCCGACGTGCCGGGCGCTACCACCTACGGCCGTTTCGGCACCCCCACCACGCACGCGCTGGAAGACGCCATCGCCCAGCTCGAAGGCGGCCACCGCGCCCAGCTGTTCCCCTCGGGGCTGGCCGCCATCACCACCGTGCTCACCGGCCTGCTGCGCCAGGGTGACCATGTGCTGGTGACCGACAGCGCCTACGGCCCCACGCGCGGCTTCCTCTCGCGCGTGCTGGCGCGCTTCGGTGTCGAGATGACGCTGTACGACCCCCGCATCGGGGCCGGCATCGCCGCGCTGATGCGACCCAACACCCGCGTCGTCTACGTGGAATCGCCGGGCTCGGAGACCTTCGAGATCCAGGACATCCCGGCCATTGCCGAGGTCGCGCACCGCCAGGGCGCCCACGTGGTGATGGACAACACCTGGGGCACGCCGCTGTTCTACAAGCCCTTCGAGCACGGCGTGGACGTGTCCATCCAGGCCGCCACCAAGTACATCGTCGGCCATTCGGACGCCATGCTGGGCATCGCCACCTGCACCGCGCAGACCTGGCCGCTGATCAAGCAGGCGGCCCAGGACCTGGGCCAGACTACCAGCCCTGACGATGCCTACCTGGCGCTGCGCGGCCTGCGCACGCTGGGCGTGCGCCTGCGCCAGCACCACAGCGCCGGCCTGGAGGTGGCGCGCTGGCTGGAAGGCCACGACGCCGTCGAGGCCGTGCTGCACCCGGCCCTGCCCAGCCACCCGGGCCACGCCCTGTGGCAACGCGACTTCCTGGGCGCCTGCGGCCTGTTCTCCGTGGTGCTCAAGACCACCTCGGTGCAGGACATGCACGGCTTCGTCGACGCGCTGCAGCTGTTCGGCCTGGGCGTGTCCTGGGGCGGCTTCGAAAGCCTGGTCATTCCCTTCACGCCGGGCGGCGACCACACCGCGGCGCGCTGGCCCTGGCGCGGCCAGGCCCTGCGCCTGCACGTGGGGCTGGAAGACCCGCAGGACCTGATCGCCGACCTCGATCAGGCCCTGCTGGCCATGTCGCGGCGCCTGCGCGCGGCCTGACATAAGCTTCTTTCCAATCTGTCTAAACGATCGGCTCCAAATGACCTTGCGGCGACTACCATCGCTCCCCTTGGAACATACTGGACGGTCGTTTTTCCGTTCCACCCCATCCCAGGTATCTCTCCATGAGCAAGATGAAAATTGAGGGCTCCTTCGTCGCCCTGATCACGCCGTTCAACCAGGACGGCAGCCCCGACTTCGGCGCCTTTCGCAGCCTGCTGAAGTTCCAGGAAGACAACGGCACCAGCGCGGTGCTCATCATGGGATCGACCGGCGAAGTCTCCATGCTCTCGCAGAAGGAGCGCGAAACCATCATCGCCGAGACCGCGCGTTTCAAGACCGGGAAGATGAAGTTCTTCTACGGTTGCACTGGCAACAACACCCAGACCACCATCGATTACCTGAAGTTCGCCCGTGCCAACGGCGCCGACGGTGCGATCCTGGCCGCACCGGCCTACATCTGCGGCCCCGAGGCCGATCTGGAGGACTACTTCCTGGAAGTGGCCGATGCCACCGACCTGCCGCTGGGCCTCTACAACAACCCGCCGCGCGTGAAGACCGACCTGCACTGGGACAACCTGCTGCGCATCTTCAAGCACCCCAACTACGTTGTGCACAAGGAATCGACCACCCGCGTGGGCCAGGTCGCGCAGGTGCTCAAGGCGCGCCCGGACGTGTCGGTGATGTGCTGCGACTCGCCCAACCTGGGCCTGGTCGTGCCGACCATGAGCCTGGGCGGCCATGGCACCGCCAACATGACCGGCAACATCGCCCCTGCCGAGATGGTGACGATCTCCAAGCCCTGGACCACGCCGGACGTGTCGGTCAGCTTCCGCGACGCCTACCTGGGCCTGCTGCCCATGCTTCATTACTCCTACTCCGCCATCAACCCGGTGGCCATCAAGTCCCTGATGAAGGCCGTTGGCCTGCCCTCCGGCATCCTGCGCAAGCCGCTCAAGAACCTGGAAGGCGAAGCGCTGCTCAAGGGCCTGCGCATCGTCAAGGAGCTGGAGCTGGACAAGAAGTACGGCTGGAGCTCGCCCGAGCTGAAGGCGGCCTGACATGGACCTGGGCATCGCAGGGCGCAAGGCGCTGGTGTTTGGCGGCAGCAAGGGCATGGGCCGCGCCTGCGCGCGCGAGCTGTCGGCCGAGGGCGTCGAGGTGGTGATCGCCGCGCGCACGCCAGCCACGCTGGAACAGGCGGCGGCCGAGATCCAGGCCGAAACGGGCACCCCGGTGCGCTGGGTGTCGGCCGACATCACCACCGATGCTGGGCGCGACGCGGCCTTGGCGGCCTGCCCGGCGCCCGACATCCTGATCAACAACGCCGACGGCATGCCGCCCGGCGATTTCCGCGAATGGACGCCGGCCGACTGGCACCGCGCGGTGGACTCGATGATGGTCGGCCCGATCGAAATGATGCGCCGCACCGTGGACGGCATGATCGAACGGCGCTTCGGCCGCATCGTCAACATCGTCTCGCGCAGCGTCAAGACGCCGCAACTGGAGCTGGGCCTGTCCAACGGCGCGCGCTCGGGCCTGGTGGGTTTCGTGGCCGGTCTGGCGCGCCAGACCGTGCGCCACAACGTGACCATCAACAACCTGCTGCCCGGCGTGTTCGCCACCGACGCGCAGCGCCACCACATCCTGGGCATGCTCGACACCACGGGCAAGACCTTCGACCAGCTCTGGCACGAGCGCGGCACCCAGAACCCGGCCGGCCGCTATGGCGAGGCCCATGAGCTCGGGGCGCTGTGCGGCTTCATCTGCTCGGCGCGCGCGGGCTACATCACCGGCCAGAACCTCTTGATCGACGGAGGCGCCTACCCAGGCACCTTCTGACGTCCGATTTGCAAGCCGGCACTCGACCGGCGTCACCGGAGACAGCGTCCCCACCACCGTCCCACCGCCAACCATCCGAGGTCTCCATGAAATCGATCCATCGCCGCGCTTTCACCCGTTATGGCGTCGCCCTGGCCAGCCTGGCCGCTGCTGGTGCGCTTCACGCGCCCCTGGCCCTGGCCCAGGCGCCGTATCCCACCGCCAAGCCCATCGTCATCGTCGTGCCGCACGCGGCTGGTGGCGCGGTGGACGGTGTGGCCCGCACCCTGGCCGAGCGCCTGGCCGAGGATCTGAAGCAAAGCGTGGTGGTGGAGAACCGCCCGGGGGCGTCGGGCCTGATCGGCGCCGCCTCGGTGGCGCGTGCCGATGCCGACGGCTACACGCTGTACTTCAACGCCTCCATCCACGCCGCGGCGCCCCTGCTCTACAAGAGCCAGGTCAAGTTCGACGCGATCAAGGACTTCACGCCGATCGGCATGGTGGCCGAAGGCGCACTGATCTTCAGCGTCAACCCGCAGGTGCCGGCGAACACGGTGATCGACCTGGTCAACGTGGTCAAGGCCAACCCCAACAAGTACAGCTTCGTCACCAGCGGTTACGGCTCCGCGGGCCACCTGGGCATCGCACAGTTCGTGTCCGACGTCGGCCTGGGCGACAAGGGCATTCCGATCGCGCTGTACAAGGGCGCCGCACCCGCGCTGCAGGACCTGATCGGCGGCCAGGTGCACGCCATGATGGACCCGTTCCTCTCTTCGCTGCCGCACGTGCAGAGCGGCCGCCTGCGCGCCATCGCCCAGACCGGCCGCGTGCGCAGCCCGCTGCTGCCCGATGTGCCCACCATGCGCGAAGCCGGCCTGCGCGACTTCGAGTTCTATTCCTGGTATGGCCTGTGGGCGCCGGCCAAGCTGCCCGCACCCGTGTTGAAGGCGCTGGAGTCCGCTACCGAGCGCTCCACGAAGTCGGCCGCGTTCAAGACCAAGCTCAACGGCCTGGGCTTTGACGCCACCTTCCGCAACTCGGCCGACTTCAACAAGTACATCATCAGCGAGACGGCCAAGTACCAGGCCATCATCGAGAAGGCCGGCATCAAGATCGAGTGACCACCCGGTCTTGCGCGGCCCCGGGCCGCGGGGCCGGAGGGCGCGCGAGCGAGCCGATCCGACGATGAAAGTCCTGGTGCTGGGCGCGGGCGTGGTCGGCATGGCCACGGCCTACTACCTCTGGCGCGATGGCCACGAAGTGACCGTGGTCGAGCGCAACGCCGGCCCCGCCGGCGAGACCAGCTTCGGCAATGCCGGCGGCCTGTGTCCCAGTTTCGCCGGCCCCTGGGCGGCGCCCGGCATGGTGTCCAAGGTGCTGCGCATGCTGCTGCAGGCGGACGCCCCCATCCGCTTCCGGCCGCAGGCCAGCCTGCACCAGTGGCGCTGGATCGCCCGCTGGGTGGCCGAATGCAACCCGGAGAGCTTTCGCCGCAACAAGCTGCGCATGCAGCGCGTGGCGCACTACAGCCTGGCCTGCCTGCGCAGCCTGGCCGACGAAGCCGGCCTGCACGACTTCGACTTCCACGCCGACGGCACGCTGTGGCTGTTCCGCACACCGCAGGAGGCCGAGCTCGGCCGCCTGGCCGCGCGGGCGCTGGACAGCTTCGGCGTGCCCTGGCGCTGGCTGGAGCCGAACGAGGTCGATGCCTGCGAGCCCGCGCTGGCGCAGCGCAGCGCCCGCATCGCCGGTGCGCTGCAGCTGCCCGCCGACGCCTCGGGCGACAGCCACCGGTTCGCCCAGTCGCTGGCGCAGCTGCTGCGCGACCAGGGGGTGGCGCTGCGCTTCAACACCACGGTCGAGGCGCTGGAGACCGAAGGGGACCGCGTCACCGGCGTGCGCAGCTCGGCCGGGCGGCTGACGGCCGACGCCTGCGTAGTGGCCCTGGGCAACCAGGCGCCCTTCCTGCTGCGCCCGCTGGGGCTGAACCTGCCGGTCTACCCGCTCAAGGGTTATTCGATCACCGTGCCGCTGCGGGAGGACGCGCCCGACATCCGTCCCGCGCTGATGGACGAGCACAACAAGGTCATGATCTCGCGCCTGGGCGGGCGCATCCGCGCGGCGGGCATGGCCGAGCTGGGCGGCTATGGCCTGAGCGCCGACCCGGCCCAGCGCGACATGCTGCTGCGCGTGGTGCGCGAGTTCATCCCGCGCGGCATGGACGAACAGCGGGTGGATTTCTGGGCCGGCCTGCGCCCCATGACGCCCGATGGCCCACCCATCCTGGGGCCCACGCGCTGGCTCGGCCTGTTCCTCAACAGCGGGCACGGCTCCAACGGCTGGACCCAGGCCTGCGGCACCAGCCGCATCGTGGCCAGCCTGGTGGCCGGGCGCCCGCCCGAGATCGACCTCGAAGGCCTCACTGGCGAGCGCTTCGGCATCAGCGCGCGCTGAGCCGGTGTAGCCCCGCAGGGTGCCACCAGGGCGCCGATCCCGCCGTGAAAGGCGGCCCCCGTAAAATTCCGCCCCTATGCTCAAGATCAAACAGGAACTGTTGGACGGCCTCGCCGCCGCGCTGGAAAGCCTCTCGCCCGGTGCCGGCGCCAAGGCGGCGTTCGAATCGCCCAAGGTGGCGGCCCATGGCGACTTCGCCAGCACCGCGGCCATGCAGTTGGCCAAACCGCTCAAGCTCAACCCGCGCCAGCTCGGCGAGAGCCTGCGCGCCCTGCTGCTGGCGCAGCCGGTGTACCAGCGCTGGGTGTCGGAGATCGACCTGGCCGGCCCGGGTTTCCTCAACATCCGCCTCAAGCCCGAGGCCAAGCAGCAGATCGTGCGCGAGGTGCTGCAGGGCGGTGACGCGTTCGGCATGCAGCCGTCCAACGGCCAGCGCCTGATGGTCGAGTTCGTCTCGGCCAACCCCACCGGCCCGCTGCACGTGGGCCACGGCCGCCAGGCCGCGCTGGGCGACGCGATCTGCAACCTCTACGGCACCCAGGGCTGGAGCGTGCACCGCGAGTTCTATTACAACGACGCGGGCGTGCAGATCGGCACCCTGGCCACCTCCACGCAGCTGCGCGCCCAGGGCGTCAAGCCGGGTGATGCGGACTGGCCCGAGGCCGCCTACAACGGTGACTACATCCAGGACATCGCCAACGACTTCCTCGCGAAGCAGACCGTGAAGGCCGACGACCGCGAGTTCACCGCCAGCGGCGACGTGAACGACCTCGACGGCATCCGCCAGTTCGCCGTGGCCTACCTGCGCCACGAGCAGGACCTGGACCTGCAGGCCTTCGCGGTGAAGTTCGACCACTACTACCTGGAGTCCAGCCTGTACACCAGCGGGCGCGTGGCGGCCACGGTGCAGAAGCTGATCGACGCCGGCAAGACCTACGAGCAGGACGGCGCGCTCTGGCTCAAGTCGACCGAGTACGGCGACGACAAGGACCGCGTGATGCGCAAGTCCGACGGCTCGTTCACCTACTTCGTGCCCGACGTGGCGTACCACATCGCCAAATGGGAGCGCGGCTTCAGCAAGGTCATCAACATCCAGGGCACGGACCACCACGGCACCATCGCGCGCGTGCGCGCCGGCCTGCAGGCCGCGGGCGTGGGCATTCCCCAGGGCTACCCCGACTACGTGCTGCACACCATGGTGCGGGTGGTGCGCGGCGGCGAAGAGGTCAAGATCAGCAAGCGCGCGGGCAGCTACGTCACGCTGCGCGACCTGATCGAATGGACCAGCAAGGACGCGGTGCGCTTCTTCCTGCTCAGCCGCAAGCCCGACACCGAGTACACCTTCGATGTCGATCTGGCGGTGCAGAAGAACAACGACAACCCGGTGTACTACGTGCAGTACGCGCACGCGCGCATCTGCTCGGTGCTGGCCTCGTGGGGCGGCGATGCCAGCACGCTGGCCGACGCCGACCTGTCCGCGCTCGACAGCGCGCCGGCCCAGGCCCTGATGCTGCTGCTGGCCAAGTACCCGGCGATGCTGAGCGACGCCGCGCGCGACTTCGCGCCGCACGACGTCACCTTCTACCTGCGCGAGCTTGCGGCCAGTTACCACAGTTACTACGACGCCGAGCGCATCCTGGTCGATGATGAGGCGGTGAAAACGGCCCGCTTGGCGTTGGTGAAGGCCACCGCGCAGGTGTTGCACAATGGGCTGGCCGTGCTGGGCGTCAGTGCCCCGCAGAAGATGTGATGGTGAAACAAGCGATGAAAAAGAAATCCTCCACCAGCCGAAGCAGCTTTGGCGGCACCCTGATGGGTTTCGTCATCGGCCTGCTCGTGGGCCTGGGCGCCGCACTGGCCGTGGCGGTGTACGTGACGCGCGTGCCGATCCCGTTCGTGGACCGCAACGTCTCGCGCAATCCCGATCAGGACGCGCTCGAGGCCGAGCGCAACAAGGGTTGGAACCCGAACCGCAGCCTGGGTGGCGCCCCCGTGCCGGCCACCCCGGCGCCCGCCGTGCCGGCCGCGCAGGCGCCGGGCGCCATCGTGGTGCCTCCGGCCGATGGCCAGCCCCTGCCGGCGCCGGCCGCGCCCGCCACCGGCGCGGCCACCCGCCCGGCCGCCGACCCGCTGGGCGACCTGGTGCAGTCGCGCCTGGGCCAGCCCGGGGCTGCCGCGCCAGCGCCCACCACGCCGGCCACCACGGCCGCCGCCCCCCCCGGGGCCGACCCCTTCACCTACTTCGTGCAGGCCGGCGCCTTCCGCACGCCGGAAGACGCCGAGGCCCAGCGCGCCAAGCTCGCCATGCTGGGCATCGATGCCGCGATCAGCGAGCGCGAGCAGAACGGCCGCACGGTGTTCCGCGTGCGCGTGGGCCCCTTCAACCAGAAGGCCCTGGCCGACCTGACGCTGGAGCAACTGCAGGTCAATCACATCGAATCGGCCCTGGTGCGCGTGCAGCGCTGAGGCGATCCTCCGGCGGGAACTTTTGCCGCTTCGGCCAGCCCCAACCGGGCCTGTTCCCCTGGAGTTTCATTTCATGCAACGTCGCGATTTCTCCCGTTCCCTGCTGGCCGCCGGCACCACCGCCCTGGGCGCCGCCAGCGGCCTGACCCTCACGCCCGCCCTGGCGCAGCGCGTGGGGCCCAAGGAGGGCGTGGACTTCATGCGCCTGGCCAAGCCGGCCCCGGTGCAGAGCCCGGCGAGCCAGGTCGAGGTGCTGGAGTTTTTTGCCTACAGCTGCATCCACTGTTTCAACTTCGAGCCGATCTTCGACGACTGGATCCAGAAGAAGCCGGCGCATGTGACCGTCAGGCGCATGCCGGTCGCCTTCAGCCCGCAGTTCGTGCCCATGCAGCGCCTGTACTTCACGCTGGAGGCCATGAACCTGGTCGACAAGCTGCACGCCAAGGTCTTCCAGGCCATCCATGTGGAGCGCCTGCCGCTGACCACGCCGCCGGCCATCATCGACTGGGTGGGCAAGCAGGGCGTGGACCGCGCGAAGTTCACCGAGATCTTCGACATCGCCGCGACCGGCCAGAAGGCCCAGCAGGCCGTGAACCTGCAGGATGCCTACGGGGTGGAGGGCACGCCTGCGCTGGGCATCGGCGGCCGCTACTACCTGCCTGGGCAGGGCCCGCGCACCCTGGTGGTGGCCAATGCCCTGATCGCCGAGCTGCGCGCCAAGGCCTGAAACCGCCGCTTGCCCTGCTCACAAGGCCCGCCCCGTGCGGGCCTTGTGGTTTGTGCGGCACTGCCCCGGGGATTGAAGTTGTCGCCGCTACAATGAATGCAAGTTTCGTGCCCTCAAATCCCATGCCCTTCCTTTCCACTTCCCGCCGCGCCGTTCCCTGGGCCCTCTGCCTGTCCGCCGCGCTGTGGTGCGCGAGCCCTGCCCAGGCCGAAAAAGCCGACCGCAACCTGCCCTTGAACGCCGAAGCCGATGCGCTGCGCCACGACGACGCGCGCCAGACCAGCGTGTTCACCGGCAACGTGGTCATCACCAAGGGCACCATCATCATCCGTGGCGACCAGGTCGAGGTGCGGCAGGACGCCCAGGGCAACCAGTTCGGCATCGTGCACGGCAAACCCGGCTTCTTCCGCCAGAAGCGCGACCTGGTCGACGAGTTCATCGAAGGCACGGGCCAGCGCATCGACTACGACGGCAAGGCCGACACCGTGCGCTTCACCGGCAACGCGGTGCTCAAGCGCTTCAAGGGCACGCAACTGAACGACGAGACCACGGGCAACGTGATCGTCTACAACAACACCACCGACGTGTTCACCGTGGACGGTGGCGTGGCCAACCGCACGCCGCAGAACCCCACCGGCCGCGTGCGCGCCATGCTCACGCCCGTGCCGAAGGAGGGCGGCGTCCCTGCCACCCCACCGCCGCCCGCCCCGCCGGCCACACTCAAACCCAGTCCCCAGCTTGAAGAGGGCCGCCAGTGACGGATGCCTCTCCCAGCCCGGCGGCCTCCCCCAGGGGCCGCCCCGCCCCGGTGGTCAGCCGCCTCGAGGCGCGCGGCCTGCAGAAGTCCTACGGCAGCCGCAAGGTGGTCAAGGACGTGTCGCTCGCGGTCTTCAAGGGCGAGGTGGTCGGCCTGCTCGGGCCCAACGGCGCGGGCAAGACCACGTCCTTCTACATGCTGGTCGGCCTGCTGCGCTCCGACGCGGGCCAGATCCTGCTGGACAACCAGCCGATCGAAAGCCTGCCCATCCACCGCCGCGCGCGCCTGGGACTGGGCTACCTGCCGCAGGAGGCCTCGATCTTCCGCAAGCTCAGCGTGGCCGACAACGTGCGCGCCGTGCTGGAGCTGCAGGAGGACGAGCAGGGCAAGTCGCTGGACCGTGCCACCATCGAAGCCCGGCTCGACGCCCTGCTGCAGGACCTGCACGTGGAGCACCTGCGCGATTCGCCCGCGCCGGCACTCTCCGGCGGTGAACGCCGCCGCGTGGAAATCGCCCGCGCCCTGGCCACCGAGCCGCGCTTCATCCTGCTCGACGAGCCCTTCGCCGGCATCGACCCGATCGCCGTGATCGAGATCCAGCGCATCATCGGTTTTCTCAAATCGCGTGGCATCGGTGTGCTGATCACCGACCACAACGTGCGCGAAACGCTGGGCATCTGCGACCGCGCCTACATCATCAACGACGGCCACGTGCTCACCAGCGGCACCCCCGCAGAGATCGTGGAAAACGCCGACGTTCGCCGGGTGTATCTCGGCGAACACTTCAGGATGTGAGGGTCGGCATGTCGCTCGCATCAGAACGCCCGCGAGGGCCTGCATTCACCAGGGCTCCCGAGGATCCGGCTTTGCCGGGCCCAGGGTGCGCCCCCCTGGGGGGGGCGCGCAAAGCGCGGCGGGGGGGCTTGTGAAACAAGGCCTTTCGCTCCGCGTCTCGCAGCACCTGGCGCTCACGCCCCAGCTGCAGCAGTCGATCCGGCTGCTGCAGCTGTCCACGCTGGAGATGGCGCAGGAAGTCGAGCAGATGCTCGACGACAACCCCTTCCTCGAACGCGCGGAGGAAATCGCCGAGCGCGAGACCTTCGGGCTGGAGCAGACCGATGTGCCGGTGAGCGCCGGCGAGCAGATCGCCGAGGCGGCCCTGCCCGAGGCGCCGGTGTCTTTGTCCTCATCGCTCGAATCCACCAGCGCGAGCACCGACAGCGCTGACGGCGATGGGCTGGAAAGCAAGCTGGACGGCGCCACCCCGGTGGAGGAAAGCTGGGAGGGCGACGGCACGGTGGAGATGGCGCCTGACGACAGCGAGTGGGGCGGCGACGCGCCCGCGCGCAACAACGGTTCGGGCGACAGCGACGAAACCGCCAGCGCCGCCGACCTGGCCCGTGCTCCGGTCAGCCTGCAGGACCACCTGCACGACCAGGCACGCTGCCTGCGCCTGTCGGACGAAGACCGCGCCGCGCTGTACTTCCTGATCGAATCGCTCAACGACGACGGCTACCTGGAAGAAAGCCTGGCCGAACTGGCCGACGCCTGGCTGCATCTCTCGGGCACGCCCCAGCTCGCGGGCGACCCGAACGACGCGCTGGAGGCGCGCGAGGCGCTGGAGCAGCGCCTGGCGGTGGCGCTGCAGCTGCTGCAGCACATGGAGCCCTCGGGCGTGGGCGCGCGGGATCTGGGCGAATGCCTGCGCCTGCAGATCCTGGAGCTGCGCAACACCGCCGAGGCGCGCGCCGCGCTCGCCATCTGCAACCAGCCGCTGGAGCTCATGGCCAAGCGCGACGTGAAGCGCCTGTGCAACCTCTGCGGCATCGACGACGAGACCGCGCGCGCCGCGCTCGGCCTGATCGCCCGCCTCGAACCCAAGCCGGGCCGCCGCTTCGTCGACGTGGAGCGCAACGTGGTCGTGCCCGACGTCATCGTCACGCGCGCCGGCCGAGGCTTCAAGGTCATCCTCAACCCCGACGTGATGCCGCGCCTGCGCGTGCACGATGTCTACGCCAACGCCATGCGGCAGAACCGCGGCGGGCGCGACGGCGGCGGCGAGGCCGGCCACGCCGCCATGCAGCAGCGCCTGCAGGAGGCGCGCTGGTTCATCAAGAACATCCAGCAGCGTTTCGACACCATCCTGCGCGTGTCCAGCGCGATCGTCGAGCGCCAGCGCAACTTCTTCATGCACGGCGAACTCGCCATGCGCCCGCTGGTGCTGCGCGAGATCGCCGACGAACTCGGCCTGCACGAATCCACCATCAGCCGCGTGACCACCGCCAAGTACATGGCCACGCCCTTCGGTACCTACGAACTCAAGTACTTCTTCGGCTCATCGCTGGGCACCGAGACCGGCGGCAACGCCTCCAGCACGGCGGTGCGCGCGCTGCTCAAGCAGTTCATCGCTGCCGAGGAGCCCGCCAAGCCGCTGTCGGACAACCAGCTCTCCGACCTGCTGCGCGAGCAGGGCATCGAGTGCGCGCGCCGCACCGTGGCCAAATACCGCGAGGCGCTGCGCATCGCGCCCGCCAACCTGCGCAAAGCACTGTGAACCAACTTCAAGTTTTTCTGCCCTGCGCCGCCGGCGTGGAGGAAATGCTCGCCGCCGAAGTGCAGCGCATCACCGGCGAAGCCTCGCCCTACAAGGCGCGCGGCGGTGTCGCGCTCAATGCCTCGTGGCGCGATGCCCTGCGCCTGAACCTGCACAGCCGCCTCACGCAGCGCGTGCTGGTGCAGCTCTGGCACGGCGGCTACCGCAACGAGCAGGACCTGTACAACGCCGCGGGCGAGGTGGCCTGGGAAATCTGGTTCACGCCGGCCGAGACCATCAAGGTCGAGATCACCGCGCAGCACAGCCCGCTGACCTCGCTGAACTTCGCCGCGCTCAAGGTGAAGGACGCGATCTGCGACCGCTTCCGCGCCAAGCGCGGCGAGCGCCCCAGCGTGAACACCACCTGGCCCGATGTGCGCATCTACGTGCACCTGACCACCGAGACGGTGAGCCTGTACATCGACACCTCGGGCGAGCCGCTGTTCAAGCGCGGCTGGCGCGAGGACAAGGGCGACGCACCGTTGAAGGAAACCCTGGCCGCCGCCATGATCGCGGCCACCGGCTGGGAGGCGGGCATCGACACGCCGCTGGACGCCATCGCGCCGCTGTACGACCCCTGCTGCGGCAGCGGCACGGTGGTGATCGAGGCCGCGCAGATCGCGCTGAACATCGCGCCGGGCCAGCTGCGCCGTTTCGCGTTCGAGAAACTGCTGCCGTTCCAGCCGCACGTGTGGCAGGCCATCAAGGCCGATGCCGCGCAACAGCAGCGCGAGTGGCCGACGGGCCATGCGCCCATCGTCTTCGGCAGCGACGTGTCATTCCGCATGGTCGATTTCGCGCAGCGCAACGCCGAGCGCGCCGGTGTGGCCCATGCCGTGGAGCTGCGCGGCGGCGACGCGCTGCAGCGCACGCCGCCCACCGCGCGCCCCGGTGTGCTGCTGCTCAACCCGCCCTACGGCGAGCGCATCGCCGCCGCCGGCGTGGCTGGTGAAAACGCCAGCGCCCGGGCCCAGCGCATGGCACCGCGCGCGCCCCGCACCTTCACCGTGGGCGCGCCGCCGCCACCCGCCGCCGGCCAGGGCCGCGAGAGCGCGCAGATGGCCGATGGCGGCGACGGCAGCGACTTCTTCAACCAGCTCGCCGCGCACTGGAAGACCCACTACGCGGGCTGGAGCGCCTGGTTGCTCACGCCCGACCTCAAGCTGCCCGGCAAGATGCGCTTCAAGGAATCGCGCCGCGTGCCGCTGTGGAACGGCCCGATCGAGTGCCGGCTGTTCCGCTTCGATCTCACCGCGAGAAAGACCGGCTGACATGGACACCGTCGTGCTCGACACCAACATCGCGCTCGATCTGTTCGTCTTCCAGGACCCCGCCACCGCGCCCCTGCGCGAGGCACTGGAGCGCTCGCATGGCCAGTGGCTGGCCACCGCCGCCATGCGCGAAGAGTTGGTGCGCGTGCTGGCCTACCCGCAGATCGCGCGCCGCCTGGCGGCCCAGGACCGGCCCGCGCAGGCCGTGCTCGATGCGTTTGACCGCTGCGCCCGGCTCGTGCCCGAAGCCTCCAAGGCCGCCTTCACCTGCAAGGACGCCGACGACCAGAAGTTCATCGACCTCGCCGCTGCGCACCGTGCCACGCTGGTCAGCAAGGACGACGCCGTGCTCTGCATGGCCCGGCGCATGGAGCGCATCGGCGTGACCATCTGCCGCGAATGGACGAGCCCTGCCCATGCGGTTTGAACGCCAGCTCCTGGGGCTGAGCATCGCGCTGATGGTCTGTGCCCCGTCCTGGGCCGTGCAGCGCTGCGAACTCAACGGCGAGAGCGTGAACCCGAACAACGGCCACACCACGGCCGGCAAGAGCGGCGTGATGCGCTGCACCGACGAGGACGGCCAGGTGCGCCGCCGCGAGCAGACCCTGCGCGAAGGCCGCTTCGTCGGCCCCGTGGTGATGGTGCTGGCGGACGGCGAGCGGCGCGAGTACAGCGTCAACGAGCGCGGCAACCGCCACGGCGTGGCGCGCACCTTCGATGCCAAGGGCACGCTGCGCAAGGAGGAGAACCTCGACAACGGCAGCAACGTGGGCGTGCAGAAAAACTTTGCCGAGGCCGGGTACCTGCAAGAACTGCACTTCGCTGACGAGCGCCGCACGGTGCTCACCATCGCCTACCTCGCGGACGGCACGCTGAAGGAACTGCGTTGCGCGCCGACCAGCGTGCTGCCGCAGGACCGCGATGTCTGCGGCCACGGCGGGCGCGCGAGCGAGGTCACGCTGTACCGCGAACCCGGCAAATCCTCGGGCACCGTGAGCTACCTCAAGGGCCAGATGCAGCGCCTGAGCGTGCTCGACCGCGAAGGCCGGCTGGTGCGCAACGAAGAACTCAAGGACGGCCGGCGCATCAAGCGCGTGTTCTACGCCTCGGGCCAGCCGCGTTCCGAAACCGATTTCATCGAGCGCGATCCCGGCGGCCCGGGCGGCCGCGAGGGCACGGCGCGCGAATGGGCCGAGAGCGGCCAGCTCACGCAGGAATCCACCTGGGCCCAGGGCTACGAGCAGCGCATCCAGCAGTGGTACCTGAACGGCCAGCCGAAAATGCGCCAGCAGATCCGCCGCGAAGGCCGCGAGCAGGAGCGCACCATCGAGAGCTTCTGGGACAACGGCAAGCCCGCGGCCGTCAACGCCGAGCGCAATGGCCGCCTCTGGGGCTGGCAGAAGTACTTCAACGAAGAAGGCGTGCTCGTGCGCGAGGACGAACATGGCGAACGCGGGCTGCTGCTGCGCCGCAAACGGTACAACGAACAGGGCAGGCTGGAGCGCGAGGAGCGCTTTCTGGAAGACGGCTCGCGCATCTGAAGTTTCACAAGGAGACGGCCATGGCCATTCGGGTGGTTCGACTGGGCAGCGACAGGGCGGCGGGCGAGGGCACCCGCATCGGCACGGTGCGGCGGCCGCCGCGCGGCGTGCCCAAGACCGAGTTCGCCTCGGGCAACTGGTACGACGTGTGGTACCCCAACCTCGCGCCCAGCGTGGAGACCATGAAGCTCGGTCAGTCCGCCGAGACGCCCGCGCAGTGGAGCGCCTTCACGCGCAAGTACCGCGCCGAGATGGCCACACCCGAGAGCGCGCGCAACCTGGAATTGCTTGCCGCGCTGTCGCACGGATCGGATTTTTCCGTCGGCTGCTACTGCGAGGACGAGTCGCACTGCCACCGCTCGGTGCTGCGCGAGCTGCTGCGGGAAAAGGGCGCGAAGGTCGAACCATGAGCGGCACCGACCTGCTGGCCCTGCTCACCGCCCTTGGCGCGGCCACGGTGGGGGGCGTGTTCTTCGGCTTCTCCAGCTTCGTGATGAAGGCGCTGGCGCAACTGCCCGCCGCGCAGGGCGTGGCCGCCATGCAGCGCATCAACGTCGTGGTGATCAACCCGTGGTTCATGGGGGCGTTCATGGGCACCCTGCTGCTGTCCATCGCCTGTCTGGCGGTGGCGCTGATGACCGCGTCCTCAGCGTTGCTGGTGGCAGGGCTGCTCTATGCGGTGGGGACGTTCGGTGTGACCGGGGCATTCAATGTGCCGCGCAACAACCGCCTTGCGCGCCTGGAGGCCACGTCTGCCGAAGCGGCAACATATTGGCCGGTCTACGTGCGCGAATGGACGCGCTGGAACCATGTGCGCACCGGGGCGGCTTTGGCGTCGGCGGTGTGTGCGGTCCTGGTTTGCTACAACTGACTTTCCCCTTCCAGGTTTGCGAGGTTCTTCCATGGCAAGCACACGCTATTCCGGCAGTTGCCATTGCGGCAAGGTCGCGTTCGACGTCGAGGGCGAGATCGGCAGCGCCCTGTCGTGCAACTGCTCCATCTGTTCCCGCAAAGGGTCCTTGCTCTGGTTCGTGCCGCGCGACCAGTTCACGCTGAAAACCCCCGAGGACGCGGCCAGCACCTACCTGTTCAACAAGCACCTCATCAAGCACCGCTTCTGCCCCACGTGCGGCATGCATCCCTACGCCGAGGGCGTCGATCCCAAGGGCAACGCCGTGGCGGCGGTGAACCTGCGCTGCATCGAGGGACTGGACCTGAGCACGGTCCCGGTGCAGGAATTCAATGGGCGAGACAGGTGAAATACGGTAGGGGGTAGTAAGTAAAAAGTATTGATAAACTCCCGGGCTTTCAACAAACCCGGGAGGTTTTTCATGATCCGTTTTTGTCTGTTTGCGCTCGGCGCGCTTTCGCTCACCGGCTGCGCCTCGGTGATCAACGACGTGACCCATCCGATGAAGGTGGAGACGAAGACGCCGGAAGGGCAGGTGGTGGCCGGCGCGGAATGCAAGCTCACCAACGACTACGGCGTCGTCCAGATGAAATCCGGTGACACCGTGCAGGTGCGCCGCTCCAGCAAAGACCTGGACATCGTGTGCAAGGATCCGTCGAACCCAGAGGCTGTGGCCAAAGCCGTTTCACGCGCGAATGGCGGCATGTTTGGCAACATCATTCTCGGCGGCGGCATCGGCGCCATCATCGATCACAACAAGGGAACGGCTTATACCTACCCTCAGTGGGTCCAGCTGGTGTTTGGCCGAACCCTGATGTTCGACCGTGCGGCCGAGAAGGATGGCATGCCCACGACGGGCACCGACGTGCCGACGGCAACCGCGAGCAAGTAGCTCGCTGCTCGGATCAGGCCAGGCTGAACCGCTCCGCGCTGGCCCGCTCCCAATAGGTCGTGAACACCGCGTGCTGCGCCGTCAGGTCGGTCAGCAGCGCGCCGGGTGGCGTGGAGGGCAGCAGGTTGGCCAGCAGGCGCACCTCGTTCTCGCTCACGCGGCGCACCAGGTGGTGCGAGGTGATCTGGCGCGGGTGCTGCAGCCCGGCGGCCTGCACAAGTTCCTGCAGCGCCATCAGCGTGCTCTGGTGGAAATGGAACACGCGCTGGGCCTTGTCGGGCACCACCAGCGCCTGCTGGCGCACCGGGTCCTGCGTGGTCACGCCGGTGGGGCAGTGGCCGGTGTGGCAGCTCTGCGCCTGGATGCAACCCAGCGCGAACATGAAGCCACGCGCGCTGTTGCACCAGTCCGCGCCGATGGCCATGGCGCGCACGATGTCGAAGGCGCTCACCACCTTGCCGGCGCAGCCGACCTTGATGTGCTCGCGCAGGTTCACGCCCACCAGGGTGTTGTGCACCAGGCGCAGGCCTTCCTGCAGCGGGGCGCCCACGTGGTCGGTGAACTCCAGCGGCGCCGCGCCGGTGCCGCCCTCGGCGCCATCGACCACGATGAAATCCGGCCGCTCGCCGGTCTGCAGCATGGCCTTGACGATGGCGAACCACTCCCAGGGGTGGCCGATGCACAGCTTGAAGCCGACCGGCTTGCCGCCCGAGAGTTCACGCAACTGGGTGATGAAATGCATCATCTCGATCGGCGTGGTGAACGCGCTGTGCGACGAGGGCGAGACACAGTCGATGCCCACCGGCACGCCGCGCGCGGCGGCGATCTCGGGCGTGACCTTGGGGCCGGGCAGCACGCCGCCGTGGCCCGGCTTGGCGCCCTGGCTCAGCTTGATCTCGATCATCTTCACCTGCGGGTCGATCGCGTTGGCCTGGAAACGCTCGGGGCTGAAGCGGCCGGTCTCGTCGCGGCAGCCGAAGTAGCCCGAACCGATCTCCCAGATCAGGTCGCCACCGTTGAGGCGGTGCCAGGCGGAGATCGAGCCCTCGCCCGTGTCGTGCGCGAAGCCGCCCTTTTTCGCACCGGCGTTGAGCGCCTGGATCGCGTTGGCCGAGAGCGCGCCGAAGCTCATCGCAGAGATGTTGAAGATGCTGGCGTCGTAGGGCTGCGTGCACGCGTCGCCGCCGATCAGCACGCGGAAGTCGTGTGTGGCCAGCGTGCTCGGCTGCAGCGAGTGGTTGAGCCACTCGTGGCCGTCGGCATTCATGTCCAGCTGCGAACCGAAGGGGCGCTTGTCGGTCTCGCCCTTGGCGCGCGCGTAGGCCAGGCTGCGCTGGCTGCGCGAGAAGGGCGTGGCGTCGGTGTCGTTCTCCAGGAAATACTGGCGGATCTCAGGCCGGATCTTCTCCAGCATGAAGCGCAGGTGCCCGATGACCGGGTAGTTGCGCAGCACCGAGCTCTTGGTTTGCCGCAGGTCCCAGACGCCCACCGCTGACAGGGCCCCGAACAGCAGGAACGTGAACCCCCCGAGGCCGAAGGCCACCAGCGTGAACAGGCTCAGCAGCGCGATCAGCGCGCAGAGCGCGAAAGCGGTGTATCGCACGGGATAGAGGGCGTTGAGGCGGTCGAGCATGCGGGCTTTCTTGGGTGTACCGGGGAATACACTGCGGGGCATCATAAAACCCCGGCTTTTTTGCACCATGACAACGACGAACACCCCCTTCGACCCGGCCGGCGCGCTGGACCATGACGACTACGACGCGCTCGACGCCATCCTGGACGACCTGCGCACGCGCGGCGACGAGGTGCCGCAATGGGAGTTCTGCGAAGGCGCGATGGCCGCACTGCTGTGCACGCGCCGCCCGATCGAGCCCGCCGAGTGGCTGCCGGTGCTGCTGGGCACCGGCCCGCTGCCCACCGCGCCGCAGGACGACGGCACGCATTTCAGCAACACCGCGCAGTACGAGCGTTTCATGGACCTGTGGTCGCGCCGCCAGGCCGAGGTGGCGGCATCGCTGGCCGCACCCGTGGACACGCTGGAGGACGAGCGCAGCTACCACCCCGAGCTGATGGATGTGCGCGGCGCCGTGGCCGCGCTGCCGGACGAAGAGCGCGCCGAGTTCCAGGACCAGGAACTGCCGGCCTACGCCCAGGTGTGGGCGCTGGGCTTCATGTTCGTGGTGGAGAACTTCGGCGAGGACTGGGAGCCGCCGCGCGACAAGGAGACCGCCGCCTGGATCGACGAGGCGCTCGACAAGGTGGTCGCGCTGACCGAGGACGACACCGACACCCCCACGGTGAACATGCACGCCGAGGACGGCCCGCCCAGCGTGAGCGACGACCGGCTCAACGCCTTCGGCGCCGCCATCTGGGCGGTCTACGACCTGCACCAGATCGGCAAGAGTTTGGGGCCTCGCGTGGAGCCGGTGCGCAAGGAGGCCACGCCGGGCCGCAACGACCCCTGCCCGTGTGGCAGCGGGAAAAAGTACAAGAAGTGCCACGGCATGGCTTGACCCACCGCTGCGGCTGCGCGCCACCCCTCAAGGGGGCAATGCCAGCGGCCCGGCAAGGCCGGTTCCGCGGCATTTCTGAAGCAAGCACCTTGTTCCCTGGGCCATTCTTTGATTGACGGATGAACATTCATTCGCTTAAGATCGCGCCCTCATGAAACCCAAGGACGACGACAAACAGCAGGCCATTGCCCGTGCCACCCTGGCGCTGGTCGAGCGCGTCGGCCTGAGCGGGCTGACCATGGCCGGCATCGCGCGCGAGGCCGGCCTGGCCACCGGCACGCTGTACGTCTACCACCGCTCCAAGGAAGAGCTGCTCAACGCGCTGTACGAGCAGGTCAAGGGCGCGCTGGCCGCGCTGATCGACGCGGAGGTCGATCCTTCCACCCCCTTTCGCACCCGGTTCCAGCAGAACTGGATGCGCCTGCTGCGCCACCGCCTGGCGCATGGGCCCGAAGCCGTGTTCATGGACCAGTACTACAACTCGCCCTGGTTCAGCGAGGCTTCGCGCCAGTTCTCGGCGCGCTTTGCCGCCGGCTGCCTGCGTTTTTTCGACGAAGCGCGGGCTCAGCAGATTGTCAAGGACGCGCCGACCATGCTGCTGGCCGCCCATTTTTTTGGCTCGGTGCGCGACACGGCAAGCCTGTTGCGCAGCGGCGACCTGCCCGACACGGAAGCGTCTCTGGCGCAAGCTTTCGGCCTGTGTTGGGATGGCCTGAAGGCTTGAAAAAAAGCTCTAACTGCGTCACCATTTTCAGCAGATAACGAATGAACATTCATTCACTTGTGTACCGCTTCCACCCACGACAGGAGAACCCACGCATGCCTACCACGCTCAACATCAACGGCAAGGACGTTCGCGTCGACGCCGACGAATCCACCCCCATCCTCTGGGCCCTGCGCGACACCCTGGGCATGACCGGCACCAAGTTCGGTTGCGGAGCGGCGCTCTGCGGCGCCTGCACCGTGCACTTGAACGGCGCGGCCATCCGCTCCTGCGTCACGCCCATCGCCTCGGCCGTGGGCCAGAAGATCACCACCATCGAAGCCGTGGCCACCGACCGCGTCGGCCAGGCCGTGCAGCAGGCCTGGGTGAAGGCCGACGTGGCGCAGTGCGGCTACTGCCAGAGCGGCCAGATCATGAGCGCCACCGCGCTGCTCAAGGCCAACCCGAAACCCAGCGATGCCGAGATCGACGGTGCCATGGCCGGCAACATCTGCCGTTGCGGCACCTATGCGCGCGTGCGCATCGCCATCAAGGACGCGGCCCGCACGCTGGCCTGAAAGGACGAAGCACCATGCACCTGAACACCCACACCGCCGACCAGATCCGCGCCCACCTGCCGCCCGCGCTGGCCCACCGCCTGGAGGACGCCGAGGCGCCAGAAGGCATTGCGCGCCGCAGCTTCCTGAAGATCGCCACGGCCTCCGGTTTCGCGCTCGGCGCCTACCCCCTCATGTCCAGCGCCCAGCAGGGTGCGGCCCCGGCCGCCACTGGGCTGAAGCCCGACCAGCAGCCCGCCGCCTTCGTGAAGATCGCGCGCGATGGCACGGTCACCGTCACCATCAACCGACTGGAGTTCGGCCAGGGCACGCACACCGGCCTGGCCATGGTGCTGGCCGAAGAGCTGGACGCCGACTGGAGCCGCGTGCAGGCCGTGCACGGCAACGCCGACCCGGCCTACAACGACCCGGCCTTCGGCATGCAGATCACCGGCGGCTCGACGGCGGTGAAGCACTCGTACACCCAGTACCGCGAGCTCGGCGCGCGCACGCGCGCCATGCTGCTGGCAGCCGCCGCGAAGCAGTGGAACGTGCCCGTGGCTTCGCTGGCCACCGAGCGCGGCGTGGTGACCGGCCCCGGTGGCAAGAAGCTCGCCTACGGCGCCCTGGCCGACGCCGCCATGCAGCAGCCGGTGCCGGTGGAGGTCACGCTCAAGGACCCGTCGCGCTTCAAACTCATCGGCCAGCCCACGACGCGGCTGGATGCGAAGGCGAAATCCAGCGGACGGCAGGGCTTTGGCATGGACGTGCGCCTGCCCGGCATGCTCACCGCCGTGCTCCAGCACCCGCCGGTGTTCGGCAGCAAGGTGGCCTCGGTCGATGACGCCGCCGCGCGTGCGGTGAAGGGCGTGAAGGCTGTGCTGCGCGTGCCGCTGCACGATGGCGGCGAAGGCGTGGCGGTGGTGGCCGAGGGCTACTGGGCCGCGAAGCAGGGTCGCGACGCGCTGAAGGTGCAGTGGAACGACGCCGGCCGCGAGAAGGTGGACAGCGCGCAGCAGCTCGTGAGCTACCGCGCCCTGGCCGCCAAGACCGGCAACATCAAACACGACGCCGACATGGCGCCGCTGGCCAACGCGCCGCACAAGATCAGCGCCGAGTTCGTGTTTCCCTACCTGGCGCACGCTCCCATGGAGCCGCTGAACTGCACGGTGCAACTCACCGGCAGCGGCGCCGCCGCCAAGGCCACGGTGTGGACCGGCACCCAGATGCCGGGGCTGGACACCGCCGCCGCCGCGCGCACGCTGGGCGTGAAGCCCGAGCAGGTGACGATGAACGTGCAGATGGCCGGCGGCGGCTTCGGCCGGCGCGGCCTGCTCACCAGCGACTTCGTGGTCGAGGCCTGCACCATCGCGAAAGCCGCGCAGGCCGCTGGCCTGAGCGCGCCGGTGCGCACGGTGTGGAGCCGCGAGGACGACGTGCGCGGCGGCTACTACCGCCCCATGCACCTGCACCGCGCCGAGATCGGCTTTGACGCGCAAGGCAAGGTGCTGGCCTGGGACCACGTGATCGTGGGCCAGTCCATCATGGCCGGCACCTTCTTCGAACCCATGATGGTCAAGGGCGGCGTGGACGAGACCATGGTCGAAGGCATGGGCAAACCCTACAGCGTGCCGATGCGCCTTTCGGCCCACCACCCCAAGCTCAATGTGCCGGTGCTGTGGTGGCGCAGCGTGGGCTCCACGCACACCGGCTATGTGATGGAGACGCTGATCGACGACATCGCGCGTGCCACGAAACAGGACCCGGTGGCCTACCGCATGAAGCTGATGGACGACAAGGCCGCGCGCCACCGCGCCGCGCTGCAGCTCGCGGTGGACAAGAGCGGCTACGGCAAGAAGGCCTTGCCCGCCGGCCGCGCCTGGGGCGTGGCGGTGCACGAGTCCTTCGACTCGGTGGTGGCCTACGTGGTCGAGGCCTCGGTGGTCGACGGCACGCCCAGGCTGCACCAGGTCACGGCCGGCGTGCACTGCAACCTCGCGGTGAATCCGAAGAGCGTGGAGGCGCAGATCCAGGGCGGGGCGCTGATGGGCCTGTCCATGTGCCTGCCGGGCGCGGCCATCACCCTGAAGGATGGCGTGGTGGAGCAGAGCAACTTCGGCGACTTCGCCGTGCCGCGCATCACCGATATGCCGGCCATCGCGGTGCACCTCGTGCCCAGCGCCGACGCGCCCACGGGCGTGGGTGAGCCCGGTCTGCCGCCGCTGGCGCCAGCGTTCGCCAACGCCATCGCGAGCCTGACCGGCAAGCCGCTGCGCGAACTGCCGTTCAAGCTGGCGTGAGGGGCGCACCCCCCTGCGCCGCGCGCGGCTTCCCCCCTCTGTGGCGCGCCTTCGGCGCTTCGAGGGGGGACGGCATCTCGGGCCGGCGGAGCCGGACCCTGGATGCCTCTGGTGGGGTTGACGCGAACCTAGAACGACGACAGATCGAACGGCCCGCCCTGTTCCAGCGCACGCTGGTAGGCGGGCCGCTCGTGGATGCGGCGCAGCCAGTCCGCGAGCTTGGGCCGGTTCTTCAGCAGGCCGCGCGCGGCGGCCGCTTCGATGCCGAAGCTCATCTGCACGTCGGCCGCGCTGAATGAGCGCCCGGCGAACCACGGTCCGTGTTCCGTCAGCTCCGCTTCGAGGTAGTCGAAGTGCCGCTTGAGGTTGGGCGTGACGAGCAGCTTCTTGACCTGGGACGAGATGCCCAGCGCCACCGGGCGCACGATGAAGGGGCTCTTGCGCTCGATCTGGTCGAACACCAGCTGCAGCAGCAGCGGTGTGGCCAGCGAGCCCTCGGCGTAGTGCATCCAGTAGCGGTAGCGCAGGAAGGAGGGCGTGCCTCGCTCGGGCGCGAACCGGCCTTCGCCATAGGTCTCGACCAGGTACTCCAGGATCGCGCCCGACTCGGCCAGCGTGGCCTTGCCGTCGGTCACCACGGGCGACTTGCCCAGCGGGTGCACCTTCTGCAGCGCCGCTGGCGCCAGCATGGTCTTGGGGTCGCGTTCGTAGCGCTCGATCTGGTACGGCACGCCCAGCTCTTCGAGCAGCCAGAGCACGCGCTGCGAGCGCGAGTTGTTCAGGTGGTGGACGGTCAGCATCGGTCGTTCCTTTCGTGCACGGGGGTCGTCGGGTCAGGCCTTCAGCTCGAACGCCGCTTCGGCGAGCGCCACGCCGTTGACCCGCAGGTCGATGACGTGCGTGCCGGGGTAGAGCGTGCGCGTGGTCACGGGTTTGAGGCTGTGGCGTTTTTCCAGCGTGCGTTCTTCACCGGGCGCGAGCGTGAGCTTCCAGCCCTTGAACACCTTGGGCGAGGCGCTGCCGTTGGCGCGCACGTGGTGCACGGCGTAATCCACCACCAGCGACTGAGGCTGGCGCGCGCTGGAGCGCAGTTGCACGCGCAGGCCGATCTCGCCGCCGACCGCCGCGCGCTTCGCCGACAGCGCGAGCGTGGCCTCTCCCTGCAGGCCACTGCCCAGGCCCCAGGCCGCCAGCGTCGGTGCGTGGCCGGCCTTGATCAGGCCGCGGCTGGCGTGGCGCAGCAGCGCGCTGCGCGCATCGGGCGCGTCGATCAGGTGGTCGCGCACCCAGCCTGCGACCAGGTCGGGGTGGTCCTTGGCGATGTCGTTGAGGTGGTTGGCCACACTGCGGCGCACGTAGCTGCTGGGGTCGTCCTGCAGCGCGCGCAGCAGGGGCAGGGTGGGGGCCGGGTCCGCCACCAGCGCCTGCAGCCGCAGGCCCCAGGGCAGGCGGGGGCGGCTGCCTTCGCTCACCAGCCGGCGCACATGCGCGCTCGGGTCGTCCACCCACTGGGCCAGGGTGTCGAAGGCCAGGGCGGGGTGCCGCTGGATCAGCGGCCGGATGGCGAACTCGGCGGTGAAACGCTGCGTGACCGCGTGCAGGCAGGCCAGGCCGCGCCGGGCCGCCGCCTCGTCGGCCACGCCCCGGCGCGCCACGAATTCGCCGACCGCCCACAGGGCCCAGCCGCCGATGCCGTGCTCGTCGCGCGCCTCGCCGAGCTTGAGCGGTTCGCCCTGGGCGTCCATGGCCAGGGGTGGCGCGAGGCTGGCCTCCAGCAGGTCGCAGGCGGCGTTGAAGTCGTCGGGCAGTGTGGCTTCCAGCGCGTCGGCCAGCTGCATGGCGCGGGCCTTGAACTCCAGCTGCTCCAGGCCGGTGGCGGCCTGGGTCTCGAAGCGCTTGCGGTCGAATGTCGGCCAGGCGCGGCGCAGGTGGTGGCCGGCGTTGACGACGGTGGCCGGGCCGATGAGGTTCTTGAACGGTTCCATGGGCTTCAGGTGCGGGGCAGTCGTTGCAGAAGGCCGGCCAGCGCATGGCGCACCGTGGCCTGGCGCACGGCGGCGCGGTCGCCATCGAAGCGCTGGTGCTCGGTGAACACGCCCTCGGGCGTGGCCCAGCCGAACCACACCGTGCCCACTGGTTTCTCGGCGCTGCCGCCGGTGGGGCCGGCCACGCCGGTCACGGCCACGGCGAGCTGGGCTGGCGAGTGCGCCAGCGCGCCCGAGGCCATGGCGCGCGCCACCGGTTCGCTCACGGCGCCGTGTCGTTCGATCAGCAGGGCCGGCACGCCGAGCAGGCCGTGTTTGGCGGCGTTGGAGTAGGTGACGAAACCGCGCTCGAACCAGTCGCTGGAGCCCGAGAGTTCGGTGCAGGCACCCGCGATCAGGCCACCGGTGCAGCTTTCGGCCGTGGCGATCATCAGGCCGCGCGCCTTGAGGGCGGTCGCGAGTTGCTCGACCAGGGCGGTGGTGGTGTCGGGCATGTTCAGAGCCTCCACAGGGCGATGACGAGAAGCGTGCAGAAAGCGGCGGCGAAATCGTCGAGCAGGATGCCGAAACCGCCGCGCGGGCCGAAACCCTTGAAGGTCCGGTCGGCCCAGGCCATGGGGCCGATCTTGACCATGTCGAACAGCCGGAAGATCAGGAAGGCCGCGAGCTGGGCCCAGAAGCCGCTGGGCGAGATCATCCAGAGCACCAGCCAGAAGGCGACCGCCTCGTCCCACACGATGTGGCCGGAGTCGGCCACGCGCAGGTGCCGCGCGGTGACGGTGCAGGCCCACCAGCCCGCGAGCGTGGCCGCGGCGATCACGACCGCCCAGGTCAGCGGCGTGAGCAGCGGGTCCAGCAGCAGGAAGGCGACCCAGGCCCAAAGCGTGCCGGCCGTGCCCGGCGCCAGGCGGCTCAGGCCCGCGCCGGCCCCAAGGGCGAGGAAGTGGGCGGGGTGGGCGAACAGGAAACGCCAGGTCGGGCGGGTGAGCGGCGCGTCGTTGGCGGTGTCGGGCATGCGGGGATTATCGGGCGCGCACTCAGGCGAAATGGTCGAAGCCTTGTGCGTGGAATGGCACTACCTGGCCCGCCGCGCCGAGCAGGCGCAGGCCCGGGGCCGCCGTGATGCGCCCGATGCGCGTCACCGGCGTGGCGCTGTCGGCCGAGGCCTGGGCAATGGCCTCGCGCTCTTCGGGCGCGGCGGTGAACAGCAGCTCGTAGTCGTCGCCACCGGCCAGCAGGCATTCGAGCCGCTGCGCCTCGGGCAGGCCTTGCAGCGCAGGGGCCACGGGCAGGGCGGGCAGTTGGATTTCGGCGCCCACGCCGCTGGCCTGCAGGAGGTGGCCGAGGTCGCCGGCCAGGCCGTCGCTCAGGTCGATCGCGGCGTGCGCGCCCCCCC
>JAGKSX010000070.1 GCA_018993155.1 Hydrogenophaga sp.
CACCCAGGGCGTTGCGCGGTGTCGGCCGCTCCAGGCGCGCGCGCGCTTCGGCGCCCACGGCCGTGCCGGCCCATCCGGTGCCGCGCAGCTGCTCCAGCGCCAGCCGGGCTTCGCCGGTGCGGCCACTCACATACAGGTCATCGCCCGCGCGCGCGGCATCGCGCCGCAGCGCCTGGCCGGGTTTCAACTCGCCGAAAACGGTGACGCACAGGTTGAGAGGGCCGCGCGTGGTGTCACCCCCCACCAGCGGGCAGGCGTGCGCATCGGCCAGCGCGAACAGCCCTTGCGCGAAGCGCGCGAGCCAGTCGCTGTCGGCGTGGGGCAGGGCCAGCGCGAGCGTGAAGCCCAGCGGGCGTGCGCCCATGGCGGCGAGGTCGCTCAGGTTCACGGCCAGCGCCTTGTGGCCCAGCGCTTCGGGGTCCACGTCGGCGAAAAAATGCCGGCCCTCGACCAGCATGTCGCTGGAGATCGCGAGCTGGTGGCCGGGGCTGGGTTGCAGCAGGGCGCAGTCGTCGCCGATGCCCAGCACCACCGCGCTGTCCCCGGCGGGGGCCGGTGCGCGCTGGAAATGGCGGCGGATCAGCTCGAACTCACCCATGCGCTTGGGGCGAACCGGCCGAGGGTGCCGGGGCAGGGGGGTCGTCGTCTTCGCCGCGGCGCGCGGCCCGGGGCGGAATCAGGAAGCTCAGCGGCGCGGCGCGGATGCGGCGCTTGATCGCGGCGCGGATCAGCTGGCGGTTGACCTCGCTGATGTTCTGCGCCTGCAGCGCGAGGCGGAACGCCAGGTAGAAGCTCACGCCCAGGTTGAGCGGCCCGACGGCGAGCACGCCGGCCACCGCCCACCAGAAGGCGGGCTCGGTGAACACGTCCCAGCCCAGCGCCATGGCCGCGGCCGTGACCTGGCCGGCCGAGAGGGTGACGTGGCGCACGTCCAGCGGCAGGCTGAAGAAGGCCGCGAACGCGGGCACCAGGCCCAGCATGAAGCCCAGCGAGATGTTGGCCGCCAGGCCCGAGATGTTGCGGCGCATGAAATCGGCCCAGCGCGCGGCGCGCTCGCGCCCGAGCACGGCGGTGAAGCGCGGGTTGTGCTGCATGGCCGAGTCCAGGTTGTGGAACACGTACCAGTTCTCGACCCAGCCGGCGATGATGCTGGAGGCGAACAGCAGCACCCCGGTGAAGGCCGCGAAGAACACGGTGGGGCCGAGCAGGTGGATGTCGTTGAGCACGTGGTGCGCCTTGTCCTCGTTCACCATGGCCTGGCCGGTGAGCAGCTGCAGGCCCAGGCTGATGAGCACCACCACCGGGATCACCAGGCCCACGTTGCCCACGATGGCGGCGATCTGCGAGCGGAACAGGTTGGCCACCTCGTCGACGAAGCGGCGCACCGCGCCGGGAGCCTTGATGTCGCGCAGCTTGGCGACCATGGCCGGCGCGGTCACGGCGGGCTGCTTGGTGGCCACGGTGAGGTGCAGCAGCATGATCAGCACGAACGAGGCGGCGTAGTTCAGGCCGGCGGCAAAGCCGCCCCAGAACGCGGTGAGGCCCAGCCCGTACAGCAGGAACTTGATCCAGGTCGTCAGGCCGATGATGGCGCCGCCGCCGGCCGCCTTGCGCAGCATCTCGCGGTACTCGGCGGCGTTGCGGGTGATGTAGTGCTCGCCGCTCTCGGCGCTGCGCTCGGCCACCTTGGCCGCGGTGAGGTGCGAGCTGCTGGCGATGAGCGAGCGCACGCTGCGGTTGTCCAGCCCGACCTGGGCCAGGTCGGCCAGCAGCGCGGCGGTGGCGCGCTCGGGCTGCTCGGACTGCAGGCAGTCCAGCAGTTCCTTGACGCGCACGATGCGTTCGCGCAGCTGGCGCAGGCGGAACACGATGCCGACCGACACGCCGTGCTCTTCCAGGTGCGAGTACACGGTGTAGGCCGCGTGGCGGCAGGCGTCGAGCTGCTGGCGCAGCACATCGGCGGCGGCCAGGGCTTCGGGGCTGCGTGCGCCGTGGCGG
>JAGKSX010000071.1 GCA_018993155.1 Hydrogenophaga sp.
GGTCTGCCAGAAGCCGGTGGGCGAGTCGGCGGCCGGGGCCTCGTCGGCCGGCGCCGCGATCAGCAGGCTGCGCAGGCGCTTGAGGGTGTCGCTGTCGAGCGCCTTGAGCCAGCGCACGTCGAAGCGCGCGGACAGCAGCAGGTCGAACAGCTCGGCCATGTCGGTGGTCTCGGGCGTGCCCGGCAGCACCTTCTTGCGCAGGCGGTTGCCGAACTCGCTGAGAAAGGCGGTGCGCGGCGCGAAGCCGTGGTCGGCCAGCAGGGGCGTGAGGTCCACGGTGGCGATGAAGCGGCCCCACCAGCGGCGCCAGCGCGCCTGCACGGCGGGATCGCCCTGCACGGTATCGAGGAACAGGCGCACGCGGCCGACGCTGGCCTGCACATCGGCCTCTTCGCCGCGCACCCAGCGCAGCGCGCCGATCAGCCACAGGTGGCGCAGCGCCAGCGGGGCGTCCGGGTCCAGGGTGTCGAGCGGGGTGGAAGTGGGCATGCGGTCGTCGGGGTGGGGGCCGCGTGTCGGGGCGCCGGGTTTCAGTGCAGCACCCGTGCCGGGGCGTCGCCCGAACCCGGGGCGCGCAGCGCGAACTCGGCCACCTCGGCCTCGAAACGCTCGCCGTCTTCGGCCACGCAGAAAAAGCTGCCGCGCATGGTGCCCGTGGGCGTGGCCAGGCGCGTGCCGCTGGTGTACTGGAAGGATTCGCCGGGCCGCAGCAGGGGCTGGTGCCCGACCACGCCCAGGCCCTTGACCTGCTCGGTCTGCCCGCGCGCGTCGTCGATGATCCAGTGGCGCGCGATCAGCTGTGCCGGCACCTCGCCCGCGTTGGTGATGGTGATGGTGTACGCGAAGGCGTACACGTCTTCGTCGGGCGACGACTGTTCGCTCAGGAACTGGGGTTCGACCTCGCAGGTGAACAGGTATTTCGGCATGGGCGGCATGTTACCGCGCGCCTGCATCAACGCGGTGGCCCTGCGAGAATGGGGTCTTTGGTCCGATCCCGCGCCCACCCATTCCCCACCAGCCAGGTTGCCCATGTCCCAGCTTCCCATCCAGCACCGCATCGCCCCCTCCATCCTGTCCGCCGATTTCGCCCGCCTGGGCGACGAGGTGAAGAACGTCATCGCCGCCGGCGCCGACTGGATC
>JAGKSX010000072.1 GCA_018993155.1 Hydrogenophaga sp.
CACCACCGGGCCGGTGGCCGTCGGCATCGCGGCGTGCCAGCGCGAGCGCTGCTTCGCCGCCGTCGATCAGGGCCGCCATGGAGGCAAAGCGCGCGTCGCCCGCGCGGCTGGCGGTCAGGCACAGGATGGCGCCGTCGGGTTGAAGAACGCCCAGGCGGGGCGCCTGCGCCGAGGCCGTGCGGTAGGTGACGAGTTTCATGGCGCCACCTGCAGCTCGGAGAGAAAGGCCACTGCCCGCGCGGGTGCGGCGCTGGTGCGCGCCAGCTTGATGGGAAAGAAGCCCACGTGGAAGCCGCTGACGGGCAGCGCCCCCAGGTTGCAGAGCTGCTGGACGATGAAGGCCTCGCGCTCGGTGATGGCCTTGTGCGCGTCCCACAGGTAGCGGCGGTCGCCGGTGCGGCGGAAGTCCGCCGCCATGGTGGCGAACGGGCGGTCCCAGCCGACCGCATCGGTGCCCAGCACCTTGGCGCCGCGCTCCGTGAGAAAGAGCGTGCTGTCGCGCGTCATGCCGGGGTACTGGAAGAACCCGGGCTCGCCGATCCGGAAGCGCTCCTGCCCGGTGCGCAGCAAGACGGCATGGCCGGCGATGTCCGTCACGCCGACCGCGTCCATGGCCGCTTGCAGCATCTCGGAGGTGATCGCGCCGCAAGGTTCCACCATGGCGCGCAGGTCGAGCACGACGCCCGGGCAGTACAGCTCGTCCAGCGCGATCTGGTCGATCGTCCGGGCCGGCTCACCCGCGCAGCGGGATCCGCTGTGCATCGGCGCGTCCACATGCGTTCCGCAATGCGAGGACATGTCGGTCAAGACCTCGGAGCCCCAGCCCTCGCCGTCGGGGAGGTCGTCGTGCGTGCAGCCGAAGAACTCGCAGAAGCGGTCCTTGCCTTCCGCCTCGTCGGGGCGCTGGTACTCGATCCTCGGGGCGACAACGCCAGCGGCGGCACGCAAAGGTGGCGGCAGGAGATCGCGCTCCATGGGGTCCAACAAAGTGCTGAGATCAATGAGTTTCATGTTTATACGTCCGTGTAAATGAATCTTATACGGTCGTATGATTTCTTGTCAACAGGCAGAATGCCCCCATCGAATGGAGCGCTCCTCGGCGGGCGCGGGAGATGACATGGTCACGAAGAAAGCGGGTCCGGCGGTCAAACGCAAGCGGACGGAAGAAGCGGGCAAAGCCGAGCGCCCGAACACGCAAGAGCTGATCCTGGATGCGGCCGAACAACGGTTCGCGGCCCAGGGTTACGAAGGCACGAGCATTCGCCAGATCGCCGAAGCGGCCGAGGTCAACCTCGGCATGTTTCACTACTACTGGGGTTCCAAGCAGGCGCTCTGCCGGGCCGTGCTGGAGCGCCGCCTCGGGCCCATCATGGCGGAGCGGGTGGCCCGCCTCTCATCGGCGGTGGAGACGCGCGCGCCCATCGAGGAGCTGCTGCTGGCCGCCATGGAGCCTTCGTTGATGGTGACGGGCGCCAGCCCCGAGCAGCGCGACGCCTTCCGCAGCTTCTATGGCCGCATGCTGGCCGACCCCTCGCCGGACGTGCGCGAAGCGATGGGCGCGATCGTGGACGGGTTCTCGCGCGAGTTCATGGAGGAGCTGCACCGGCGCTGCACGCACATCGACGACAAGGAGTTCTACTGGCGCATGGTGTTCGTGTTCGGTGCGTTCTTCTATGCGCACAACGCGCACGACCGCATCCTGACGCTGCTGGGTGCCGAGTTCACGGCCCCACCGATCGAAGACGCCGCCCAGTACCTGGTGCGTTTTGTGGTGGGCGGCCTGCAGGCCGATCCCTTGGTGGAGCCAGGCGCACCGGCCCGGCGAAAGCGAAGCAAACCGGCGGAACGCTGACCGGTCTCAGTCCGCCGCCGAGGCGGTGTGCGGGTCGGTCATGGCCGTGCGCCGCGCCACCTCGCGCTTGGCATACGCCGTGGGCGACAGGCCTGACCAGCGGCGGAACGCGCGCGCGAACACCTTGTCGGACTCGTAACCCGCGTCCTGCGCCACCTGGGCCAGCGGCAGGTGCCCGGCTTCCAGCTGTTCGGCCGCGAGCGCCATGCGGTGGCCGCCCAGGTAGCCCATAGGCGTGTCGCCCACCAGGGCCTTGAAGCGGTCGCTGAAGCGCGAGCGCGACATCGCGGCCTCGCGCGCCAGGGTCTCCACCGTCCAGCTGCGCGCGGGTTCGCGGTGCATGGCGGCGATAGCACGGGCGATGGCGGGGTCGGACAGGCCTCGCCACCAGTTCGCCTCGGTCGGGCCCGCGCCGCGCAGCAGGTGGCCGCGCAGGATGTTGATGAGCAGCAGCTCGCCCATGCGGCTGGCCGAAAGGCGCCAGCCCGGGCGCTGGTCCAGCGTTTCGGTGACCAGGGTTTCCATCGACGCGGCCAGGATCACGGCGGTGGGCAGTTCGCTCGCGCGCACGTGGATGAGCGGCGGCAACACGCTGAGCACGGAGTGGCGGCAGTAGGCCGAGAACCAGAGCAGCGCGCTGAACATCTCGCAGCCGTCGCCGCCACCGCCGTGCCGCAGGTCCAGCGGCGCTTCGTCGCGCGCGCCGGGCGTGCGCTGGGTGAGCAGCTGGGCGAAGGGCACGGTGGGCGCGTCGGGCGTGGAACCCATGCGGTGGGCGGCGCCCAGCGGCATCATCACCAGGTCGCCGGGCTCCACGCGCAGCGGCCCGCCGCCGCCAGCCGCTTCCACCCACCAGGGCGCGCCGCGCGCCATGCGGATCATGGCGGCACCGGACACGCCGTTGGAATGCAAACCCCAGGGCGCAGACAGGTGGAACCGGGCCGTCACCGCGCGTTCGGCGCGGCAGATGGCGAGCACTTCGCTGAGGACATCCATGGACGAATCGTACCCATTTCGGGCGTCCGGGCGGTTGAGCGCGCAGGGCTCGCACTGAACAATGCACGCTTCGACATTGCAGGAGCAGCCCCATGAGCAGTTTGAAAATCGGTATCGCCGGCGGCGGTGTGGGCGGTCTGGCCGCCGCGATCGCCTTGCGCAAGCAGGGTCATGACGTCACCGTGTTCGAGCAGGCCAAGGGCTTCTCGCGCGTGGGCGCGGACATCAACCTCACGCCCAATGTGGTGCGCGCCATCGACGGCCTGGGCGCGGGCGCATCCATCCGCCGCACGGGCGCCCAGCCCACCTTCCGCATCAGCCGCGACTGGGACACGGGCAAGGAAACCTCGCGCCTGGGCATGGGCAACGTCGCCGAAGAGCAGTACGGCGCGCCGCAGGTCACGATCCACCGCGCCGACATCCTGGCCGCGCTGGCCGAGCAGTTCCCCATCGAGCAGATCGCGTTCGACAAGCGCATCGAAACCCTGAGCCAGAGCGACGCCGGCGTGACGGTGACGTTCCAGGACGGCAGCGAAGCGACGTTCGACGTGGTGGTGGGCGCCGACGGCATCCACTCGCGCGTGCGCACCGCCCTCTTCGGTGAAGAGAGCCCGCGCTTCACCGGCGTGGTGTCGTTCCGCTCGGTGGTGCCCACCGAGCGCGTGAAGAACGTGCCGGAGATCGAGGCCTTCACCAAGTGGTGGGGCCCCAACCCGCAGAGCCAGATCGTCACCTTCCCGCTCAACCAGGGCCGGGAGACCTTCATCTTCGCCACCACCGGCCAGGAGAGCTGGACCGAGGAGTCGTGGACCAGCCCCGGCGACGTGAACGAGCTGCGCGGTTTCTACAAGGACTTCCACGCCGACGCGCGCGCGTTGCTCGATGCCTGCGACACCACGCTCAAGAGCGCGCTGTACGAGCGCGAGCCGCTGCCGCAGTGGTCGCAGGGCACGGTGACGCTGCTGGGCGATGCCTGCCACCCCATGCTGCCCTTCATGGCGCAGGGCGCGGGCATGGCGATCGAGGACGCGGTGGTGCTGGGCCGCTCTCTGGCGGGGGTGGGCACGCGTGCCCAGGCCGTCGAGGCGCTGCGCCGCTACGAGAAGACGCGCCAGGAGCGCACGGCCAAGATCCAGATCGGTTCGCGCGGCAACCAGTGGATGAAGGGCCAGGGCAACGCCGACTGGGTCTACGGCTACGACGCCTGGAACGTGCCGCTCGCCCAGGCCTGAGCGGCCTGAGATTCCCTCCCCCCTTTTTTTCCAGGAGACAACACCATGACGAACACCAACCCCAAACGCCACTTCACCCTGGGCCTGATCGGCCTCGCGCTCGCCTCGGCCCTGCCCTTCGCGGCGGCGCAGACCTTCCCGAGCAAGCCCATCACCATCGTCGTGCCCTTCCCGCCCGGCGGCGGCCCCGACCTGGCCGCGCGCGTGCTGGCCGAGAAGATGGCGCCCAAGCTGGGCCAGCCGGTGGTGGTGGACAACCGCCCCGGCGCCGGTGCGCTGCTGGGTGCCGGCGCGGTGGCGCGCTCAGCCGCCGATGGCCACACGCTGCTGCTCACGCCCAACACCATGGTGATCTCGCCCCACGTGCTGCCGGCCGGCGCGGGCGGTGGCGTGGACGTGCACAAGGACCTGGTGCCCGTGATCTCGCCCGCCACCACGCCCATGGTGCTGGTGGCCAACCCCTCGCTGGGCGTGACCAACCTCAAGGCCGCGCTGGACGCCGCGCGCAAGTCGCCCGGCCTGCCCTACGGCAGCCCCGGCAACGGCTCGCCCATGCACTTCGCGGGCGAGATGCTCAAGAGCGCGGCCAAGGTCGATCTGATGCACGTGCCCTACCGGGGCGTGGGCCCCTCCATCACCGCCGCGCTCAGCGGTGAGGTCAAGCTGCTGTTCACCGGCCTGGGTGGCGCGGTGCCGCACATCAAGGGCGGCAAGCTGGTGCCGCTGGCGCTGACCGAAAAGAAGCGTTCGCCGCTGCTGCCTGACGTGCCGACCGCGACCGAACAGGGCGTGAGCGGCGTCGAGGTGAACGCCTGGTACGGCGTGTTCGTGCCGACCGGCACGCCCGCCCCCGTGATCGCGCGCCTGAACCAGGCCTTCAACGAAGCGCTGCAGCTGCCCGACGTGCGCGAGAAGCTCGCCGGCGCCGGCCTGGACGTGCTGGGCGGCACGCCGCAGGTGCTGGCCGACTTCATGAAGGCCGACAACGAACGCTACGGCAAGCTGGCCAAGGAACTCAACATCAAGGCCGATTGAGGCGCACAGCGGCATGACACGGCGACCGAACTTCCTGCTGTTCATCACCGACCAGCACCGGGCCGACCACCTCGGCTGCTACGGCAACACCGAGGTGCGCACGCCGCACATCGACGCGCTGGCGGCGCAGGGTTGCCGCTTCGACGACTTCCACGTCGCCACCCCCATCTGCCAGCCCAACCGCGCCTCGCTCATGACCGGGCGCCTGCCCAGCGTGCACGGGCTGCAGATGAACGGGCGCGAGCTCTCGCTGGGCGAGCGCACCTTCGTGGAGACCTTGCGCGAGGCGGGCTACCAGACCGCGCTGGTGGGCAAGTCGCACCTGCAGAACATCACCACCCTGCCCACGGCCTGGCCCGGCAAGGGGCCACGCCGCCCGCACGAGGCCCTGCGCCCCTACCCGGGCCGCTACGGCCAGGAGGTGTGGCAGCGCTGGGAGGAAGACCCGGCCCACGAGCTGGAACTGCCTTACTACGGCTTCGAGCAGGTCGCGCTCACCATCGGCCACGCCGACGAGCAGCACGGCCACTGGCGGCGCTGGCTGCGGCAGCAGACGCCCGACGCGGACCGCCTGATCGGCCTCGCCAACGCGATCCCCACGCCCGACCTGCACCTTGCGCGCATCGGCCACGCCTGGCGCACGCGCGTGCCCGAGGCGCTGTACCCCACGGCCTACATCGCCGAGCAGACCTGCCACGCGCTGGACCGCATGGCAAGCGCGGAGCAGCCGTTCTTCATCCAGTGCTCGTTCCCCGACCCGCACCACCCCTTCACGCCGCCGGGCCGCTACTGGGACCTGTTCCGGCCGGAAGACGTGTCGCTGCCCGCCTCGTTCCGCGCCGAGCTGACCGACCCGCCGCCGCCGGTGCAGTGGCTGCGCGAGCAGCGCCGCGACAACCCCGCGTTCCGTCCCGGCTACGGCAGCTTCGCCTGCTCCGAGCAGGAGGCGCGCGAGGCCATCGCGCTGAACCATGGCAGCCTGGCCAACATCGACGACCACATCGGGCTCGTGATGGCGCGGCTGCGCGCGCTGGGCCTGGACGAGGACACGGTGGTGATGTTCACCAGCGACCATGGCGACCTGCTGGGCGAGCGCGGCCTGATGTTCAAGGGCGGCCTGCACTACCCCGCGCTCACCCGCGTGCCTTTCATCTGGCGCGACGGCGCGCAGGCGCCGGCCACCGCGGCCACGGCCGCGCTGACACAGACCATCGACATCGCGGCCACCGTGCTGGAGCGCGCCGGCCTGGAGCCCACCAACGGCATGCAGGGCGCGTCCCTGCTGCCCGTGGTGGCGGGCCAGGCGGGCGCGGTGCGCGACGCACTGTTGATCGAGGAAGAAAGCCAGCGCAGCGATTTCGGCATGGACCGCCGCGTGCGCATGCGCACCCTGCGCAACCACGCACACCGCCTCACGGTGTACGACGGCCAGCCCTGGGGCGAGCTCTACGACCTGCGGCAGGACCCGCTGGAGCTGCGCAACCTGTGGGCCGATGCGGCCTCGCTGCCCTTGCGGCGCGAGCTCATGGAGCAACTGGCGCGCACCATGCTGTCAGCGGCGGACACGAGCCCGTATCCGGGCGCGGCGGCGTAGAGAAATCTGCCTCGGGCTTCGGTCACGCGCCGTCGGGCTCCTGCATCCACGCGGGAATGTCTCGCTGGCCATGCAGCACGCGCCACACATCGATCTGGTCCGGGTGCTCGACGTAGAACACCAGGTAGGGGTATCGCGTCAGCGGCCAGACGCGCAGACCAGACAGATTGAGTTCGTGGGCGTAACGCGGGGAGCCCATGGCCGGGTGACGGCCGATGTGGGCGTAGGCCTTCTCCAGCGCGTCGATGAAGCCCGACGCCGCCTGCGCGGCCCCCTCGCTCAGGTAGTAGGCAATGATCTCGTCGACATCCCGATTGGCTTGCTCCCGTGGGACGACCGCCTTGCCCTTCATCTCTGAGCGTCGGCTTTGGCGCTCTTGCGCACCCGGTCTCGCAGGCCTGCGAAGTAGCGGTCATCGGCTGGCGCTGCCGGACTTGACGCCACGCCCGCCATCAGCAAGCCACGCAATTGCAGACGATCCTGATCCTTGCGGATCAACTCGCGCACGTACTCGCTGCTGGTGCCGTAGCCACGCTGGCTGACCTGTTCATCCACAAAGGACTTCAGGGTGTCGGGGAGAGAGATGTTCATCGTGCCCATGGCGCAAGCGTAGGCCTTTTGGCAAAATTTGGCAAGGTCCTACATCAGTGTGCGCAGCCAGGCCGCGCACTCCTGCGAGGCCTGCACCGGCCATTGCACGGTGATGGTGGTGTCGCCGCGCCGCACTTCCACGCGGATCTCCTGACCCGAACCGCCCCACAGGCGCGCCCAGAAGCCCCGGGCCGGCGTGGCGGGCGCAGCGGGCGCGGCGGGCGCAGGAAGGGCCGGTACCGCCGACACGGTGATCGGCTGAGCCGGCGCGGGCGCCTCGGCGACCGGCGGCACCGGTGCCGCGGCCTCCACCCCCTCCACCGCAGGCGAGCCGGCCAGGCGCGCCGCCGCGTTGACCCCGAACTCGTCCCACATGCGGTCGGCCTTGGTCTTCATCACGCCCAGGCCGAAGGTGCCCATGCGGCCCAGCACGTCCACCTTGACCTTCATGCGCAGCTCGGTGCCGCCGCCCTCGCGCGCCTGCAGCCACATCTCGCTGCTCTGCTTGAGCGAGCTGGCCACCGAGGCGTCTTCGCCCGTGCCTTCGGCGCGCAGGTAGCGCGGCTCGTCGCGCTCGACGATGCGGGTCTTGAGCTTGAAGCGCGCGCTGATGAAGGCGATCTTCACCTTCATCACGGCCACGTACTCGTCGTCGCTCACGACCTCGATGGACTCCATGCCGGGCACGCAGGCGCCCATGGCATTCGGGTCCAGCAGCAGGGCCCAGACGATCGCCGGTGGCGCGTCCAGCAACAGGGTTTTTTCAATTTCCACGCATCTTCTCCGCTGCGGTCAGGATGGATTCGACGATCTGGGTGTAGCCGGTGCAACGGCAGAGGTTGCCGTTGAGGCCGTGGCGCACCTCGTCTTCGCTGGGTGAGGGATTGGCCGCCAGCATCGCGCACGAGGTCATGAGGAAGCCGGGCGTGCAGTAGCCGCATTGCAGGCCGCCGCATTGCATGAAGCTCTCCTGCAAGGGGTGCAGGCTGTCGCCCTGCGACAGGCCTTCCACCGTGGTGATGGCGCGGCCACTGTGTTGCACGGCCAGGCTCAGGCAGGACTTGACGACCTGCCCGTCCACCAGCACCGAGCAGGCGCCGCAGATGCCGGTTTCGCAGCCGCGCTTGGTGCCGGTGAGGTGCAGGTCGTCGCGCAGGAAGTCGCACAGCAGGCGCCGCGCGGGCACGGTGCTCTGCACGGGCTCGCCGTTGACGGTGAGGGTGATGGGGTGTTGGCTCATGGCTGGGGTCTGTTCACACTATTCCTGGGGCAGGCCGAACAGGCCCGCGATGTTGCGCCGCGCGACCACGCGCACCATGTCGCGCCGAAAGTCGGCGTCGCCCCGGGCGTCGGACACGGGTTCGATGTCGGCGGCGACGATGGCCGCAGCCTCGGCCGCCACGTCGGCGGTGACGGTCTTGCCGGCCAGGTACGCCTCGGCGCGCGGCAGGCGCGCGGGGATGGGGGTGGACGCGCCGACGGCGATGCGCGCCTCGGTGCACACCGCGCCCTGGCGCCGCGCGACGAAGGCCACGCTGACCAGCGGCCGGTGCTCGGCGGCCGTGCGCAGGAAGCGCGCGTACTGGCCGCTCGCATCGGCGGGCAGCGCGGGCACGCGGATCTCGCTGAGCAGCTCGTCGGGTTCGAGCGCGGTGGTGTAGTAGTCCACCAGGAAATCGCTCAGGGCCAGCACGCGCTCGCCGCGCACACTGGCCAGTACCACCTGCGCGTTCAGCGCCAGCAGGCAACCCGGCGGGTCGGTGGAGGGGTCGGCGTAGCAGAGGTTGCCGCCGATGGTGCCCTGGTTGCGCACCTGCGGGTTGGCCACGCGCGCGGCCATGCTGGCGAGCATGGGCCAGCGCTCTTGCACCAGGGGCGAGGCGGCCACCTCGGCGTGCAGCGTGAGCGCGCCGATGCGCAGGCCGCCGCGCTCGTCCAGCGCGATGCCGCGCAGCGCGCCGAGCCGGCCCAGCGACACCAGGTGCGAGGGCGTGAGCATGCGCTGGCGCATGCCGAGCATGAGCGCGGTGCCGCCGGCGATCACGCGGCATTCGTCGCCCAGGTCGGCGAGCATGCGGCTGGCCTCGGCCACGCTGTCGGGTTCGAGGAAGTCGAAGTCAAGCATGGGCCGTCTCCTTCAGGGCGCGCAGCGCGGCCAGCACTTTCTGCGGCGTGATGGGCAGGTCGGTGATGCGCACGCCCACGGCGTGGTACACCGCGTTGGCGATCGCCGGCGCGCCGGGCAGGATGGCGGTCTCGCTCGCGCCCTTGGCGCCGTGCGGCCCGTTGGGTTCGTGGGACTCGACCAGCCCGCCGCGCAGCAGGGGCACGGCGTCGGCGGTGGGCATGTTGTAGTCGGCGAAGTTGCCGTTCATGAGGCGGCCACCTTCCAGCTGAAGCTCTTCGTAGAGCGTCCAGCCCATGGCCTGCACGGTCGCGCCATTGGTCTGGCCGTGGATCGCCAGCGGGTTCAGGGCCTTGCCGCAGTCGTCGCTGACGTAGCTGTCGATCACCGTGACCTGGCCGGTCTGCGTGTCCACCTCCACCTCGACCGCCTGGGCCGCGAACGAATAGGCGGGCGCGATGTTGCCGTGGACCTGGTCGTCGTGCATCTGGGTCTTCGCGTCCCAGCTGCCCATGACCTGGATGCCTTCGCCGCCGTGGCGCCAGATGTGCTGGCGCGCCACCTCGGCCAGCGTTCGCCGCTGCCCGGGTTGCTGGCGCACGCGGATGTGGCCTTCGGCGATCTCCAGCTGGTCGGCCGGCGCACCGAGCATCTGCGCGGCCAGGGCGAAGAGCTTGTCGCGCGCGGCCTGCGCGGCCACGATGGCGGCGTTGCCGGCCGCCATGGTCACGCGCGAGGCCAGCGTGCCGATGCAGAACGGCGCGCTGTCGGTGTCGGGCGCGACCACGAGCACGTGGGCCAATGGCAGGTTGAGCTCGTGGGCCACGATCTGGCTCAGCATGGTCATGGCGCCCTGCCCCATGTCGCCTTCGCTGCAATGCACCACCAGGCGGCCGTCTTCGTTGACCTTGATCATCACGGTGGAGCCGTCCCAGTTGCCGATGGTGCGGTTGCCGCTCACGTGCATGGCCGCGGCCATGCCCACGCCGCGCCGGCGGCTGCCCGTGCCGGGCGCCCGCGCGCGCTTCTGATGCCAGCCGATGGCTTCGGTGCACTGGGCAATGCATTCGAGCAGGCCGGTGCTGCCGATCTGCCAGCCGTGGATGGAGGTCTCGCCACGGCCGATGGCGTTGCGCTGGTGGATCTCCACCGGGTCGAGCCCGAGCCGCTCGGCCATGGCGTGGATGTGGCTGTTGAGCGCGAACAGCATCTGCGTGCCGCCAAAGCCCCGGAACGCGCCGTGCGGTGGCGTGTGGGTGTAGGCCATGGTGGCGTGCGAGCGCACGTGCTGCAGCCGGTGCATGTTGTCGCTGCGCATGGCACTCACGTGCATGACCTCGGGCGAGAGGCCGCAGTAGGCGCCGCAGTCGGCCACGATGTGCACGTCCTTGGCGACGATCAGGCCCTCGCGCGTCATGCCCAGCTTGAGCGTGATGCGCTCGGGCACGCTGGAGCAGGCGGCCTGGAAGTCTTCCAGCCGGTTGTTGACCAGGCGCACCGCGCGCCCGGTCTTGAGCGCGAGCAGGCCGGCCACGAGCTGGTTGTCGTCTTCGACGATCTTGCCGCCGAAGCCCCCGCCCACGGTGGCCGCCTGCACCCGCACGCGCGAGACCGGCAACTCCAGCGCGGCCGCCAGGCGCGCGCGCGCCAGGAACACCGACTGCGTCGAGGTCCAGACCTGCAGGCGGCCGTCCGGGTCGATCGCCGCCACGCTGGCCATGGGTTCGAGGTAGCCCGGGTACTGTGCGTGTGTGGTGTAGGTGGCCTCGTGGATCAGGTCCGCCTGCGCGAAACCGGCGTCGACGCTGCCACGCTCGAAGCGGATTTCGTGCGCCACGTTGGCACGCCCGGGGTGCACGCCGGGCGCGCCATCGGCGAGCGCGTCCTCGGGCGTGAGCAGCGCGGGCAGCTCTTCGTATTCGATGCGGATCAGGTCCAGCGCGTCGCGCGCGATCTCTTCGGAGGTGGCGGCCACGGCCGCCACCTCTTCGCCCGCGAAGCGCACCACGCCCTCGGCCAGGATGCGGCGCTCCTTCTGGTGCACGCCCCACATCGTGCGCGGCGCGTCGGCGCCGGTGAGCACCGCCTTGACGCCAGGCAAGGCCCGCGCGGCCGAGGTGTCCACGCGGACGATGCGCGCATGGGGGTAAGGGCTGCGCAGGATCTTGCCGTGCAGCATGCCAGCGACCTGGATGTCGCCGGCGTACACCGCGCGGCCCAGCACCTTGGCGCGGGCGTTGACCTGCGGCGTGTCGCGGCCCAGGGTGGATTCGCTCATGGGGGTTCCTCGTCCTGGGCTCAGTCGGCCTGGATGTTCAGCTCTTTGATGAGCTTGGAGAGGCGCGCGTAGTCGTCGGCGTTGATCTTGGCCAGGGCCTCGGGCTTGCCGCCCACCGGGCGGGAACCGAAGGTCGCCATCTTCTCGATCACGTCGGGCATGCGCAGGATCTCGTTCATGTGCTCGTTGAGCAGCTTGACGATGGCCGGGGGCGTGCCCTTGGGCGCGAAGATGCCGTTCCAGGCGCCGAGCTTGACGTCCTTGTAGCCCTGCTCGGCCACGGTGGAGAGGTTCGGGATCAGCGGGCTGCGCTCGCCGTCGGTGAGCGCCACCGCCACCAGCTTGCCGGTCTTGAGGTGCGCCTCCACGGCACCCAGCGTGGGGTAGCCCATGGTGACCCGGCCCGCGAGCATGTCGGGGATCATCGGGCCGACGCCACGGAACGGCACGTGCTGCACCTGGATGCCGGCGGCGCGGTTCAACCACTCGGCCACGATGTGCATCGGCGAGCCCGCGCCGGGGCTGGCGTAGGTGAGCTGCTTGCCGGCCTTGGCCTGCGCCACGAGGTCGGCCACGGTCTTGATGCCGCTGTCCGGGTGCGTGACCAGCAGCACCGATTGCATCGCCGTCAGCACCACCGGCTCGAAACCGTGCAGCACGTCGTAGGTGGCGTTGGGCGCGAGCTTGAGCACCATGGGCGCGGTGGTGAAGGGGTTGGGCGTGAACAGCAGCGTGTAGCCGTCGGGCTTGGCGCGGCTCACGTAGGTGTTGCCCAGCGTGCCGCCGGCGCCCGGCTTGTTCTCCACGATCACGGTCTGCTTGAGCCGCTGCGACAGCTTGTCGGCGAACAGGCGGGCGGTGGCGTCGGAGTCGCCGCCGGGGGGATAGGCCACCACCAGGCTGATGGTCTTTTCCGGGTAAGCCTGGGCGGCTGCGCCACCCGACACCAGGGCCGTGGCCGCCAAGGCCAGACCCATCCACTGACGACGATCCATTTTCATCATGCGCTCCTGTGAGGCGATTCACTCGGTTGTGGGGTTCAGTCCGGCGTGAAAGGCACCGGGACGCGGTTTCATATTGGAAACAAGGGTTCACAACAGAAACGAGTCCATCGTAGACCTTCGTCGTTGACTGATCAACGATGAAAACCCGATTTCTGACAATTTGTTGCAATTTTGTTGATCAATCAACAGAGGCATCGGGGTGCGGTGCCCAGTGAACGCGGTGGCTTCCCCGAGAATGGCCGCATGTCTTCACCCAAGCCGCTGCCGACGCCCCCCGCCCTGCCCCCCGAGACCGGCACCGCCGACGAGGCCGCCAACCCCTGGACCGATCTGGCGCCCGATGGCGCGGGCCTGGCGGTGCACGATTTCCTGACCACCATGTTCAGCCACACCAGCAACGGGCTGCGGCGCGCGATCACCCTGCCCTACGCGGACCGCTTCGAGCTCACGGTGTCGGAATGGCGCATCCTCTCGGTGCTGGCGCACGCGGGTTCACTGCCGTTTGCGGAACTGGTGGAACTGGCGGCCGCCGACAAGGCGCAGGTCAGCCGCGCGCTGCGGCTGCTCGGCGACCGGGGCCTGGTGGAGATGCAGACGCCGGGCCCGCGGGGGCGCAAGGGCCTGATCTGCCGGATGACCGAGGCGGGTGAGGCGCTGTACGGGGAAATCATGCCGCTGGCGCGGCGCAGCCAGGCGCAGATGATCCTCACGCTCAGCCGCGACGAGCGCCGTGTGCTGTACACGGTGCTCGGCAAGCTGCGGCGGCAGTGCGCGACTGCCCCCGACGACGGCTCGATCGACGCTTAAATATCGAGAACGAGCCGGTCGCTCTTGCAACCGGAGACGCAGACCATCATGGCCTTGTTGGCCGCGCGCTCGGCGTCGGTCAGCACCATGTCGCGGTGGTCGGGGATGCCTTCGAGCACCTTGGTTTCGCACGAACCGCAGATGCCCTCTTCGCAGCTGAAGGGCACGTCGGCGTTGATCTCGATCAGGCGCTTGTGCAGCGTGGTGTCGGGCGTGACCTCGAACATCTGGCCGCTGCGGCGCAGCTCGACGGTGAAGCTGGTCTTGGCGTCGTCCGCCGCCGCCACCTCGACCGCCGCGAAGCGCTCGATGTGCGCCTGGGTGTGGCCCAGCGCGGCGCAGGTCTTCTCGAAGTTGTCCAGCATCACCGCCGGACCGCAGGCGTAGTAGTGCTCGCTGGCCGAAGGCGCGCGACGGCCCAGCAGGGCCGGGAGGTCGGGCGGGCCGCCCTTCTCGTCGTCGAAGTGCCAGGTCACGGGCACGCCCAGGGCCTCGATCTCGGCGACGAAGGCCGCGCTCTTGCGCGAGCGGGCGAAGTACAGGAACTCGAAGCTGCGGCCCAGGTCCTTCAGGCGGCGCGCCATGCACAGCACGGGCGTGACGCCGATGCCGCCGGCCACCAGCACGGTGTGCGAGGCCTCTTCGTGCAGGCCGAAGTGGTTGCGCGGCGCGCTGATGGTGATGCGCATGCCCACGCGCAGCTGCTCGTGCACGCAGCGCGAGCCGCCCCGGCTGGCGCGGTCCTTGAGCACGCCGACCACGTAACGGTGGCGCTCCTGGCTGGGGTTGCACAGCGAGTAGCTGCGCACCATGCCGTTGGGCAGGTGCAGGTCGATGTGGGAGCCGGCCTCGAACGCGGGGAACACGACGTCGGGGGCCGGACGCAGGTCCACGCTGATGATGTCGTCGGCTTCGTGACGCAGCGTGTGGACCCAGGCTTGCAGGGTGGTGGCGTTGTTGCTCATCCCGCGATTCTCACACGGGCTTGTCGAGCTGGGCCTTGGCCAGGTTTCTGAGGTGGCGGCGCAGGCGCACGATGCCCATGTCGTGGGCGTACAGGTGCTCGCGCTTGTTGGCGTCGGGCTCCATGTTTTCCACCGCCACGCGGTCCTGCTCCAGCACGTTCCAGTGGCGCTCTTCCAGGCGGTTCTTGTACAGGAAGCGCCAGGTGTCGCGCTGCCAGCCGGTCACGCGGCGGCAGCGCCAGTGGAACACGCCGGAGGTGCGGCTGCTGATCGGGGTGTAGCTGCCGATGATGGTGAAGTTGCCGCCGGGGCCGCCGGTCTTGGGGTACGGAATCTCCAGGCGCATCACGTGGATGCCCAGGTCCATCCACTCGGTCCAGTCGAAGTTGACGCCGCGCTGGCCCTTCTTCTCGAAACAGAAGCCGTTGGGGATGTCGCGGATCTGGAACTCGGCCTCGCTCGCGCCTTCGCTCATGGTGTGCGACTGCTTGTGCAGGTACACGCCGTGCATCGGGTCCATGACGTTGTCGATCACGTAGCGGTAGTCGCCGCCCCACTCGGTGTAGCAGAGGAAGTTCGACCACTCGGGCGAGGTCAGCTCCTCGGGCAGCTGCAGCGGCGGCGCCTGGTCCAGGATGGGGTTGCTCGCGTTGTAGAGAAAGATCGCGCCGGCCGCTTCGGTGGCGTGGAACATGCGCGCAGGGCGCGAGCCTTCGAGCTTGCAGCCGGGGCTGCCGGGCACGCGGGTGACGGTGCCGTCGCAGCGCACCTCGACACCGTGGTACGGGCAGGCCAGACGGTCGCCCAGGTTCACACCCAGCGAGAGCGGCGCGCCGCGGTGCGGGCAGTGGTCTTCCAGCGCGTGGACCTGGCCGGCCTGGTCGCGCCAGAGCGCGATCTTGTAGCCCAGGCGGCGGATCGAGATCGGGTCGTTCTTCACGAAGCTGGACGGGCAGACCGGGAACCACAGGTCTTTGAGGCCGACTTCGAGGACGGCGTCGACCGGGTCGAGCTGAACGTTGATGACAGAGGTATCCATGGACGTGTCTCCTGGCGATGGGCTGGGTTCGGGCGGCGCGCGGTCAGGCGCCGAGGCGGGCCATTTCCTGCTGGAAGGACGGCTCGGTCCAGCGCTGGCCGTTGGGGCCGGAGGGGCCCGCATCGTTGAGGTAGTTCACCAGGCCGGCGAGGTCGTGGATGCCCTGGGCGTAGGCACGTTCGATCGAATCGCCCAGCAGGCCCTCATACGAGGTCGGCGGTGCGGTGCGCGTCTGGTGGGTTTCGTTGTACAGATCGGGGGTTCGCATGTCATGTCTCCTTCGGTGTCATTCCGTGGGCGGCTTGGGCTTGTCGGTCATGAATTTGCCGCTGGGCGCGGCGGCGTTCACCTGGCGGCGGGTGTTGCCGTCGATGCCGCCCTTGATGGCCCATTCGGCGAACACCGTCGGGCCGGGCGTGAATTCGCGCGGCTGCCAGTCGGCGGTGAGTTCGTCCTCGTCGGTGTAGTACTCCACCAGCGCGCCGGCCGGGCTCTCAAAGTACCAGAACATGGCCGACGAAATCGGGTGGCGGCCCGGGCCGAGCTCGGTGCTCCAGCCGCTGCGCGACATGTGCATGCCGCCGCCGACCACCTCGTGCAGGTCGCGCACGGAAAAGGCCACGTGGTTCAGGCCCCGGCGCGGCTCGGGCGGCTGCAGCAGGAACAGGTCGTGGTGCCCGCCTTCGGCCGCGCAGCGCAGGAACAGGCCGCGCTCGGGGTACAGGTCGGAGACGACGAAGTCCAGGTTGTCGATGTAGAAGGCGCCGGTGGCCTTGAGGTCGGTCACGAAGAACACCACGTGGCCCACCTCGACCGGCGTGGCGCGGTCGTAGGCCGGGCTGCGCTGGTTGCGGCGCGGGCGGTCGCTCCAGGTGTTGACGAGCGCGCTCTCGATCTGCACCTCGCGTTTTTTCGTGAGCTGCAGGCGCACCGCCAGGCCGTTGGGGTCGGTGCAGCCGAAGCGGCCATCGGCGTCCACGAAGCCGGCCTGGCTCTGCAGGCGGCTGCGGTAGAGCGCCAGGCTCTCGGCCGTGTCCACGCCCCAGACCACCTCGCGCAACGTCGGGTCCGGCTCCACGCCGGCCGGCAGGCCGGGCTTGTCGGAATGCGCGACGACCACGCGGCAGCCGTTGAGCGACTCGAACACCAGTTCCTGGGGCGACTCCTGCACCAGCGACAGACCCCAGTCCAGGAAGAACTGGCGGCAGCGCGGCAGGTCGGCGGCTCCGTAGGTAATTTGATCGATGCCCAATACGCTCATCTGCAATCCTTGAAGTGCCTGGGCGCTGCGGGCGCCCAATGTTTCTTTAGTAAACCCGTGTTTCTTACTTGAAACGAACTGAATTCTACCGGCAAACCTCCTGCGAGGGAAGTGGCATGCAGAGTAATTTGGTCGGCTATGCCTTGTCGGGCGTTGGGCAAGGCCCGTCGGCCAGCACCTTTTGCGTGACGTGGAACAGGCGGCCCTGGAACCAGGGCCGGATTTGCGCGAGCTGGGCTTTCAGCTCCTGGCGAACGGGATCGGCAAAGGCGCGCTCCATGGCGTCCACCGAGTCGTAAGAGGATTCAAAGGTCATGTGCAAGCGCGGGCCGCCGTCCTCGATGGACAAGGCGCGCAGCACCCGCACGGCGCGCACGCCAGGAAAGCGCTTCATCAGCGGCACCACCTGCTCGATCACGAAGGCATCCAGGCGGTCCACGTCCTCCGGCTTCACGGTGCCTTCGAGACACGCGGTTCGAACGATCATCGCGGCCTCCTCACAGGCCAAGGCCGCCCAGCGACTTGCCACCATCCACGAAGAGAGTCTGGCCCGTGATGAAGCGGGTGCGCGGCGACGCGAGGAAGGCAATGGCATGGGCGATCTCGCCCGGATCGGCGGGCTGCCCGCTCGGTTCGAGCGCGCTGGCCGCCGCGTGCTGCTCGGGCGTCATGGCGCGCGTCATGCCGGTGTCGGTGAAGCCCGGCGCGATCGAGTTGACCGCTATCTGCCGCTGGCGAAGCTCCATCGCCATGGCCCGGGTCAGGCCCACCACCGCCGCTTTCGAGGCCACGTAGTGCGCAAAACCGGTGCCACCCAGCGCCGCGCGCGAGGACACCGTCACGACCCGGCCGCCCGGCTTCATCCGTCGCGTGGCTTCCTGCGCGGCGATGAAGACGCCCAGCACGTTCACGTCCAGCACGGCGCGAAAGTCCTCGTCACGGATGTCGTCGAAGGACCGGGCGGGGCCGATCCCCGCCGCGCATACCATGACGTCGACACGCGCCTCGGCGGCGATCAGCGCCGCGATGGCCGGGCGGTCGCACACGTCGACCGCGTGGCCGGCCGTGTCGCGCCCGGCCTGGGTGAGTTCCGCGAGCAGCGTGTCAACCTGCGCCGCGTTGCGGTCGATCACCACGACGCGAAAACCGTCTTCGGCCAGGCGCAGCGCCGTGGCGCGGCCGATGCCGGAGGCGCCGGCCGTGACCAGCACGCGCAGGTTCTCGATCTTCAGATCCATCGTCCGTCTTCCGCCCGTCTCGAATCGCGCTGCGACCCGTCAGTGCGAGCGCGAAGCGAAGCAATCCAGGAGGCCTCGCCTGACGGCCACCCTGGATTGCTTCGGCGC
>JAGKSX010000073.1 GCA_018993155.1 Hydrogenophaga sp.
GTCCCTGTCGGCGGGGGTGGGTGGGGTCTGCATTCTTTTTCCTCTCAAACAGCGGGTTCATCCCAGCGCCGGTGGGCCTGCAGGAGGCCAGCCAGGCGCTGGTACCACGCCGCCTTCGGGTCGCGCAGGCAGGTGTGGGTCGCAAAATGGTCCAGGCCGGGCTCTTCGTGCAGCTGGGACGGCCCCGGCTGCCTGGCCAGCAAGGCCGCCATGCGGCGGTTCGAATGAACCACCCGCGCACTGTCCGACTCGCCATGGCTGAGGTACATGGGGATGGTGTTGCCCACCGTCCAGCACAGCGGGCTCATCACGGCGTCGTGCGCCGCGTCGCTCAGCACCATGCTGTAGATGCGCTCTTCCAGGCTGGCCGCGGAGGGATCGGGGTGGTGCAGATCCATGATGCCGCTCACAGGCAGGCAGGCCCGGATCGCGCCCGGGGGAATGCCAGCGCTGCCCGCTTCATCGCGCCGCAGGGCCACCAGCGCCGCCAGATGCGCGCCGGCGGAATGCCCCGCCAGGTAGATCTGGTCGCCGCGACCGCCGAAGTCGGCCGCATGGGCGATCACATGGCGGGTGAGCGCCAGGCCGTCTTTGAACGCCGCCGGCAGCCGGTGCCCCGGCGCCAACCGGTAGCCCGGCGCCACCAGCACCATGCCCAGGCCGACCACGGCTGGCGCCATGAAGGCAACGTACTCCTTGTAGCCGTTGGTCCAGCCGCCGCCGTGCCAGAAGATCAGGATGGGGGCGTCGTCCCGCGCATCGATCGACCGGTACACGTCGCAGCGGTGCTGCGGATCGGGGCCATAGGCGCGGTCGCGCGTGACGGCGATGCCGGCCGGTAGCGGCAGGTCGGCGGCCCAGCCCAGCACAGTCTCTTCGTAGGCCTGCGCGGCTTCGAAGGGAAGCGGCGGCTGCGTTGGAAGGCGGGACAAAAGGTTCTCTGAATAGTAGGTCACGGTGCTTGCGGCGCTCAGTCCGCCTTGATACCAAACTCGGCCACGACCTTGCCATAGCGCACATAGTCGGCGGCCACCAGCTTCGCGAGCTTGCCGGGTTCTCCACCCGCTGGCGCGAGCGCGATGGTCTCCATCCGCGCGATGACATCGGGCATCTTGAGGATCTCGTTGACATGCTGGTTGATCAGCTGGACCAGGTCCGAGGGCATGCCCTTGGGCCCCATCAGCGCCTGCCAGGCCCCGACCTCGGCCCCCACGATGCCCTGCTCGGCGAGCGTGGGCACATCGGGCAGAAAGGGCGAGCGTTTAAGGTCGGCCACCGCCAGCGGGACCAGGCGGCCCGACTTGATGTGCGGCGCGGCGGGACCCAGCGTGGTGTACATCAGCGGGATCGCCCCACCCACCACGTCGGCGATGGCGGGCATGCTGCCCCGGTACGGTATCTGCGTGATCTTCGTGCCGGTGGACTTGTTGAAGAGTTCTCCGAGGATGTGCATGGGCGAACCGTTGCCGGGGCTGGCGTAGCTCACGATGCCGCCGGCCTTGGCCTTGGCCACCAGCTCCTTCACGGAAGAAACGCCGGTTGCGGTCGCCGCGACGACGAACAGCGATTGGCTGCCCAGCTGGACGATGGAGGTCAGTTCCGTGCTCGGGTCGATCGCGCTGCCGGCGGCCGTCATCACGTGGGGCGTGATGGCCGCGGTGTTGGGGGCCAGCAGCAGGATGTGGCCATCCGGGCGTGCCTTGGAGACGTAGTTGGTGGCGATGGTGCCGGCGGCGCCGGTGCGGTTGTCGACCACCACCGGTTGTCCAAGGCGGGGGGCGAGCTTCTCGGCGATCAACCGCGCCAGCACGTCGGTGTCGCCCCCAGCGGGGTAGCCCACCACGATGGTGACCAGCTTGTTGGGGTAGTTCGGCGCCTGGGCTTGCGCCTTCGGCGCGAGCAGCGCCGCGGCGGCGAGGGTGGCGAGCAGCAGCCACAGCGAAGAGCGGCGATGGAAGGAGGTGTTCATGGTGTCTGAAGGAGATGGAGGGAAGGACGCTTCTGGCGCGCGGCAGGCGTCAGAAGGCATGGCGGATGCCGACGTTGTAGGCCCGGTTGCCCAGGCCTTGTTCGGTGGCGTTGCCCACCCGGTAGAAGCCGGTGGGGGAGCCCGCGGGCACGCTGTTGTCGATGCGCGCGATCGAGGCGTAGACGCCCGTGCGCTTGGACAGGGCGTGCGTGTAGCCCAGCGCCCACTGGCTCGCATCGTGGTTGGCGGCGGTCCGGTCGTTCTTGCGGATGTACGAGGCCATGAACCGCCCTGCCCCATAAGGCACCGACACCCCCAGCAGCACGTCGCGCGAATCCGCGTTGACCAGGCCGAACACCGCCGAGCCCTTGTTCACCACGTAGTTGAAATGCGCCGTCGCCACGCCAAAGTCGTATTTCGCCCCGAGGAAGCCCATCTTCGCCGGCACCGACGCGGCGCTGTTGACGTTGTGGTGGCCCAGCTTGACGTACACCGGACCCGACACATAGCCGATCGCGCCACCGTACTGGCGCCGCGCGCTGCTGTCGCCGGGCGTTTCGCCCAGGCCGTAGACCACATCGGCGGTCCAGCCGGCCTTGGCCGCGTAGGTGTAGCGCACGGTGTTGTCCATGCGGTTGTTGCCGCCCGCGCCGCCCGCGCTGATCAGGTTGGCGGACGTCCCGGCCAGGCCCGTGATGAAGGGATCCGTCTCGGTCTGGACGAAGGCGACAGGGGTGTATTGGCGGCCGAGCGAGAGGCTGCCGAAACCGCCCTGCAGGCCCACGAGCGACTGCCGCCCGAACGCGAGACCGCCCTGCCCCAGCGTGCCGTTGTCCGCGTTGAGCCCCATTTCCAGGATATAGAACGCCGAGAGCCCCGCACCGAGGTCTTCGGTGCCGCGAAAGCCCAGCCGCGAGCCGCCGGCGACGCCGCTGGTGAGCTTGGAGGCACTGGCGCCGTTGGGCCCGCCGCTTTCGCGCACGAAGCCCAGGTCGACGAGGCCGTAGACCGTGCTGGTGCTCTGGGACCACGCGGCGCCGCTGACCAGGACCAGCGCGGAGAGAAGGGTGCATCGTTTCAGTTTCATGGGTACTTTCGGGACAGGGGGTGAAAACGCCTCTTTCGCGGCGGGGAGAAGGCGGCACACCGGCCCACGAAGGGCGGTCGGGGCGATAATTTCTCCGTTTGCGAAAGTTGCTGAATTTCATGAAATATACATTTTTCATGAAATATTGTGTTTCGTATAAACTCCTATTTACTTCATGAATCAGTTCGTTGTAGAAGACCCCGCCCTCGATTCGGGCTCGCGCACCGAGCGCGCGTACCACCGCCTGCGGCAGGAAATCCTGTTGGGCGACCTGGGGGCGAATGACCGCTTGCGGGTCGCGGAGCTGGAAGAGCGGTTCGGCCTGGGGCTCACGCCCATCCGCGAGGCGCTGGCCCGCCTGGCCAGCGAAGGGCTGGTGTCCATGGAGGCGCGGCGGGGCGCGCGCGTCCTGGAAATCTCACTCGCCGAGCTGGCCGATCTGATGAAGACGCGCCGTGAGATCGAACGCCTTTGCCTGACCGAATCCATCCAGTACGGCGACGCCCGCTGGGAAGCGGAGGTGGTTGCCGCCCTGCACGTGCTGGGGCGCACCCCCCTGCCCGGGAGCGAAGGCAGCACCACGGATCTCGAGTGGGAGAAGCAGCACCGCCACTTTCATGCGGCCCTGGTGAGCGCCTGTGGTTCGGAGTGGCTGCTGCGGTTCTGGAACCAGTTGATGGACCATTCGCAGCGCTACCGCAAAGCCCGCCACAAGGGCCCGCTGGTGGCCCGGGACGTGCAGGCGGAACACCAGGCGATCCTCGACGCGGTCCTGCGCAGGGATGCGGCGGCCGCGGTCGCCCTCATGGAGCAGCACCTGCTCGCCACGGAGAAAGCGGCCCGCGCCGCGCTTGAGCAGCGTTAGCCGCCCGCTTGCCAGCCGCCGTCGGTGGACAGGGCTTCGGGCCGGTGCACGGGCATCAGCCAGCCGTGGCGGGGGCTGGTCTGGGCCGAGATGTCGATGCGCGGCGCGTGCGTGTCCACACCGCCAAAAATGGTGGCAAACGAGGCGTCGGCCGCATCGCGGCCGGTGCCGATGCGCAGGAAACCCATGGGGATCGCGGTGCCCGAAGGATCGAAGATGTACCAGCGGTGGCCCACATAAGCCTCCACATAGGCATGGAAGTCGGTCGGGCCCAGGGCGGGGTCGGCGCCGAAGTCGATCGCGGTGGTGAAGCGCGCGGGAATGTTGAGCGCGCGGCACATCGTGATCATGAGGTGCGCGAAATCGCGGCACACGCCTTTGCGGTCGTTCATCGTGTCCAGGGCCGAGGTCATGGAGTTGCTGGTGTTCGACTCGAACGTCACCTGGCTCTGCACCCATTGCTGGATCGCCTGCACACGGCGGTAGCCCTGCGGCATCTGGCCGAACAGCTGGTTGGCCATGGCGGTGACGCAGTCGGACTGGCAGTAGCGGCTGGGGTAGATGTAGGCCAGTGCTTCGGGCGGCAGTTGGGCCACCGGCGTTTCAAACACGCTGTCGGGTGGCGCCACGTGGTGCTCGATGTCCACCGTGGCACGGTAGCGCACCGACAGCGGACCCGGGCCGGCGCTCAGGCGCAGCGTGCGCGTGCGCGTGGCCGCGTCGGTGTGCATCAGCAGGGGAACGGGCTGGCTGACCTGCAGCTGCTCCCAGCTCACGGTCTGCTGCGGCGAATGCGCGGCCTGCACGTTGAAGATGAAATCGGCACCGGGAGGGTGGATCTCGTACTGCAGATCGATGGCGAGGTGAATGCGAACCATGGGGATCACCGTGTGGGGAGAAGTGGACCCGCCTCGCGGCGGGCAGCAGCGCGTGGGTGCGCTGTGTGATCGGTGAGCGCCAGACAACCGTTGGGCCATCTTACGCGCGCCCCCGGTTGGCCGTCGGTGCGCTGCCCCACCAAACCCGATGGGCTTAAGCTCAAGCCATGCGCTCGCTGCTCTCGACCTTTTCCTTGCAAGAGTTGCGCCACCACCCCTGGCGCAACGCCTCAGCCGTGGTGGCGGTCATGCTGGGCGTGGCGCTGGCGTTCGCGGTGCACCTGATCAACGCCTCGGCGCTGGCCGAGTTCTCCAGCGCGGTGAGCTCGGTCAACGGCCAGCCCGACGTGGAGCTGCGCGCGCGCCAGGGCACGCTGGACGACGCCCTGCTCGCGCGCGTGGCCGCGCAGCCCGGTGTGGCGCTGGCCAGCCCGGTGCTCGAAGGCCCGGTGCAGGTCGTCGCGAGCGACGGCGGGCGGCTGAGCGTGAAGCTGGTGGGCGTGGACGCGCTGGTGGTGGCCGGCCTCTCGCCCGCCTTGATGCCGGTGGCCGACGGCGACGGCGCCACGCGGCGCTTCGACCTCTTCGCGCCCGACGCGGTGTTTCTCAACGCGGCCGCGCAGCAGGCCCTCGCGGGGCAGCCCCGCCTGCCATTGCAGAACGGCGCGGTGCTGCGCGTGGCCGGCCGCGTGAACGCGCCCGGCGCGCCCTTGCTGGTGATGGACGTGGCCGCCGCGCAAGACCTGCTGGACCGCACGGGCCAGTTGAGCCGCATCGACCTGCGCCTGGCCCCCGGCGCGCGCGTGGCTGAGGTGCTGGCCGCCCTGGCCCTGCCCGCCAACGTGATCGCGCAGCGGCCCGAGCAGTCGGGCGAGCGGGTGAGCAACCTCTCGCGCGCCTACCGCGTCAACCTCACAGTGCTCGCGCTGGTCGCTCTGTTCACCGGCGCCTTCCTGGTGTTTTCGGTGCTCTCGCTCTCGGTGGCGCGGCGCCAGCCGCAGTTCGCGCTGCTGGGCGTGCTGGGCCTGTCCAGCCGCGAGCGGCTGCGCCTGGTGCTGGCCGAATCGGCCCTGCTCGGCCTGCTGGGCAGCGCGCTCGGTATCGCGCTGGGCACGGCGCTGGCCGCGCTCGCACTGCGCCTGCTCGGTGGCGACCTGGGCGGCGGTTACTTCTCGGGCGTGACACCGCCGCTGCTGTGGAGCCCGCTGGCGGCCGGTGTGTACCTGCTGCTGGGCGTGGTGGCGGCGCTGGTGGGCGGCTGGTGGCCCGCGCAGGCCACCGCCCGCCTGGCGCCCGCGCTCGCGCTCAAGGGCCTGGGCGCGCCGCTGCGACCCGGCGCGCGCCGCCACACGCTGGCGCTGGCCCTGGTGCTGCTGGCCGCCGCGATGGCCTGGGCGCCACCGGTGGCGGGCATTCCGCTGGCGGCCTATGTGTCGGTGGGCCTGCTGCTGGTGGGCGGCATCGCGGCGCTGCCGCTGGGCGTGGGCTGGCTGCTGGACCGCATCGCGCCGCGCATCGCGCGCCATGCATTGCCGGTGCTCGCGGTGGAGCGCGCGCGCCGCCTGCGCGAGACCGCCGCCGTGGCCACCAGCGGCGTGGTCGCGAGCCTGGCGCTGTCGGTCGCGCTCACGGTGATGGTGGCGAGTTTTCGCGACTCGGTCACGCACTGGCTCGACGCTGTGCTGCCCGCCCAGCTCTATGTGCGCAGCGTGGGCAGCGGCGCCGGCGACGGCAGCCACCTGCCGGCGGCGTTCGTGGCCAGCGTGGCCGACGTCGAGGGCGTGGCCCGCGTGGACACCTTGCGTGCCACGCCGGTGCAGCTTGCGCCCGAGCGCCCCGCCATCGCGCTGCTCACGCGCCCGCTGGAGACCACGCCCGGCGGCACCTTGAGCCTGCCCCTGGTCGGCAACGCCATGCCCGCCCCCGCCGCACCCGATGGCGCGCGCGTGGTCGCGGTCTACGTGAGCGAGGCCATGGTGGACCTCTACGGCGCCCGGCCCGGCAGCTGGTTGCCAGCGCTGGCGCAGGCCTTTGCCGAGCCGCAGGTGCGCGGCACGCGCTTCTTTGTGGCGGGGGTGTGGCGCGACTACGCGCGCCAGCACGGCAGCGTGGTGATGGACCGCGCCGACTTCGTGCGCCTCACCGGCGACGCGCGCGTGAACGACCTCGCGCTGCACCTGGCCGAAGGGGCCGACGAAAACACCGTGCGCGAACGCATCCGCGCGCTGGCCGAGGCACAGGGTGCGGCGAATGCCATCGAGTTCGCCTCGGTCGGCCAGATCCGCGCCAACTCGCTGCGCATCTTCGACCGCAGCTTCGCCGTCACCGTGTGGCTGCAGGCAGTGGCGATCGGCATCGGCCTGTTCGGCGTGGCCGCGAGCTTCAGCGCGCAGGTGCTGGCGCGCCGGCGCGAGTTCGGCCTGCTCGCGCACCTGGGCCTCACGCGGTCGCAGATCCTGGGCGTGGTGGCGCTCGAAGGCCTGGCCTGGACGGTGCTCGGCGCGCTCGCCGGCCTCGCGCTCGGCCTGGCCGTGAGCCTGGTGCTGGTGCACGTGGTCAACCCGCAGAGCTTCCACTGGACCATGGACCTCGTGCTGCCCTGGGCCCGCCTGCTCGCGCTGTGCGCCGCCGTGGTGGTGGCCGGCACGCTCACCGCCTGGCTCGCTGGGCAGGCCGCCGCCGGCCGCGATGCGGTGCGCGCGGTGAAGGAGGACTGGTGATGCGCCGCCGGCAACTGCTGGTGGCCTCGGCCGGTGCGGTGGCGCTGCCCCGCGCGCAGGCACAGGCCGGTCACCGGCCCGGCGATGCCCTGCGGCCACGCCCGCTGCGCTTCCCGCGCGACCACGGCACGCACAACGAGACGCGCACCGAGTGGTGGTACCTCACCGGCCAGGCGAAGGACGCGGCGGGGCGCGACTTCGGTTTCCAGGTGACGTTCTTCCGCAGCCGCGTGGACGGCACGCAGGCCCTGCGCGGTCCGCTGGCCGCGAAGCAGCTGCTGTTCGCGCACGCGGCCATCACCGACGTGCAAAGCGGCCGGCTGCTGCACGACCAGCGCATCGCGCGCTGGAACGGCGAGCCGCTCGCCTCGATCGAGCGCAGCGTGTTCGCCAGCGCCGAGGACACGCACGTGGTGCTGCGCGACTGGTCGCTGCGGCGCCGGCCCGACACCGGCCACTACACCGCGCGCGTGGTGGGCGACGAACTCGGCATCGATCTGCAGGCGGTGCCGCAGCAGGCCTGGCTGCTGCAGGGCGATCAGGGTTTCTCACGCAAGGGGCCGGACGCGTCGCAGGCCAGCTTCTACGTGAGCCAGCCGCACCTGGCCGTGCAGGGCACGCTGGCGCTCAAAGGCCAGCGCTTCGAGGTGCGCGGCACCGCCTGGCTGGACCACGAATGGAGCGAGGCCCTGCTGCACCCTGAGGCGGTGGGCTGGGATTGGATCGGCATGAACCTGTTCGAGGGCCACAGCCTCACGGCCTTCCAGCTGCGCCGCAAGGACGGGAGCAAGCTGTGGGCCGGGGGCTCGTTCCGCGCGGCGGGCAGCGCGCAAAGCGCCACCGACATCTACCGCTTCAGCGCGGGCGAGGTGGACTTCCAGCCCCGGCGCTGGTGGACCAGCCCGCTCACGCGCGCGCGCTACCCGGTGGAGTGGGTGGTGCGCACGCCGGGCGATTTCTACACGGTGAAGGCCGTCATCGAGCCGCAGGAACTCGACAGCCGTGCGAGCACCGGCACGGTGTATTGGGAAGGTCTGTCCGACCTGATCGACAGCAACGGCAAGGCCGTGGGGCGGGGGTATCTGGAGATGACGGGCTACGTGCAGCGGCTGGTGCTGTGAGCGCGGTGCGTCAGCGTTCGGTGAACGCGAGTTGCGCGCCCAGGCCGGCGAAGGCGGCGGAGAAGCTGCGGCGCAGCCAGTCCTGCACGCGCGGCGAGTCGATGACCGCGCGGCGGAAGGCGTGCGCAAGCAGGCCGTAGAGCACGAAGACGCCGAAGGTCATGGCCATGAAGACGCCGCTGAGCAGGAGCAGTTGGCCCAGGGGCGAGGCGGCGGCTGGGTCGACGAACTGGGGCAGGAAGGCGAGGAAGAAGATGGTGAGTTTGGGGTTGAGGATGTTGAGCAGGAAGGCTTTGACGGTGAGGCTGAGGGCGCTGCGCCGTGCGCCGCCTTCCTGCACCACGAAGGCCGAGCGGTCGCGCCAGGTGGCGATGGCGAGGTAGAGCAGGTAGGCCACGCCGGCGTACTTGAGCAGCTGGAAGGCGAGCGCGCTGGTGTGCATGACGGCGGCGAGGCCGAGCACGGTGGCCAGCAGGTGGGGCACGATGCCCAGGGTGCAGCCGAGGGAAGCGAACAGGCTGGCCCGCTTTCCCTGCACCAGCCCGGCGGACACGGTGAACACCACGCCGGTGCCGGGGATGAGGACGACGATGAGGGAGGTGATCAGGAATTCCAGGGTGATCATGTGGTGGCTCCTTTTGGGGTGGTCATGTTGCCACAGGGTGCGGTTTTGGTTCGCCTGGCTTGGCTTGGCTTGGCTTGGCTTGGCTTGGCTTGGCTTGGCTTGGCTGGGCTGGGGTGGGCTGGGGTGGGGTGGCTTGGTCTCGGGGCCGCTGGTGCGGGTGGCCGTTCTCCAGCGCTGCTCGCGGACGACTGCCCCGGGCACGCCCACACCCCTTCGTCAACACCGGACAGGCGCACAACCTCTGTGGCAACCGCGAATGGGCGCCTGC
>JAGKSX010000013.1 GCA_018993155.1 Hydrogenophaga sp.
ACCGGCGGTGAGCATGCAGATCCGCAAGCTGGAAGACGCGGTGGGCCGCGCCGTGCTCCTGCGCGGGCCACGCCACCTGGAACTCACGCCCACCGGCACCGAGTTGCTGGGCTACGCGCGGCGCATGTTGGCCTTGCACGCGGAAACACTGGAGGCCTTGCACGGGCCCGTGCTCAGCGGCCGTGTGCGGCTGGGCGTGCCCGACGACTACGCGGTGAGCTACCTCTCACCTGTGCTGCGCAGCTACGCCGCGCGGCACGCGGGTGTGGAAATCGAGCTGGACTGCGAGCAATCCACCTCGCTCATTCCCAAGGTGCAACGCGGCGAGATCGATCTGGCCCTGATCTCGCGCGACAAGGCCACGCGCGGCACCCTGCTGTTCCAGGAGCCGCTGGTGTGGGTGGGCGCGCCGCAGTTCGAGGTGTGGCGGCGCGACCCGCTGCCGATCGCGGTGTACGAAGCCACCAGCCTGGCGCGACGCGCCGTGATCGCCGCGCTCAATGCACAACGGCGCGCCTACCGCGTGGTCTACAACAGCTCCAGCCTCGCGGGCCAGCTCGCGGCGGTGGAAAGTGGCCTGGCCCTGGCGGTGCTCACGCGCTGCAGCGCACCGGCGCACCTGGCGATCCTGGGCGAAAAACAGGGCCTGCCGGCCCTGGATTTCATGGATGTGGCGCTGTACCGCAGCCAGGCCTCGCGCCATTTGCCTGCGGTGGATGCGCTGTTTGAGCAGATGGTGCAGACGCTGGGCGGCAAAGCCTGAGACATCTCCACCAGTCGCCGCATAAGCAAGCCGTGAATCCCATCAATCACGGCTGTGGAGACAGCCACCACATTCTCTGTCAGGGGTAGTTCTTTGCCTGAAGCAACTTCTTGGCAGCCTGGAAGTGTTTGAGAGTTGCGTTGCTCATGTTCTTGTATTCAGTGATATTGAAGAATGTCCCCATGTGCTCCTTTTTGACGGCCCGCCAAAGTTGGTCTGCGTGCCTTTGATCCAACTTGCTGGCCTTGTCCCCTTGAATTGAAATGAGCGCATTACCATAAGCCCTCAACGTCTGCTCACATCCTTTTTCTATCCTATCCCGGAGGCCACCGTGAGGTGTCATAAGCTTAGCAAGCTGCTCCGATGAAAAACCGGCTTTGCGATATATATTTGCCCAGACCTCAATATCCCCATATCTTCCAGATACCAATGCAGTGCCCATCCCCCCCCAAACAAGCTGATGCAATTCCTCTTTGCGCAACTTGGGTCCAATGCAATCCAGCAAATATTCATAATGAGATAAGGCATCACCCACCAACTCTCTTTGCGATTTAATTTTCACAAGGAGTTTGAAAGGATTTTTCAGATGCTCCAAAAGTTTGGAAAAACCCACAACTGTCGCTTTTGCAGCCTTCATCTGTCCAAGTGGCTCAAACCCCGATGGTTTGCTGCCCGCACAACTTTCCAGAAAGTCAGCCACAAAATCACTCGACATCGCTTGAGAATTAATTTGCTCGATGAAGAAATTGCACATAGCTATGACTCCCTCCTCTTTCAGAAGATTCTTCAAGGCTGAATATTGCGCACTCTTCAGGAGCTCATTATCCAGGAATTTACCGGCATCGATGTCGGAATCAAAATGTCGATTTGAATTTTGCTGAATGAGACATGCAATGCTCCAGCGACGTTGCTCCTCGAAGTCGGGAGCACGCCTGGCAGAAGATACATGGCTTTTCACATATTCATCAAAGATTTTTTTAATAGAAGCGCTTGAATCACCACCAACCTCTATCCGCCTCAAAAGATCCCCAGCCGGTACTTCGGGAGTGAATTTAATTGAAGAGGGGGTTTGGATATTTTTTGATTTCACATTTTGGGGTAGAAGTGCTCCTTTGGCCACCCCCTCCAACTTGGCTTTGCTTGACACAGAGGGTTGTTTCTTAGGTATTTTTGTCTGAGTCGAATTCACTTTCGGAGATTTGTCCAGGAGCGAAGGGCGCACACCATGCCCTTCGACCTTTTTCTGTGCGATCTTGTCTGACACCAAAATTGGCAGTTGCGCTTTAGATCCAATATCTACAGGCGTTATGATTTTGGCATCAACATTTTTAACCGATGCGTAATAATCATTCAAACCCCAAAGTTCAGGATGCATATTGCCCCCATGATTGATGGAGTCAATGCAGCTTCTGAGTTCCTGCACCTGATCAGTCGGGAGACCTTTGTCCGTATGAATCAGAGAATTCACAGCGGCCAAGATCGACGGGTTATTCTTCAAAACCGTCCAAACTGCCACTTTATTTGTGCACACATATTTCGGACAATATTCCGCCACCATCTTTGCAGCATCTTCACCCGTTCTGACTCGAAAGTGTTCCAATTTGCCTATATCGTCCTTTTGAATGCAAAGCTCCACCGCCAATTCATCTATCTCTTGAGGTGAATAAACAACGGCACTCTCTTTTTTGATAAATTTCTCAAAGCCAATGAGATTGAATTTTTCAAGAGTTGGATATTCAGCACATAGATTCGTATTCATAAATGACTTTCAAATGAGTTTCAGCGGGGCAAGCGTTGTCGCGCGGCGGAGATTCGTCCAGGCGTGCGACAAAATTCAACCCTAGGCAAAAGCACCCAAAGAAGGTAGTGCAAATAGAGCGGAAATGGATCGGCGAATCCATGCCTCGCACCTTCCCCCAGGAATCCATTGCGATGGAAACGGCTACCAAAACCGGAATGGCAGGAACCAGGCGCTATCGTCCCGACAGACGGCAGGCGTGCTCAGGCGGCGGTTCGCGAGGGGGCCGTCGAGCGCCCTCGCGCCACTCAGTGCGAAGGGACCAAAAAGTCCTGGCTGATGCGACCACCCAGCTCGTTCACGCGGTCGAGGAACTGCGTGAGGAAGGCGTGCAGCCCCGTGGAGAGGATCTCGTCGATGCGGGCGTACTGCAGGTCGGCCTTGAGCTTGCCGGCGCGGCGCAGGGTTTCGCCACTGTGGTCGTTGGACACCACGCTGAGGTTGTTGACCACCTCGTTCAGGCTGGCCGCCAGGCTGCGCGGCATGTCAGCGCGCAGGATCAGCAGCTCGGCCACGCGCTCGGGCGTGATCACGTCGCGGTAGACCTTGCGGTAGACCTCGAAGCCGCTCACGCTGCGCAGGATCGCGCTCCAGTGGTAGAAGTCGTATTCCTGATCGAGCTCGCTGGCGGCGCCGAAGAAGTCGCTGTGCACGGCGTGGAACTTCACGTCCAGCAGGCGGGCGGTGTTGTCCGCACGCTCCAGGAAGGTGCCCATGCGGTAGAAGTGGAAGGCTTCGTCCTGCAGCATGGTGCCGATGGCCACGCCGCGCGAGAGATGCGAACGGAACTTGACCCACTCGAAGAACTCCCCCGGATCGCGCTCGAAGTTCTTGCTCTTGAGCATGCGGTTGAGTTCGAGCCAGGTCTGGTTCTGCGTCTCCCAGAACTCGGTGGTGAGCGCGCCGCGCACAGCCCGCGCGTTCTCGCGCGCCGCCCGAAGGCACGAGAAGATGCTCGACGGGTTGGTTTCGTCCCGCACCATGAAGTCCAGCACGTTGCGCGGCGTGATCTCCTTGCCGTACTTCTGCGTGTAGGTGTACATGAGCTCGCTGATGGTGAGCAACCCTTCCCAGCCCACCTGCGCCACGGCGGCGGACTGCGGCAGCAGCGAGGTCTGGTAGTTCACGTCCAGCATGCGGGCGGTGTTCTCCGCGCGCTCGGTGTAGCGGGACATCCAGAAAAGGTGGTCGGCGGTTCGCGAAAGCATGGTGTGTCCCTCAGTCTTCCAGAATCCAGGTGTCCTTCGTCCCGCCGCCTTGCGACGAGTTGACGACCAGTGAGCCTTCCTTGAGTGCCACGCGGGTGAGGCCGCCGGGCACCATCTGCACCTCCTTGCCGCTGAGCACGAAGGGGCGCAGGTCGATGTGGCGCGGCGCCACGCCGCTTTGCACGTAGGTGGGGCAGGTGGACAGCGACAGCGTGGGCTGCGCGATGTAACCCGTGGGGTTGGCCGCCACGGCCTTGCGGAAGTCCTCGATCTCGGCCTGGGTGGACGCGGGCCCGACCAGCATGCCGTAGCCGCCCGCGCCGTGCACTTCCTTGACCACCAGGTCCTTCATGTTCGCCAGGATGTACTTGAGGTCCTCGGGCTCGCGCCCCATGAAGGTCGGCACGTTGTTCAGAATGGGCTTCTGCCCGAGGTAGAACTCGATCATCTTGGGCACGTAGGGGTAGATGGACTTGTCGTCCGCCACACCCGTGCCCACGGCGTTGCAGATCGCCACATTGCCGCTGCGGTACACGCCGAGCAAGCCTTCGCAGCCCAGCGTGGACGTGGGGCGGAACACCGAAGGGTCGAGGAAGTCGTCGTCGACGCGGCGGTAGATCACGTCCACCCGCTTGGGGCCGCGCGTGGTGCGCATGTAGACGAAGTTGTCCTTGACGAAGAGGTCCTGCCCCTCGACCAGCTCGATGCCCATCTGCTGCGCCAGGAAGGCGTGCTCAAAGTAGGCGCTGTTGTACATGCCGGGGGTGAGCACCACCACCGTGGGCTCGGCCGTGGTGGCCGGGCTGCTCGCGCGCAGGGTCTCCAGCAGCAGGTCGGGGTAATGCGCGACCGGGGCCACACGGTTCTCGCCGAAGAGTTCGGGGAACAGGCGCATCATCATCTTGCGGTCTTCGAGCATGTAGCTCACGCCGCTGGGCACGCGCAGGTTGTCTTCCAGCACGTAGTACTCGCCCACGCCGTCGGCGTTGGGCGCGCGCACGATGTCGATGCCCGAGATGTGCGAGTAGATCTGGTGCGGAACGTCCACGCCCATCATCTCGGGGCGGAACTGCGCGTTCTGGAAGATCTGGTCGGCCGGCACGATGCCGGCCTTGATGATGTCCTGGCCGTGGTAGACGTCGTGGATGAAGCGGTTGAGCGCGGTCACCCGCTGCACCAGGCCCTCCTCCATGCTGCGCCATTCGTGGGCGGGAATGATGCGGGGGATGAGGTCGAAGGGGATGAGGCGCTCGGTGCCGGAGCCGTCCTCGTCCTTGGCGCCGTACACCGCAAAGGTGATGCCGACGCGGCGGAAGATCATTTCGGCCTCTTCGCGCCGGGCCGCCATCACCTCTTCCGGCTGCTGCGCCAGCCAGCGCGCGTAGTTCTGATAGTGGGCCCGGACCTCGCTGGGCGAGGCGTTCATTTCGTCAAACATCGGTCTGCTCATGGGCTTTTTCTCCTGAGCACAGCATAGCAAGGACCGGGCCAGGGTTTTCGAGCATGCGGCGATCCATGGCGGAAACAGACCACCCCCTGGAAGCGGTCAGCCCACGAGCGAGTCGGTGTAGATGAAGGTGCTGCACGCCGCCACGAAGGCGGCAGGCGTCTGGCGCTCGCCGAAGCCGTAGACCCGCAGGTCTTCGCGGCGCAGGCGCATCGCCACGGGCGTGAAGTCGCTGTCGGAAGAGACGAGGCAGACGCCCGTGACCTGCCCCATGTGCATCAGGTCCATCGCGTCCAGGCTCAGGGCGATGTCCGCCGCGTTCTTGCCTTTGGTGTAGCTGAAGAGCTGCACCGGTTCGATGGCATGGCGCAAGAGCAGGGCCTTGAAGCGCTGCAGGCGGGGGGTCGACCAGTCGCCGTAGGCGCGTTTGATCGCCAGCACGCCGTAGCAGGCGGCGCGCCGCAGGATGGCGCGAAGGCGGGCCGGCGACGCGTTCTCCGCGTCGATGAGAACGGCCAGTTTCTGTTGCTTGCTCAGCGGGTTCGGCATGCGGTGGCTCCCTGTTCCGTTGGGAAAACCGCCGCCACGCCAAGGTGGCGGCGGCCTGAACGGGCTGAGAACCGGACCAACGGAAACCGGCAGACCCTCGCGGGTCTCCCGCCCAGGCCGCCAAAAACGGGACTGGAACGAGAGAGGCCATTTTCCTTGCGGGTTGAAATGGCCTCCGCCATTGGTACGGGTTCTCAGGCCCGGCTCACCTTTTTCGTGAGCGGGAGGGACTTTACAAGAATAACACCAAAGCATTCAAATGGTTTTGATCCTGACTGATGCCAACGACCGCGCGGAGGGTTGCGTTTGAACCTCGGCAAAGCTCAGGCCGTCAAGGCCACCCCCCCGCGCAAGCGGGCGCCGACCTCTTCGCGCACGTTGTTCGGCGCCTCCGCGAGCAGGGCCGGCCAGTCGGCCTGGGCGGCCTTCACCACTGCCTTGCAGTGCCGCAGCACCACCGACCTGCGCAGCAGGCCGGTACTCTCCAGCAGCGATTCGAGCTGCGCCCAGGTGAACGCGCGCAGCCTGGCGTCGATGGCGCGGTTGATGCCGTAGTCCGCTGGCGGCATGCCGGCAAAGAAGGCGCTCACGCAGACCGGGTCGTACAAGGGGGCCAGTTGAGGCTCGATGCCATCGGGGTACAGCAGCGCCCAGTTCTTGAGGTGCGCGTCGGTGTTGCCCATGAGGATGAAGGCCAGGAAGCGGCCGAGGAATTCGCGCGTGTCGCGCGCGGGCTGCACCGAATACTGGTTGAGCAGGCGCAACATCTGGCCGTAGTCCCGCTCGATGCCCCTGCCGTACTTCTGCCTCGGGGCATAGCCCATCACCTGCGCGAACTCTTCCATGTGCACGCGCAGGCCGTGCCGGCGGTCGAAGCGCTCGACCGCCAGGATGTGCGGAAAATCGACCGGCGCGGGCAATTGCGCCTGCTCCCGCGCGATGATGCTCGCGCGGGCGCAGTCCAGCCCGAGCGCGGCGCACAACCGGTAGCCGGTGTATTCGTTCTCGACGAGTTCGGGGTGGCGGGTGGTCGGCAGCTTCAGGATGTGGCTGCCCGCCACGCCATGCCGCTTGACGACGTAGCGCCGCCCCTCCTGCACCGCGGAGAACTTCGTCACCATCCCGGGCAGGGACGCGGCGTCCTCGACCGGCAGCTCGACAAAGCCCGGTTCCAGCACATCGAGCCCCAGCGCCGCGTGCCAGTGGCGAACCACCTGCGGGATGTCTTCGTCGGCGGGCACGGGCTCGACTTCCAGCGCGCCCATCAGGTCGTGCCCGGCGGCGGCCAGCAGTTCGAATTCGTCCTCGATGGTGCAGCCTCTTTGCGCGGCCAGGCGTTCGCGGTTGTGGCCTTCGGGCAAGAGGTTCTGGAAGAAGACCGGCCAGCGGCCGTCGTTGCGCACCAGGCGCTCGTCGCGCGTGGCGCTCAGGATCTGCCGGGTGGCCGCGTCGTCCACCCCGCGCAGGCTCATGGACAGCGTGGGCCGGCGCGGGTCATTCAGGTACGGCTCGTCGAAGGACATGCGCAGGATGTCGCCGTACTGCGAGAGGTAACCGATGGGCCGCTTCTCCCCGGCCGGCGTGTGCAGGGATAGGCGCAGGTAACGGATGAAAGTGCTCATGGCCAGCCCCTTTCAGGCCGGCGTGTCCAGCAGGTCCACCAGCGACTTCGGCGCACCCGCCCCTGCGGGCTGCCCGAGAACGCGCCCACCCGAGCGCAGGAAGCCCTCCACCTCGGCGCGCAGCGCGCGTGGCACCAGCATCAACTCCATGCCCATGGCGCGGGCCAGTTCCTGCAGCGTGGACAGCCTGGGATCCATGCCCGCCTCGATGCGCGACACGGTCATGCGGCTGACGCCGGCGCGCTGCGCCAGTTCCTCTTGCGTCAGCGATGCGGCCTTGCGTGCACCTTCAATGTCCTGGACGATGCTCGTCATATTGAGCTTTTTGATGATTTTGATAAGTTAATTTATCATTATCCACCTGATTCAGCAAGCCGATTTGATCGTTTTGTTGATCATTTTTACAATCATGATCGTTATATTATTCATTTTCATGATTGCCATGATGGTGCCAGTACCGGCGGCCGACCTCGCGCTGGCACACCACGCGGTCGGGCTCAGCGCTGCGCCAGGTCGCCGCGCCGCACGCGGGGGAGTTCACCCAGGGAATGCCGCGCTGGGCATAGCGCTCCAGCACCACCGGCGCGGGGTGGTTGAAGCGGTTGCGGTAGCCCGACTGAACCATCACCAGCCTCGGGCGCAAGGTGTTGAGCAGCACCGGGCTGCTGGAGGTCTGGCTGCCGTGGTGGGGCGCGAGCATCACGGTCGCGCGTTGCTCGGGCCGCGCGAGCGCCAGGCGCACCTCGTGCGCGGCATCGATGTCGCCGCCCAGCCAGACGCTCTGCGCGCCGTTGGACACGAGCAGCACGCAGGACATGGCGTTGCTGGAGAGCCGCCCACGGCCGGTCTCGTCGTAGTCATCGGGTTGCGGGTGCAGCACGTCGAAATCCACCCCATCCCACCGCCAGCGCTGGCCCGCCACGCAGCGGCGCGCGGGGTCGCTGTCGTAGGACGTGAGCCAGCGCGCCTGGGGCTGCGCCGCCTGCACCGAGGGCGCGCCACCGGAATGGTCGCTGTCGCTGTGGCTGACCACCACCGTGTCGAGCCGCTCGCCGAGCGCGCGCAACAGCGGCAGCACCACGCGGTCGCCGGCGTCGGCGGCATCGGGCTGCGGCCCATAGCGCGGGCCGGTGTCGTAGAGCAGGCTGTGGCCGGCGGTGCGCAGCAGCACCGCGCTGCCCTGCCCCACGTCCAGCGCGATCAACTCGAACTGGCCCGGCGCCGGGCGCGGCGGCGTGTAGAGCAAGGCCGGCCAGAGCAGCATCAGCCCCGAGAGCCGCACCACCCAGGGCAGGCGCAGCACCAGCAACACGCCGCCCAGCACCGCCGCGAGCGCCAGTGACCACGGCGCCACCGGGCGGAACAGGGCCGCGCCCGGCCACTGAGCCAGCCACTGCAAGGCGAGCGACAAGGCCTGCACCGCCCAGGCGGCCCCATCCCACAAGGGCGGCGCGAACACACCGAGCAAGGCCAGCGGCGTGACCAGCAGGGTCACCCAGGGAATGGCGGCGAGGTTGGCCACCAGCCCCACCACCGAGAACTGGCCGAACAGCAGCAGGGTGAGCGGCGCGAGCGCCACCGTCACCACGCCCTGCTCCCGCAGCAAGGCCAGAAAGGCCCGCGCCGCCCGCTGCGGCCAGGAGCCCTCGGGCGCCGGCGAGCGCCGGCCCGGGTCGGTGGCGAACAGGATGCCCACCGCCACGAAGCTGAGCCAGAAGCCAGCCTGCATCAAGGCCCAGGGGTCGAGCAGCAGCACCGCCGCCATGGCCAGCAGCCACACGTGCGGCCAGGGCCAGTGCCGCACCGACAGGCGCAGGCCAACCACCACGACCAGCATGAGCACGGTGCGCTGCGCCGGCACACCCCAGCCCGAGAACAGCGCGTACGCCGTGGCCAGCGCCACGCCACCCAGGCCCGCCGCCCATGGCGTGGGCAGCGCCAGCAAGGCCTTGGGCCAGCGCAGCGCCAGACGCCGCCAGAGCGCACCCACCAGCGCCGTGGCCAGCCAGGCAAACAGGGTCACGTGCAAACCTGAAATGCTCATCAAATGAGCGACGCCTGTGGTGCGGAAGAGGTCCCAGTCGCTGCGGTCGATGGCCGACTGGTCACCCACCACCAGCGCGGCCAGCACGCCCGCGCTGCGCGGGTCTTCGTGCACGCGGGCCTCGATGCGCTCGGCCACGCCCTGGCGCAAGCGGTCCAGCGGGTGCCAGGGTGTGGCGCCCAGCCGCTGGGGCGTCGGGTCGCGCGGGCCGCTGCGCACATAACCGGTGGCCTGGATGCCCTGTTCCCAGAGCCAGCGTTCGCGGTCGAAGCCGTGCGGGTTGGCGTTGCCATGCGGGCTGCGCAGTCGCACCGTGAAGCGCCAGCGGTCACCCGCGCGCAGGCCGGGGCCGAGGCCGAGGCCGAGGCCGCCGGCCTCATCGGGCCGCAGGTACCACCCCAGTTGCAGGCGCGGCGGCAGCGCCACCGCCTGGCCGCCGCGCGCGGCCGACTCCACCACGAACTCGAAGCGCTCACCCTGCGCGCTTCGCTGCGGCAGGGAGGCGATGCGCCCGGTCACCTCGATGTCGATGCCTTGCAGGGCCGGGTCGAGCGCGTCGGCCGCGAAATGCACGGCGCGGGCCCCGGTGGCGCCGACGCCGATGAGCGCGCCCGCCACCCAGGCCAGCAGCAGCGCAGGAGCGGCACGCCGGGTCAGCCGCAAGGCCCCCAGGCCCAGCACGCCGGCCAGCAGCAAAGCACCGTAGACCCCCAGGGGCCACAGCGCGGGCTGCTGCAATTGCAGCGCCACGCCCAGCACCCAGCCCAGCAGCGCCCCGAAGCCGGAATGGCGCACGATCACGCCGGGCGGCACCGCTTGGTGGAAATGTCATGTGGCCGTGGCGCAAGACTTGCTAGCATGGCTGCAAGCCGCGTCGGCCGGTTGGTGGCTCGCGGATCCATTGTTGTTCCCCTCCCAGGAAAGTCTCTCGTATGGCCATCCATGTTGCCCTGAGCCACATCACCCATTATCGGTACGACCGCCTGGTCAAGCTGGGGCCTCAGGTGGTCCGGCTGCGGCCCGCGCCGCACAGCCGCACCAAGGTGCTCTCGTATTCCCAGCGCATCGAGCCCGGCGAGCATTTCATCAACTGGCAGCAGGACCCTTTTGCCAACTACCAGGCGCGCCTGGTGTTCCCCGAGCCCACCACCGAGTTCAAGGTCACGATCGACCTGGTGGTGGAAATGGCGGTCTACAACCCGTTCGATTTCTTCCTGGAGCCTTCGGCCGAGAACTTCCCCTTCAAGTACGACGCAGCGCAGCAACAGGAACTCGCGCCCTACCTGGCCACCGCGCCGCTCACGCCGCTGCTCAAGGCCTATGTGGACGCGGTGGACCGCAAGGAACGCCGCACGATCGACTTCCTGGTCGAGATCAACCAGCGGCTGCAGCACGACATCGCGTACACCATCCGCATGGAGCCCGGCGTGCAGACGCCCGAAGACACGCTCAAGCTCAAGAGCGGCTCGTGCCGCGACAGCGGCTGGCTGCTGGTGCAGATCCTGCGCCACATGGGCCTGGCCGCGCGCTTCGTCTCGGGCTACCTGATCCAGCTCACGTCCGACGTGAAGTCGGTCGACGGCCCCAATGGTCCCGAGAAGGACTTCACCGACCTGCACGCCTGGTGCGAAGTCTTCCTGCCCGGCGCGGGCTGGATCGGGCTGGACCCGACCTCGGGCCTGCTCGCGGGCGAAGGCCATGTGCCGCTGGCCTGCACGCCGCAGCCCTCGAGCGCGGCGCCGGTGGAAGGTGGCGTGGACAAGTGCGAAGTTGAATTCAGCCACCACATGAGCGTGACGCGGGTCTACGAGTCGCCGCGCGTCACCCGCCCGTACACCGACGAACAATGGGCCGGCGTGCTGGCGCTGGGCGAAAAGGTGGATGCCGATCTGGAGCAGCACGACGTGCGCCTGACTATGGGCGGTGAGCCCACCTACGTGGCCACCAGCGACCGCGACGCCGCCGAGTGGAACACCGACGCGCTCGGCCCCACCAAGCGCGGTTACGCCACCGAGCTGCTGGGGCGCCTGCGCGCCGAGTACGGCGCGGGCGGCTTCGTGCACATGGGCCAGGGCAAGTGGTACCCGGGCGAGCAATTGCCGCGCTGGGCACTGTCGATGTTCTGGCGCGCCGATGGCGAGACCCTCTGGCACAACCCGGCCCTGCTGGCCGACGAGCGCGACGAAGCGCGCCACACCAGCGACGACGCGCGCCGCTTCACGCAGGCGCTGGCGCGCAAGCTCGGCCTGTCCACCCAGTACATCACCCCGGGCTACGAGGACACCTGGTACTACCTCTGGCGCGAGCGCCGCCTGCCGGTGAACGTGGACCCGTTCGACAGCAAGCTCGACGACGAACTCGAACGCGCCCGCCTGCGCCGCGTCTTCAGCCAAGGGCTGGACGCCACCGTGGGCTATGTGCTGCCGCTGCAGGCCTCGGGCCGCAACGGCGCGCTCTCGAACAACGGCAAGAGTGGCTACCCGCGCATCTCGGGCACGGTGTGGTCCACCGGGCCCTGGTTCTTCCGCGACGAGCGCATGTACCTGATTCCAGGCGACTCGCCCATGGGCTACCGCCTGCCGCTGGACTCGCTGCCCTGGGTGTCGGCCGGCGACTACCCGTACCACATCGAGCAGGACCCGCACTCCGCGCGCGACCCGCTGCCGCGTGGCGCGGCCGTGAAGCACCAGGTGTCACCGCACCAGGTGGGTGGGGGCTTCGCCGAAGGCGGCACGGTCTCCATGCAAGGCATGGACTTCGACCCGGATGCCGAGACGGTGGAAGGCCTGCGCCCGGGCCAACCCGGCCCCGGCGCGGCGCCCGCGCAGGCCCTGGCCGCGCGCTTTCCGCAGCGCGCCGAATCGGCCGCCTGGCTCACGCGCACCGCGCTGTGCGTGGAAGCGCGCGACCCGCACCGCGCCAACGGTCCCAAGGCCGAGAAGGCCGGCGGCGGCAAGAACCAGCACCTCTACATCTTCATGCCGCCCATGGCGTTGCTGGAGGACTACCTCGACCTGCTGGCCGCCGTGGAAGCCACGGCCGAGAAGCTGGGCATGAGCATCGTGCTCGAAGGCTACCCGCCGCCGCGCGACCCGCGCCTGAAGATGCTGCAGGTCACGCCCGACCCGGGCGTGATCGAGGTCAACATCCACCCCGCGCACAACTGGGGCGAGCTGGTGGAACACACCGAATTCCTCTACGAGGCCGCGCACCAGACACGCCTGTGCGCCGAGAAGTTCATGACCGATGGCCGCCACACCGGCACCGGCGGCGGCAACCACTTCGTGCTGGGCGGCGCCACGCCGGCGGACTCGCCCTTCCTGCGCCGGCCCGAGCTGCTGGGCAGCCTGCTGGCCTACTGGCACAACCACCCCTCGCTGTCGTACCTTTTCAGCGGCCTGTTCATCGGCCCGACCAGCCAGGCGCCGCGCGTGGACGAAGCGCGCAACGACCAGCTCTACGAACTGGAGATCGCACTCGCGCAGATTGAAGAAAACCGCAAGAAGCATGGCTCGGACATGCCCCCGTGGCTGATCGACCGCACGCTGCGCAATATCCTGATCGACGTCACCGGCAACACGCACCGCAGCGAGTTCTGCATCGACAAGCTCTACTCGCCCGACGGCCCCACCGGGCGCCTGGGCCTGCTGGAGCTGCGCGCCTTCGAGATGCCGCCGCACGCGCGCATGAGCATCGCGCAGCAACTGCTGCTGCGCGCCATGATCGCGCGCTTCTGGAAGCAGCCCTGGCAGGGCCGCCTCACGCGCTGGGGCACCGAGCTGCACGACCGCTGCCTGCTGCCCACCTTCGTGCGCATGGACTTCGAGGACGTGCTCACCGACATGACCGACGCCGGGTACCCCTTCGACATGGCGTGGTTCGAGCCGCACTTCGAGTTCCGTTTCCCGCTGGTGGGCGAGGTGGCCGCGCGCGGCATCGAGCTGACCCTCCGCAGCGCGCTGGAGCCCTGGCACGTGATGGGCGAAGAAGGCGCGATCGGCGGCACCGTGCGCTACGTGGACTCCTCGCTGGAGCGTGTGGAGGTGCGCGTGAGCGGCTTCAACGACAGCCGCCACGTGATCACCTGCAACGGCCGCGCCCTGCCCCTGCAGAGCACCGGCACCGCGGGCGAGTACGTGGCCGGCGTGCGCTACAAGGCGTGGAGCCCGCCCTCGGCGCTGCACCCCTCGATCCCCGCGCACGCGCCGCTGACCTTCGACATCGTCGACACCTGGCTCAAGCGCTCCCTGGGCGGCTGCCAGTACCACGTCGCCCACCCGGGCGGGCGCAACTACGACACCTTCCCCATCAACGCCTACGAGGCCGAGAGCCGCCGGCTGTCGCGCTTCTTCCAGATGGGGCACACGCCAGGCCGCATGGACGTGACGCCGGCCCAGCACAGCCGCGAGTTTCCGTTCACGCTCGACCTTCGGACCTGAACACGCGGCCCGGGCCTGCCAGAACCTGTTTGAAGGATGCAACACGGCGATTCACGCCCCCCCGGCCCGCCGATACCCCAGCGGGCATACTCTAAGCCCGTGAATCCCGACCCCACCGAATCCCTCTTTGCCCAGTTGCGCCCGGACACCCCGGGGGCCTGGGCGCTCTCCCTGTCCGTGCCGGCGGACGCGGGCCACCGCGACGAGCTGCGCGCCGGCGGCGACCCCGAGGCCTCGGCGCTGTCGCGCCCCTGGGCCAGCTTCTTCGAACACATCGGCGCCGACGGCTTCAGCGACCTGAACCGCCGCGCCGAGAACCTCGAGCGCCAGATCCGCGACAACGGCGTGACCTACAACGTCTACGCCGACGCCTCCACCGGGCTCGAACGCCCCTGGTCGCTCGACCTCTTCCCCAAGCTCATCGGCCCGCAGGACTGGGCGCAGATCGAGGCCGGCGTGCTGCAGCGCACGCGATTGCTCAACGCCATGATGGCCGACCTGTACGGCGAGCGCGAACTGCTCAGGCGCGCGTTGCTGCCGGCCGCGCTGGTGCAGGGCCATCCGGGCTACCTGCGCTCCATGCAGGGCGTGCGCCCGCCGGGCGATACCTGGCTGCACATCGTGGGCTTCGACCTCGCCCAGGGGCCCGACGGCCGCTGGTGGGTGGTCGGCCAGCGCACCCAGGCGCCTTCGGGCCTGGGCTACCTGCTGGAGAACCGCATCGCCATCGGGCGCCAGTTCCCCAAGGCCTTCGCCGGCATGAAGGTGCAGCGCCTGGCCGCAAGCTACCGCGCCCTCATGGACGGCATCAAGCGCATGGCGCCCGAGGGCGAGAACGCGCGCATCGCCCTGCTCACGCCCGGCCCCTACAACGAGACCTACTTCGAACACGCCTACCTCGCGCGCTACCTCGGCCTCACGCTGGTGGAAGGCAACGACCTCACGGTGCGCGACCAGCGCCTGTTCCTCAAGACGCTCAGCGGCCTGGAGCCGGTGCACGCGCTCATCAAGCGGCTGGACGACGAGTGGCTGGACCCGCTGGAGCTGCGCTCCGATTCGCGCCTGGGCGTGCCCGGCCTGCTGCAGGTGCTGCGCGCGGGCAACCTGCTGCTGGCCAACGCGCCGGGCTCGGCCCCGCTGGAATCGAGCGCGCTGCTGGGCTTCCTGCCGGCCATCAGCCGCCACCTGCTGGGCGAGGAACTGAACCTGCCTTCGCTGGCCACCTGGTGGTGCGGCGAAGACGCCGCGCTGCGCGAGGTGCTGCCGCTGCTGCGCGACAGCGTGATCAAGCCCACCTACCCGCGCTCCGGGCTGGACACCGTGATGGGCCAGAGCCTGAGCGCGCGCGAGCTCGACGAGTGGTCGGGCCGCATGGCCCGCCACGCCGACGACTACACCGTGCAGTCCTGGCTGCCGCTGTCGCAGACGCCGACCTGGAGCGGCGAGCGGCTGATGCCCCGCTCGGCCATGCTGCGCGTGTTCGCGCTGGCCGATGGCCCGAAGTCCTGGCGCGTGCTGCCCGGCGGCATGGTGCGCCTGGCACCGCGCGGCCAGCTCATCGCTGCCATGCAGCGCGGCGGCAGCAGCGCCGACTGCTGGGTGCTCACCGACGGTCCGGTGGACCACACCAGCCTGCTGCAATCCGCGCCGAGCACGCTCACGCTGGCGCAGCAGAAACGGCCCGTGACCAGCCGCGCCGCGGAAAACCTGTTCTGGCTCGGCCGCTACACCGAGCGCGCCGAAAACAGCGTGCGGCTCGCGCAGATCGTGCTCAGCCACCTGGCCGGCGAAGAACCGAACTCGCGCGCGCTGATGGCCTGGCTGACCAGCATGGCGCGCGAGAACGCCCTGGTGCTGCCCGACGTGCCCACCGCCTCGCTGTCGGCGCGCGTGTTCTCGCGCAGCCTCATCGCCGCGCTCTCGCCCGCGCCCGGCGACGCGCTGGCCGCGCAGTCCTTCAGCGTGGGCTTCAACCTGCGCGCGCTCAAGGCAGCGGCCGCGCAGGTGCGTGAGCGCCTGTCGCAGGAGCACTGGAACCTGATCGAGCGCACCGAGGCCAGCTTCGCGCGCGACTGCGCCGCCCTGTCCACCGACGCCGAGTACGCCACCGCCGAAGCCATCGCGGCGCTGCAGAACGCCAGCGAACTGCTCGCGGCCATCACCGGATCGCAGACCGACCGCATGGTGCGCGACGACGGCTGGCGCCTGCTCTCCATGGGCCGCCACATCGAACGGCTCATCACGCTGGCGCGCGCGCTGTCGCTCGCGCTCGAACACGGCTGCGTGCACGACCAGGCCGGCTTCGAGGCCGTGGTCGCGCTGTTCGACAGCACCATCACCTTCCACGCGCAGTACCAGCAGCGGCGCGACATGGTGGCGCTGATCGACCTGCTGGTGATGGACCGCGACAACCCGCGCTCGCTGGCCTGGGTGGTGCACACGCTGCGCTCGCGCCTGGCCAAGCTCTCGCACAGCGCCACGCCGCAGGACGCGGTGCTCGCGCGCGGCCTGCCCGACCCCGACACCTGGGTGCTGCCCGATCTGAGCAACTGGCAGCGCAGCCCGGACGGCCAGCGCGTCTGGAGCGACCTGGCTGCCTTGCTCGACGGCTGCGAGATCGCGGCGATCGACCTCTCCGACGAGATCACGCGCCTGCACTTCAGCCACGCGGACCAGCGCAACCAATCGCTCGGGGCCTGAACCATGAACCCCCACGCTCCGCACTTCGTGTCGTCGCTGCCCCCCGAGGGGGCGCAGGCCCGCCTTGGGGCGGCCCGGCGGAGGGCCTGACATGCTCCTTCGCATCCTGCACCGCACCCGCTACCGCTACCACGGCGCTATCGACATGGCGCAGCACATGGTGCACCTGCGGCCGGTGGACACGGCCTCGCAGCGCGTGCGCTCGCACGAGCTGCGCATCGACCCCGAGCCGGCCGCGCGCAGCGAGACCACCGACGTGTTCGGCAACCCGCGCACCTTCTTCTCGCTGCAGTCCATCCACAGCATGCTGACCGTGGAGGCCGACAGCCTGGTCGAGACACAAGCGCCCGAGCCCCTGCCTGAAGGCCCGCCCTGGCGCGGCATGAACTGGGAGCGCGTGCGCGAGCATTTCCGCTACCGCGCCCAGGCGCCGTTCGATGCGGCCAGCGAGTTCCTCTTCGCCTCGCCCTACGTGCCACGCGACGACGCCTTCGCCGCCTTCGCCCGCCCCGCCTTCAAGCCCGGCCTGCCGGCCCTGGAAGCGGCGCGCGCGCTGATGGAGCGCATCCACAACGAACTGAGCTACGAGACCCACAGCACCGAGGTGAACACCCCCGCGCTCGACGCCCTGGCGCAAGGCAAGGGTGTGTGCCAGGACTTCGCCCACATCATGCTGGGCTGCCTGCGCTCGCTTGGTCTGCCCGCGCGCTACGTCAGCGGCTATCTGCTCACGCGCCCGCCGCCGGGCAAACCGCGCCTGATCGGCGCCGATGCCTCGCACGCCTGGGTCTCGGTGTACGTGCCCCTGCCCGCCTCGGCCGACGTCCCTGAGGCCGCGCCCACTGGCGCATGGTTCGACTTCGATCCCACCAACAACCGCTGCGGCTGGGGCAGCCCGGGCGAGGACTACGTGACGCTGGCGATCGGGCGCGACTTTGCGGACGTCTCGCCCATGCGCGGCGTGATCCAGAGCGGCGCTCGCCACACGCTGGCGGTGGCCGTGACGGTGGCCCCACCCGACGAACTGGAACAACTCCAGAGCGCCGAAGAAGCCTGAACCCGTCGATAGAATGGGCCGCTCATTCTTCAGGAGCGTCCCATGAGCATTTACGACAAGCTGACCCAACTCGGCATCACCCTGCCGCCCGTGGCCGTGCCCGCTGCGGCCTACGTGCCCTTCGTGCAGACCGGCAAGCTGATCTTCCTGAGTGGCCACATCGCAAAGCAGGACGGCAAGCCCTGGGTCGGCCAACTCGGCCTGACCATGACCACCGACGAAGCCAAACCCGCGGCGCGTGCCGTGGCAATCGACCTGATGGGCACGCTCGCCGCCGCCTGCCAGGCGGCTGGCACAGATCTGAATGGCGTCAAGCGCATCGTGAAGGTGCTCAGCCTGGTCAACTCCACCGCCACCTACACCGAGCAGCACCTGGTCACCAACGGCTGCAGCGAATTGATCGGCGAGGTGTTCGGCCCGGCGGCCGGCGCGCACGCGCGCAGCGCCTTCGGCGTGGCGCAGCTGCCCATGGGCGCCTGCGTGGAAATCGAGCTCATCGCAGAGTTGAAGTAACCCCCTGCGCGCCTTCGGCGCTCCCCCCTTGAAAGGGGGGCGACACCTTGGGCCGGCGGAGCCGGACCCTCGGTGCCCCTGGTGGGACACCTTCTCGCCGGCGCGGTCACTTCTTTTTGCGTTCGTTGGCGCGCCGCACCTGGCGGCTCTGGGTGGCCTGCGTGATCGCGGCTTCCTTGCTGGCGCGGCGCCGCGCAAAGTGGCGCGTGGCAAAACGCGCGACGCCAAACGCCAACGCCGCCATCACCGCGGCGATCACGATCCCGATCCATTCGCCGTTGTTCATCTTCTGTTCACCTGCGTCATTTCATTCAGATCCGGCGGGCGCCAGGAAGCGCTCGAACCGGTCCAGTTCCTCGTCCAGCGCACGCCGGAAAACGGCATCTCGGGGGGGCGCCTCGGCAAACCCCAGTTCGTGCCGAAGCTGCCCGCGCTCCAGGCGCAGGTTGGCCCAGCCCACCATGCGCTCGCCCCACAGCACCGGCAGGGCGTAGTGACCCATGGTGCGTTTCGGCGCTGGCACATAGGCTTCGAAGCGGTACGCCCAGTCCCACAGCATTTCGAAACGCCGCCGGTCCCACACCACAGGGTCGAACGGCGCAAGCAGCCGCACCCCTTCATCGGGCTGGTGGCGGCGCGAGGCGGGGTTTTCATCGGCCGGCCAGAACCAGGTGGTGCCGTCGATCACGGCATGGCCATAGCGTTCGCGCGCCGTCCTCACCACGGCGCGCGTCTCGGCCGACAGGTGATTGGCGCCGTAGCGCAGCAAGGTGACGAGGTAGCCGAGGCTGGGTGCCGGGATGGGCGCGTACAGCGCCACGATGACATCGACCAAGGCCTGGGCTCGCGCCAGACGCGCCGCCGGGCTGTCGTCCTGCTCGGTGTGCCGCATCGCCTCGTACACCCGCGTGCCCGATTCGCGGCGGCGCACGCGCAACCAGCCGTGGTGGTGCATGTCGTCGAGCAGCCGGGTGCTGGCATTGAGTTCACCGCCCCAGTAGCCAGCCACGCGGCCATGGTGCACGAAGGCCTCGCCCACCTCGCGCGGGTGGACCACGCCACGCTCCTGCACGAAGGCCAGCAGCTCGCGCGCGCGCTCGGTGGTGGCCGCGTCCCAGGGCCGGCGCGGCGTGCGTGGGTGCAGCAGCGCCAGCATCTCGCGCGGCACGAATCCGTAGTTGACGAAAGCATCTTCCTCGACGCCCAGTCGTTCGTAGCGGCGCTCCAGGTCGCCGGCGCGGTAGTCGCGCACCCGCTGGTAAAGGATGAGGTCCTGCGCGCGCGCCGGCGCGCGCATGGGATCGGCCTGCACGAAACCGAGCCGGCGGATCGCGGCCGGCAGCGTCACGGGTTTGAACAGGCTGCGCGCGATCGCGAAGCGGCGCAGCTCGGCCAGGGTGGGCGAGCGCGCCATCTTCGCGTTACTCCACCCGCGTGACGCGGTTGGGCTTGAAGCCCAGGTCGGCCGCCTTGCCCTTGCGGGCCCGCGCGGCGCGCGCGTTGTTGAGGCTGCGGATCTCCAGCGTTTCCTCGCGCTCCTTGCCTCCGCGACCGATGCCCTCGATCTTCACGCTGCGGGTGTAGGCGGCGGCGCCGGCCAGGGTGTCCTTGGCTTCGAGGTCGATCAGCATCAGGCCGCGACCACCCTTCTCCATCAGCTTGAGCTCGCCGATCTCGAAGGTGAGGATGCGCCCGCCCGTGGAGGCGCAGCACACGTGCGTGGCCGGCACCAGCGGCACGCCGCCGGAGGTGAAGGCCGCGTGCGACGGCGCGCACGGCGTTTCGCCTTCGCCGAGGTTCAGGAAGGTCTTGCCGCCGCGCTGGCGCGAGACCATGTTCTCCACCGTGGCCAGGAAACCGTAGCCACCGCTGCTGCTGAGCAGCAGCGCGGCGTTGGCCGGGCCGGCGAAGTAGTGCAGCGGCTGCGTGCCGCTTTCCAGCTCGATCAGCGTGGTGATGGGCTGGCCGTCGCCGCGCGCGCCGGGCAGGCTGGCCACCGGCACCGAGTACACGCGCCCGTTGCTGCCGAAGGTGATCAGCGTGTCCACGGTGCGGCACTCGAAGGTGCCGTACAGACCGTCGCCGGCCTTGAACGCGAAGCTGCCGGCCTCGTGGCCATGGCCGGTGCGCGCACGCACCCAGCCCTTGCTGGAGATCACCACCGTCACCGGCTCGTCCACCACCTTGATCTCGGCCACGGCCTTCTTTTCGGCCTGGATCAGCGTGCGGCGCTCGTCGGCGAAGGTCTTGGCGTCGGCCTCGATCTCTTTCACCATCAGGCGCTTGAGGCTGCCGGGGTTGCCCAGGATGTCTTCGAGCTTGCCCTGCTCTTCGCGCAGTTCCTTGAGTTCCTGCTCGATCTTGATGGCTTCGAGCCGCGCCAGCTGGCGCAGGCGGATTTCCAGGATGTCCTCGGCCTGGCGGTCGCTGAGCTTGAAGCGCTCGATCAGCGCGGCCTTGGGCTCGTCGCTGTGGCGGATGATGCGGATCACCTCGTCGATGTTGAGCAGCACCAGCTGCCGGCCTTCGAGGATGTGGATGCGGTCCAGCACCTTGGTGAGGCGGTGCTGCGAGCGGCGGGGGATGGTGCCCTGGCGGAATTCGATCCACTCGGTGAGCATCTGCCGCAGCGACTTCTGCGTCGGCCGGCCATCGAGCCCCACCATGGTGAGGTTGATCGGCGCCGAGGTTTCCAGGCTGGTGTGGGCCAGCAGCGCGGTGATGAGTTCCTGCTGCTCGATGCGGCTGCTCTTGGGCTCGAACAGCAGGCGCACCGGTGCGTCCTTGCTCGACTCGTCGCGCACGCCATCGAGCACCATGAGGATGCTGGCCTTGAGCTGCGTCTGCTCCTGCGTCAGCGCCTTCTTGCCGGCCTTCACCTTGGGGTTGGTGAGTTCCTCGATCTCTTCGAGCACGCGCTGCGTGCTCACACCCGGCGGCAGCTCGGTCACCACGAGCTGCCACTGGCCGCGCGCGAGGTCTTCGATCTTCCAGCGCGCGCGCACCTTGAGGCTGCCGCGGCCGGTGCGGTAGGCGTCGGCGATGTCGCCGGCCGGGCTGATGATCTGGCCGCCACCGGGGTAGTCGGGCCCGGGCAGCAGCGCGAACAGCTCGTCGTCGGCCAGTTTGGGGTTCTTCACCAGCGCCACACAGGCGTCGGCCACTTCGCGCAGGTTGTGGCTGGGAATCTCGGTGGCCAGGCCCACGGCGATGCCGCTGGCGCCGTTGAGCAGGTTGAACGGCAGGCGCGCGGGCAGCTGCTTGGGCTCGACGGTGGAGCCGTCGTAGTTGGGCACGAAGTCCACCGTGCCTTCGTCGATCTCGTCGAGCAGCAGGGTGGTGATCCGGGACAGCCGGGCTTCGGTGTAGCGCATGGCCGCCGCGCCGTCGCCGTCGCGCGAGCCGAAGTTGCCCTGGCCGTCGATCAGCGGGTAGCGCTGCGCGAAGTCCTGCGCCATGCGCACCAGCGCGTCGTAGGCGGCCTGGTCGCCGTGCGGGTGGAAGCGGCCCAGCACGTCGCCGACGACGCGCGCGCTCTTGACGGGGCGCGCGGCGGTGTTTCGATTGGGACCGCTGAAGCCCAGGCCCATGCGGTCCATGCTGTAGAGGATGCGGCGCTGCACCGGCTTCTGGCCGTCGCACACGTCGGGCAAGGCCCGGCCTTTCACGACCGAGAGGGCGTACTCAAGGTAGGCGCGCTGCGCGTAGTTCGCCAGATTGTCTTCAGGCTCTGGGGAGCTCAGGGGCAAGTCTTCGGTGGTGCTGTCCATGGCAATTCAATCAATTCAATAAGGAGACCGTCATCGAGTCAGGGCGAGCGCAATCCGCACCACCACCCAGACCATGATCAAGCCAAACACGATCCAGAGGCCGCGCATGGCGGATCGGAAATGCTGCATGCTTCGGTTGCCTCGCGCCACGAAATGCGCCGCACTGGCCTGCGAGGTCGACTGCATGCGCTCGAGTTCGATAGCGACACGGCTGTTCAGCGCGGCGAGTCGTTCAGGGTCCGGAAGGGCTCCCGAACCGATGCGCTGCAATTCTTCCAGCGAACGATCCACCTCCTGCATGGCATCGGCCGCTTCGCGCTGCAAGCGCCGGGATTCCCGAGCCTCGGCAATCGGTTCGGCGTGATGCCAACCCTCGACCAGCGGTGCGCCATGGCGCGTGCCGATGTGGCGGACGGCCTGCAACACGGTGTGGGGGTTGTCGTCCAGAAAGGCCAGCGAAATCCCGATCACCGGGGCCTTGCGAGGCAGGCGAACCATGGGCCATAGGAAGCACGCCATCCACCAACGCGAAGGCAGCAACTGGAGATAGGCGTCGTCCGTCGCCAGCATCAGTTGCCATTGCTTGCTTCCTTTCACATCGATGGCCTGCAGATCGGCACCTTGCACCTGCGACCATGGCAGCAAGGGCAGCAACGGCATCTGAAGGCCCAGCGGTCCGATCTGCAGCAAGGCCTGACCCTGCAACGCTCGAAAACCGAGGGGCAGCAGAGCCAGCCAGGCCCATGCGAAAAGCAGCGTGACGCCACCCACAGCCATGGCCTTGCCGCGTTGGCCGGCATGCCAGAGGTCGGGCAACGCCCAGTAAAAGACCGCCCCCAGAACACCGCCGAAGAACAGCGTGAGCGCGCCCCACTTGAACCAGCGCAGGCCCACCTCGCGTTCAAAGCCCTGATACGCCTCGCCCTCGCGCTGGCGTGCCGATTCGCGCTGCTTCTTGGCCTGGTCCATGCGGCGATCCCCCCAGACCGCCAGTGCCAGGGCGGTCACCAGAAGGCACAACGCCAAACCCGCTTCCGGCCAATCCCGGTCACCCAGTTGGATGACCATCCACATCGTGGCAAACAGCACCACCACGATGCCGCTCAGGCGCGCGAGCGAAAACCCCAGCATCAGATGTCCACTTCCACCGAGTCGCCGTGCAACTCCATCAGCTCGCGGCGCGAGGCGGCTTCGCCCTTGCCCATGAGCTTGGTGATGAGCGCTTCGGTGCCGGCGAAGTCGACCGCGCCGAGCACCACCGGCATGAGGCGGCGCGTGTCGGGGTTGAGGGTGGTGTCCCAGAGTTGCTCGGCGCTCATTTCGCCCAGGCCTTTGAAGCGGCTGATCTGGCACTTCTCGGGCGCCACGCCGTCCTTGGCGGTCTTGTCGAGGATGGCGTGCAGCTCGCCTTCGTCCAGCGCGTACTGCTTGGCCGCCGGCTTCTTGCCGCGCGCGGGAATGTCCACGCGGAACAGCGGCGGGCGCGCCACGTACACGTGGCCGGCTTCGATGAGCTTGGGGAAGTGGCGGAAGAACAGCGTGAGCAGCAGCACCTGGATGTGCGAGCCGTCGACGTCGGCGTCGGACAGGATGCAGACCTTGCCGTAGCGCAGGCCGCTCAGGTCGGGCGTGTCGTTCGGGCCGTGCGGGTCCACACCGATGGCGACCGCGATGTCGTGGATCTCGGTGTTGGCGAACAGGCGGTCGCGCTCGACCTCCCAGGTGTTGAGCACCTTGCCGCGCAGCGGCAGCACGGCCTGGCTTTCCTTGTCGCGGCCCATCTTGGCGCTGCCGCCGGCCGAATCGCCCTCGACCAGGAACACCTCGTTGTGCGCCAGGTCCTTGCTCTCGCAGTCCGTCAGCTTGCCGGGCAGCACGGCCACGCCGGAACCCTTGCGTTTTTCGACCTTCTGGCCGGCCTTCTGCCGCGACTGCGCGGCCTTGATGGCCAGCTCGGCGAGCTTCTTGCCGTAGTCCACATGCTGGTTGAGCCAGAGTTCGAGCGCGGGGCGCACGAAGCTGCCGACCAGGCGCACGGCGTCTCGCGAGTTCAGGCGCTCCTTGATCTGGCCCTGGAACTGCGGGTCGAGCACCTTGGCCGAGAGCACGTAGCTGGCGCGCGCGAACACGTCTTCGGGAAGCAGCTTCACGCCCTTGGGCAGCAGCGCGTGCAGTTCGATGAAGCCCTTGACCGCCTGGAACAGGCCGTCGCGCAGGCCGCTTTCGTGCGTGCCACCGGCGCTGGTGGGGATCAGGTTCACGTAGCTCTCGCGCACCGGCTGGCCGTCTTCGGTGAAGGCCACACACCAGGCCGCACCTTCGCCTTCGGCGAAGCTGTCGTGACCGCTGTCGGCGAAACCCTCGCCTTCGAACAGGGGAATCACCGGGTCGCCGGTGAGGGTCTGCTGCAGGTAGTCGCGCAGGCCGCCCTTGTAGAGCCAGGTCTGGGTGTCCTTGGTCTTCTCGTTCACCAGCGTCACGCTCACGCCAGGCATCAGCACAGCCTTGCTGCGCAGCAGGTGGGTGAGCTCGCCCATGGGCAGGGCGGCGGTTTCGAAGTACTTGGCGTCGGGCCAGGCGCGCACCGTGGTGCCCTGCTTGCGGTCGGCCTCGCCCTTGGGGGTGACCACCAGGGGTTCGACCACGTCGCCGGCGGAAAACGCCAGCTTCGCCACCTGGCCTTCGCGGAAGCTGGTCACCTCCAGCCGGGTGGACAGCGCGTTGGTCACGCTCACGCCCACGCCGTGCAGGCCGCCGGAGAAGCTGTAGGCGCCGCCCTTGCCCTTGTCGAACTTGCCGCCCGCGTGCAGGCGGGTGAACACCAGTTCGACCACGGGGGCCTTTTCCTCGGGGTGCAGGCCGAAGGGGATGCCCCGCCCGTCGTCTTCCACGCTGACCGAATGATCGGCGTGCAGCGTGACCTTGATCTTCTTGCCGTGCCCGGCCAGGGCCTCGTCGGCCGCGTTGTCCAGCACTTCCTGGATGATGTGCAGCGGGTTGTCGGTGCGGGTGTACATGCCCGGCCGCTGCTTGACCGGTTCCAGCCCCTTGAGGACGCGGATCGAGCCTTCGGAGTATTCGTTGGGTGTTTGGGTCGCCATGGGGGCGGATTGTATGCCCCGAAGACTGTATGCAAATACAGACTTTTGACCTCAGGCCGACCAGCGATGCGCGCGATTCATCAGTGGCGCGGGAAAATATCAAGCCTTCGCGGCATGCCCGTGACAGGCAAGGCCCATCCTTCTTCGCTACAGTTCCCGGATGCCCTCGACCCCCACCCTCCCGACCCCGCCCCGCCTCTCTGCCCTGCAGGTGCTGGCCTGCGGCGCCCTGATCGTCACCTTGTCCATGGGCATCCGCCACGGCTTCGGCCTGTGGCTGCAGCCCATCACCCAGGCGCAGGGCTGGTCGCGCGAGACGTTTTCCTTCGCCCTGGCGATCCAGAACCTGTCCTGGGGCGTCTTCGGCATCTTCGCCGGCATGGCGGCCGACCGCTTCGGCGCCTTCCGCGTGCTGATCGGCGGTGCGGTGGCCTATGCCCTGGGTCTGGCCGGGATGGCGCTGAGCACCTCGTCCACAGGCTTCGCGCTGACCACCGGCGTGCTGATCGGCGCGGCCCAGGCCGGCACCACGTACGCGGTGATCTACGGCGTGATCGGCCGGCAGATTCCGGCCGAGAAGCGCTCCTGGGCCATGGGCGTGGCCGCCGCGGCCGGGTCGTTCGGCCAGTTCCTGATGGTGCCGGTGGAAGGCTGGCTGATCAGCAGCTTCGGCTGGCAACAGGCCCTGCTGTTCCTCGCGGGCGCCGTGCTGCTGGTGATGCCGCTGGCCCTGGGCCTGCGCGAACCGGGCTTCGCGGGCGGCGCACCGGTGCACCGCGAACAGACCATTGGCCAGGCCTTGCGCGAGGCCTTCCGCTACCGCAGCTTCCAGCTGCTGATGGCCGGCTATTTCGTCTGCGGTTTCCAGGTGGTGTTCATCGGCGTGCACATGCCCAGCTACCTCAAGGACCACGGCCTGTCGCCCCAGGTGGCGAGCTACGCGCTGGCGCTCATCGGCCTGTTCAACGTGATCGGCACCTATGCCGCTGGCGCGCTGGGCCAGCGCCTGGCCAAGCGCCACATCCTGGCCTTCATCTACTTCGCGCGCGCCGCGGTGATCGCCGTGTTCCTGATCGCACCACTCTCGCCCATGAGCGTCTACGTGTTCTCCGCCGTCATGGGCCTGCTCTGGCTCTCGACCATTCCGCCCACCAACGCGGTGGTGGCGCAGATCTTCGGTGTGGCCCACATGTCCATGCTGGGCGGCTTCATCTTCTTCAGCCACCAGATCGGCAGCTTCCTGGGCGTGTGGCTGGGCGGCGTGCTGTACGACAGGACCGGCAGCTACGACATCGTCTGGTACCTGGCGATCGCGCTGGGCGTGTTCGCCGGGCTGGTGAACCTGCCGGTGCGCGAAGGCCCGATCGCGCGCGCCCCGCAACGCGTGGGAGCCGCGGCGTGAAGCCTGGGGCCGTGCGCGCCCTGGCCTGGGCCGCGGCTGGCGCGGCCCTGCTGGCGACGTTCGCGCTCTACCACCGGCCCGAGTTCCTGGTGAACCTGGCCGACCAGATCTGGAGCTGCTTCTGATGCATGGCACCGAGGCGCCTTCGGCGTGGGTGCGGCGCTGGTCGCACCTGGTGCCCACCGGCGGTTCGGTGCTCGACGTGGCCTGCGGCCAGGGTCGCCACCTGCGCTGGTTTGCCCAGCGGAGCCACACCGTCACCGGCGTGGATCGCTCGCCCGAGGCCATCGCCGCCGTGCAGCCCCTGGGCCGCGCCGTGCTGGCCGACATCGAGAACGGACCCTGGCCGTTCGACGGCGAGCGTTTCGACGCGGTGGTGGTGACCAACTACCTCTGGCGCCCCCTGCTGCCCCGCATCGTGGAAAGCGTGGCCGAGGGCGGTGTGCTGCTGTACGAGACCTTCGCGGCTGGCAACGAGAGCGTGGGCAAGCCCTCGCGGCCCGACTTTCTGCTGCGGCCCGGCGAACTTTTGCAGGCCAGCCAGGGTCTGCACGTGGTGGCCTATGAAGATGGTTTCTGCGACCGCCCCGAACGCTTCGTCCAGCGCCTGGCGGCGGTGCGAAAACGGCCTGGAACGCCCGGCCAGCCGCCCCGGTATCCGCTGGATGCCACTGGGTAGAATGCAAGATTCGCGCGCGCTGCCCGCCCCACCGGGGCGATGCAGGGTGGACGCACCCATTTAAGCCTTTAGCCTATGAACCCCATCACCGGCAGCATCGTGGCCCTGGTCACGCCCATGCACGAAGACGGCAGCGTCGATTACCCCACGCTGCGCAAACTGATCGACTGGCACATCACCGAGGGCACGGACTGCATCGGCGTGGTCGGCACCACGGGCGAATCGCCCACGGTCAACGTCGAGGAACACTGCGAAATCATCCGCGTCTCGGTCGAGCAGGCCAAGACGCACGGCGCCAAGCGCGTCCCCATCATGGCCGGCTGCGGCGCCAACTCCACCGCCGAGGCCATCGAGCTCGCGCGCTTCGCCCAGAGCGTGGGCGCCGACTGTCAGCTGCAGGTCGTGCCCTACTACAACAAGCCCACGCAAGAGGGCCAGTACCAGCATTTCAAGGCGATCGCCGAAGCCGTGGGCGACCTGCCCACCGTGCTCTACAACGTGCCCGGCCGCACCGTGGCCGACATGGCGCACGACACCGTGCTGCGCCTGGCGCAGGTGCCCGGCATCGTCGGCATCAAGGAAGCCACCGGCAACATCGAGCGCGCGCAGTGGCTGATCCGCGACGTGCCCAAGGGTTTCTCGATCTACTCGGGCGACGACCCGACCGCCGTGGCCCTCATGCTGTGTGGCGGCCAGGGCAACATCAGCGTCACCGCCAACGTCGCCCCGCGCCTGATGCACGAGCTGTGCGTGGCCGCGATCGCGGGCGACGTCAAGCGCGCCATGGCGATCCAGTTCCAGCTCATGCCGGTGCACAAGAACCTGTTCGTGGAAGCCAACCCGATCCCGCTCAAGTGGGCCATGGCCCGCATGGGCCTGTGCAACGAGGCCATGCGCCTGCCGATGACCCCCATGACGCGCTCCCTGGTGCCCGTGGTCGAAGGCGCGCTGAAGCAGGCCGGCCTCATTTCCTGACCCCTTTCGTTCCTACCGAGCCCCATTCATGTCCAACCGAACCCTGTCCTCGACCCCGCGCATCCTGACCCGCCTGGGCCTCCTGGCCGCCGCCGCCCTCGTGGTTTCGGGCTGCTCGATGCTGCAGGAAGACAAGATCGACTACAAGAGCGCCAAGCGCGGCAGCACCCTGGACGTGCCGCCCGACCTGAGCCAGCTCACCCGGGATTCGCGCTACAACGTGCCCGGCTCGGTGGTCACTGCCAGCGGCTATGAAACCGCCCAACCCGCGCAGGCCACGGCCGCCAGCACCGCCGCCGTGAGCGTGGGCGATGTGCGCATCGAGCGCGCGGGCAACCAGCGCTGGCTCGTGGTGAGCCGCCCGGCCGACAAGCTCTGGAGCCCGGTGCGCGACTTCTGGCAGGAAAACGGTTTCCTGCTCGACATCGACCAGGAAGGCCTGGGCATCATGGAAACCGATTGGGCCGAGAACCGCGCCAAGCTGCCGCAGGACTTCATCCGCTCGACCATCGGCAAGGTGTTCGAGAACCTCTACTCCACCGGCGAACGCGACCGCTTCCGCACCCGCTTCGAACGCACCGCCAACGGCGGCACCGAGATCTACATCAGCCACCGCGGCATGGTGGAGGTCTATTCCACCAAGGAAAAAGACCAGACCGTGTGGCAGCCGCGCCCGGCCGACGTGGAACTGGAAACCGAGTTCCTGCGCCGCCTGATGGTCAAGCTCGGCGTGAGCGAAGCGCAATCTCGGGCCGTGACCGCCAGCGCGCCGGTGCAGGCCGCGGCGCGTGTCGCCATGGTGAACAACGCACCCGTGGTGCAGTTCGACGACAACTTCGACCGCGCGTGGCGCCGCGTCGGCCTGTCGCTCGATCGCACGGGTTTCACCGTGGAAGACCGCGACCGCAGCCAGGGCCTCTACTTCGTGCGCTACGTCGAACCCGTGGTCAACGCCAAGGAGCCCGGCTTCTTCGCCAAGATGTTCGGCGCATCGAAGACCGAGGCTTCGACCGAGCGCTTCCGCGTGTCGGTCAAGAGCGTCGAGAACCAGACCACCGTCGCGGTGCTCGACAGCCAGGGCCGGCCAGACAGCTCGGCGTCCGCGCAGCGCATTGCCAAACTGCTGGCCGAAGACCTCAAGTAAGAACGCCACGCACCAAAAAAAAGCCGCCCGAGGGCGGCTTTTTCTTTGACCGGCCCGCGGCGCGGGCCTGCCCCTCAGGGCCGGGTCACTTCACAGCGGCCTTGGCATCGGCGGCGGCTTCCTTGGCCTTGTCGGCCACGTCCTTGGCGGCGTCCGCGGTGGCAGCGCCTGCGGCCTTGGCGGCGTCGGCGGTGGCGGCACCGGCTTCCTTCGCAGCGTCCACGGTGGCAGCGGTGGCTTCCTTGGCGGCATCGACGGCGGAGGCGCCGGCTTCCTTGGCGGATTCGGCAGCGCCGGCCATGGAAGGCGCAGCGGCGGCAGGAGCGGGTTCAGCGGCCGGTGCCGGTGCAGCGACCGGCGCCTCTTCCTTCTTGCCGCAGGCGGTCAAGGCGATGGCGGCCAACAGGCTGGCGAGCAGGATGGTTTTTTTCATGATGACAGTTCCAATGGATGAGAAAGACAGGCGGTCGAACGACCGGTTCGGAGAGGTTCCACGCACCCTGGGTGTTGTGTGACGGGAGGCCATCCAGCGGAGTGGGTTGACGTGACAACCCTCCCCAGCCGCGCGGATGATACCGCCCCGTCCTGGTGCAAGAAGCGAAAGGGGTTGTTTTTACCTTTGCTCACAGCCCCAGCGTGGACGCCGGGAAAGCGGGCGTGCTCTTGAGCGACCACGCCTGCAGCTGTTCCTGCAGGGCCACGCGGCGCTCCGCGCTGCGACTCCCCACCATGGTGCATCGCAAAGGGTCCAGCCGCTGCAGCGTCCAGGCCGGTGACCACAACACGCTGGGCAGTTCGCCCACCGAGGCACTGGCACAGGCTTGCGCCTCCACCAAGTGCCCCCAGGTGCTGCGCCACTGAACGAAACGCGGGTGCATCTGCCGCAACACGCTGTAGTCGCGCGCCAGCAGGTGCAGCGAACGGCCGCGTTGCGACCACGCATTGAGCGAAGCCACCACATCGCGTTCGCCCAGCGGCCAGTCGGCGAAGTCCGCGTCGCACAGGACCATGCGCGGCCAGCCCTCTTGCGCCGCCGTGGCGAAGGCCTGCCGGATCAGGTCGATGAAGGCCACGCGGCCGGAGAGCCGGCCTTCGGGCAGCGCGGCGATCGAAGCATCCAGGGGATCGGTCATGCGGGTCTCCTGACGAGGCGCCCACAGCGCCTCAAGCGGGTTCGATGCGGTGCAGCCAGCCGGCGTCGAACCAGTCCTGCAGCAGGGCTTGCGCGCCTTCGCTCGCGCGAACCACCTGCCGCTGGTCCAGCGCGCGCTGATCGGCCAACGCGCGCATGAGGCGGGCATCGGCACCACCGGCACGAAAGCTCTCGCCGTTGATGAAGATGTGGCGTTCGTCGTACATCATGCGCGTGCGCCGGTCCAGCCGCAAGGCGCCTGGCGCCCAGTCCCCCTCGGGTTCGTCGAACCAGATGCGCGGCTTGGGCTCGGTCATGACCTCGCCCAGCGCGCAGGCCAGCGACTCGCGTTCCGCCAGCAGACGCTGCAAGGCGTCCACCGCGAAGGCTTCGAGCGCGGCGGGCATGGCCGCCGGGGTCGCGATGGCCGGCTGCCCGGGGTCGCGAAAGAGCGTGTCGTCGTCGAGCTCGTCGGCCATGCGCTGCAACAGTTCACCCGCCAGGCCGCCGCGCTGCGGCGCGCGAAAGCCGATGGAGTAGGTGCTGCAGTCCCCGCCCACCGCATCCCCGTCGTGCGCCCAGCGCGGCGGCAGGTACAGCATGTCGCCCGGATTGAGCACATGCTCTTCCTCGGGTTCGAAATGGCTGAGGATCTTGAGCGGCACGTCGGGCTGCAGCGACAGGTCTTTCTGCCGACCGATGCGCCAGCGCCGCTGCCCAGTGGCCTGCAGCAGGAACACGTCGTAGCTGTCGAAGTGCGGACCAACGCCGCCGGCGTCGCTGGCCCAGGAAATCATCAGATCGTCCAGGCGCGCGTCGGGCACGAAACGGAAGCGCTGGAGCAGCTCGTGCGCGGCGTCCAGGTGCTGGTCGACGCCCTGCACCAGCAAGGTCCAGCCCGCTTGCCGCAGCGGCGGCAGCTGTGGGCGGGTCAAGGGGCCGTGCTTGAGCGTCCAGCCTTGCGGTTTGCGCACGATCAGGCGCGACTCCACCGCTGCGTCGGCCGCCATGTCGAACAGCTGCTGCCGGCTCAACAAGGGCGCAAAACCCGGGATGGCGTTGCGGATCAACAGCGGCTTTTTCTGCCAGTGCCGGCGCATGAACTGCGCCGGGCTGAGACCCCCGAGCAGGTCGCAGGGCAGGCCCGGTGCGGGGGCGGACAAAGAGGGGGGGCTGGATGGGGAGGCATGGAGCATGGGACAATTGTCGGATGAAAATCAACCAACAATGCGTGGTCGCGCTGACCTGGACCCTCAAGGACACGCTGGGCGAAGAACTCGACGTGCTCGATGAGCCGGTGGAGTTCCTCGTGGGCGGCAACGACCTGTTGGCCAAGATCGAGGAAGCGCTGCTGAACCACTCGGCGGGCGACACGATCGACCTGCACCTGGAGCCGGCCGACGCCTTCGGCGACTACGACGACCGCCTGCTGTTCCTTGAACCCCGCCACCTGCTGCCCGACGAGATCGAAGAAGGCATGGGCTTCGAGGGTCTGCCTCCGGGCTGCAACCCCTCAGCCCCCAAGGACCGCCTGTACTTCATCAGCGACATCTACCCCGAGCACGTGGTGCTGGACGGCAACCACCCCCTGGCCGGCATCGCTCTGCGCATCAGCCTGAAGGTGCACGCGGTGCGCGAGGCGCAGGAAAACGAGGTGGGCCAGGGCACGCTGGGCACCGGCTTCTTCCGCATGCAGGTGGACACGCCCGACGAACTGCAGGGCCCCGGCCTCACGCCGCCCGGCCCCCACACCCTGCACTGATCGCCCCCCCCCCGCCGCGCTTCGCGCGTCCCCCTCAAGGGGGCGGTGCCAGCGGCCCGGCAAAGCCGGTTCCGCGGCACCTCTGAATCAGACCACGTCGCGCGACGATGGTCTCTTATCCTCTGCCCGTGGAACCGTAGCCGCCCGCGCCACGCTCGCTCGCGCTGGCGAAGTCGTTCACCACGTTGAACTCCGCCTGCACCACCGGCACGATCACCATCTGCGCAATGCGCTCCATGGGCTCGATGGTGAAGGCCACGTCGCTGCGGTTCCAGGCGCTCACTATGAGCTGGCCCTGGTAGTCGCTGTCGATCAGGCCGACCAGGTTGCCCAGCACGATGCCGTGCTTGTGGCCCAGGCCGGAGCGCGGCAGGATCATGGCGGCGTAGCCGGGGTCGGCCAGATGGATCGCCAGGCCGGTCGGCACCAGCTGCCAGGCGTTGGGTGCCAGCACCAGCGGCGCGTCGAGGCAGGCCCGCAGATCGAGGCCGGCGCTGCCGGGCGTGGCGTAGGAAGGCATCTGGCTGACCAAACGCGGATCCAGGATGCGGACATCAAGTTTCATAAAAACCGAGACAGTGTCAGTAGGAACGAAAAGGCCCGCTGCACGCAGCGGGCCCCTGCCCAGATGCACCATGGACCCGGTCGAGCCGGACCGCAGGTGCGGCTTTCAAGTTCAGATCTTCACGCCAGCCATGTACTGGTTGAACGGGAACTCCGAGAAACGGTTCCACAGAATCTGATCGCGCTGGAAGGTGCGCATGTCCTGGTGGATCTTCTTGAAGGTGGGCGACTTGGCTTCGTGCTCGGCGAACACTTCCATGCAGGCCTTGAAGCCGGCATCGATCACCGCCTTGGGGAACGCCTTGAGCTGGGTCTTCTCGGCCACCAGTTTCTTCAATGCGATCGGGTTCACGGCATCGTACTTGGCGGTCATGTCGGTCGCAGCCACGGCCATGGCGGCGTTCAGGATGGCCTTGTTTTCATCCGACAGGGCGTTGAACTTCTTCAGGTTGATGAAGAACTCCAGATCGGCGCCGCCTTCCCACCAGCCCGGGTAGTAGTAGAACGGAGCCACCTTGTGAAAGCCCAGTTTGGCGTCGTCGTGCGGACCGACAAATTCGGCCGCGTCCAGCGTGCCCTTTTCCAGCGCCTGGTACACCTCACCGGCCGGCAGGTTCTGCGACACCACGCCCAGCTTGGCCATGCCCTCGCCGAACACGCCGCCGCCCATGCGCATCTTCAGGCCCTTGAGGTCGGCGGCGGTCTTGATCTCCTTGCGGTACCAGCCGCCCATCTGCGTGCCCGTGTTGCCGGCGCTGGCGGTGCGGAAGTTGTACTGGGCGAAGAATTCATCGAGCAGCTTGCCACCATTGCCATGCTGCTTCCACGCGGTGTTCTGCCGGGCGGTCAGGCCGAAGGGCACCGCGCAGCTGAAGGCGAAAACAGGGTCCTTGCCGGTGAAGTAATAGGCGGCCGTCTGGGCCATGTCGATGTTGTCGCCCTGCAGCGCGTCCACGACACCGAAGGCAGGCATCAATTCGCCCGCGGGGTGGACCGAAATCTCGAACTTGCCGCCGGACAGCGCCTTGACGGTCTGCGACAGCTTCTCGGCACTGCCGAAGATGGTGTCCAGCGAACGCGGGAAACTCGAAGCCAGGCGCCAGCGCACTGCCGCTTGCGCATGCACGGCGGGTGCCACACCGGCGGCCAGCACACCGGCGAGGCCGGCACTCTTCACGATTGAACGACGATCCATTGAGACTGCTCCAGGATTGCTTGAAAAAGCTTGAAAGAAAAGGCGCGGCCCTTTGCGAGGCACACCCAGGGGATGGGAGAAAGGTCTTTTGATTCTATTGATATCTGCTGTGTCTCAAAGGCAAGCCTGCCGAGGGTTTTCCCTCGACAGGCTGCGCTTCGTCACAGAAGGGATCACTTGCGGCCGAGGGCCTCTTGCATCGCCTTCATGGGGTCGTCTTCCGGTGCGGTTTTCGCATCGGGGCTGGCGTCTCCCGCCCCCTCCGGTTTTGCAGCGGGTTCTGCGGTGCTGTCTGCCGGCGGCGCACTCTGCTCATCCGCGCCATAGTCACCGCTGCCGCCATAACCGCCTTCGGATTCCGTGCCGAGGTTCTCCATCATCTGTTCGCCGACTTCCTTGAGGTCGTACTCACCCACCTTGTCCAGGCTGCCGGTCACCAGGCCGGGGAACGCGATCAGCACGCCCACCATGAACAGCTGGATGATCAGGAAGGGAATCGCCCCTTTGTAGATCTGCATGGTCGTGACCGGGGCCATGACCTTGTTCGTCACGCGGTCCACATAGGGCTTGTCGGGCGCCACCGAGCGCAGGAAGAACAGTGCGAAGCCGAATGGCGGGTGCATGAACGAGGTCTGCATGTTCACCGCCAGGAGCACACCGAACCAGATCAGGTCGATGCCCAGCTTGTCCGCCACCGGCGCCAACAGCGGCACCACGATGAACGAAAGCTCGAAGTAGTCGAGGAAGAACGCCAGGAAGAAGATCAGGATGTTGACCACGATCAGGAAGCCTACCGGGCCGCCCGGCAGGTCGGCGAGCAGGTGCTCCACCCAGATCGGTCCGTCGGCTGCCTGGAACACCAAGCCGAAGATCGTGGCGCCGATCAGGATGAACATCACGAAGCTGCCGAGCTTGGTGGTCGTGGCCAGGGCCTGTTTGAGCAGCTTCATGTCCAGCCGCTTGCGCATGAGGGCCATGATGATGGCGCCCATCGCCCCCATGGCGCCGCCCTCGGTCGGGGTGGCGATGCCCAGGAAGATGGTGCCGAGCACCAGGAAGATCAGCAGCAGCGGCGGGATCAGCACGAAAGTCACCCGCTCGGCCAGGCGCGAGAGCAGGCCCAGCTTCGCGTACTTGTTGGCCAGCGCGATCACCAGCGCCACGAAGGCGCCACCGGCCATGGCCACCACGATCTTCTCGTCGGTGGGCACGGAGCTCACCTCGTGTCCCAGCCACCAGGTGTGCACCTCGGGCATGTAGCGCGCGAGCACGATGGACACCATGAAGGAGATCACCATCAGCACCAGCAGCGACTGGTAACCCCCGCTGCCATTGGGCTCGCGGTAGATGCGCGCTTCGATGGGCAATGCGGGCACGCTGGCCGGCTTGAAGATGGCCAGACCGGCAATGTAGATCACGTAGCAGCCGACCAGCATGAAGGCAGGGATGAAGGCACCCTTGTACATGTCGCCCACGCTGCGGCCGAGCTGGTCGGCCATGATGATCAGCACCAGCGAGGGCGGAATGATCTGCGCCAGCGTGCCCGAAGCCGCGATCACGCCACTGGAAAACTGGCGGTCGTAGCCATAGCGCAGCATGATGGGCAGTGAGATGAGCCCCATCGAGATGACCGACGCCGCCACAACGCCTGTGGTGGCCGCCAGCATCGCGCCGACAAAGACCACCGCCAGAGCCAGGCCACCGCGCATCGGCCCGAAGACCTGCCCGACGGTGTCGAGCAGGTCCTCTGCCATGCCGCTGCGCTCCAGGATCAGCCCCATGAGCGTGAAGAAAGGCACCGCCAGCAAGGTGTCGTTGGCCATGATGCCGATGAGGCGCTGCGGCAGCCAGGCCAGCACCGAAGACGGGAACACGCCCATCTCGATGCCGACGATGCCGAAGGCCAGGCCACAGGCACCCAGGCTGAAGGCCACTGGAAAGCCCAGCAGCAGAAAGATGATGAGCCCCGCAAACATGATCGGGGCAAAGTTCGCCGCAATGAATTCCATCGTGATCCCCTGACCGGTTATTGAGAAACGCGCTTGTCCTTGGCGGACTCGCGCTGACTCAGAATCTCAGCCAGCTCTTCCTCGGCGGACTTCTCGCCGGCCTTGATGGTCGGGTCGGGGCCGTGGCCAGTGAGGAAGGCCACGCGCTTGATGAGTTCGGACCAACCCTGAATCATCAGCAGGATGAAGCCCACCGGTATCGCCAGCCAAACCGGCCAGCGGATCAGGCCGCCGGGGTTGCCCGACATCTCACCGGATGCGTACTTTTCCATGAACATCGGAACGCCGTAGTACAGCACCAGCAGGCACACCGGCGTGAGGAAGAACGCAAAGCCCAGGATGTCGATCCACATCTGCACCTTCTTGGGCAGACGGCTGTTGATGACATCGATGCGCACATGCTCGCGGTTGAGCAGCGTGAAGCCAGCCGCGATCAGGAACGACCACGCAAAGAGATACCACTGGATCTCGAGAAATGCGTTGGAGCTGTTGTTGAACGTGTAGCGCACGAGCGCGTTGGCGGCGCTGATGACCGTGGAACCCATGATGAGCCAGATCGCATAACGACCGACCCATGCATTGAGCCGGTCAACGCCTCGAGAAAAACTGAGCAATGCACCCATCCTGGTTACCTCTTCTTGTGAAAGTTGGTCCGATACCGTGTCTCCGCCGGATAAAGAAACACGCAGCGTGCGGTGCGCAGCTGCGTGTGGGTGGTATGGACCAAAACATTGTATGTGATGCCTTGCCGCATCAACAGTCACGCGTCGCAGGCCCCGATCGAAAACCCTGCGGGCGTCGGTGTTGCAGAACTCAACCGACCGCCTTGACCACGGGGGCCAGCAGCGCGCCGAAGCGCGCGCGGATGGCGCGCTCAATGCCAGGCTCATCCAGACCCAGGTCAGCGAGCAACCGGGCCGGATCGCCATGGTCGGTGTAGACATCCGGAAGGCCCAGATGCAAGACAGGCAATGTGAAACCCTCCGCCTGGAGGGCCTCCACCACGGCGCTGCCGGCGCCCCCCATCAAGCAACCTTCCTCGACCGTGACCAGGGCATCGTGCGACGAGGCCAGCTCGCGCAGCAGCTCGACATCGAGGGGCTTGGCCCAACGCATGTTCGCCACGCTGGCGCCCAGTTTCTCGCCGGCCGCCAGCGCGGGCTGCAGCAAGGTCCCGAACGCCAGGATGGCCACGCGCCGGCCCTTGCGGCGCAGCTCGCCACGGCCAAAGGGCAGGCCTTCGAGCCCGGCGGGCTGCGCCACGCCGGCACCGGCACCGCGCGGGTAGCGCACCGCCACGGGCTGGTTCTGTGCGAACGCGGTGCTCAGCAACTGGCGGCACTCGGCCTCGTCGGCCGGGCAGGCCACGGCCATGTTGGGGATGCAGCGCAGGTAGGCGATGTCGTAGGCGCCCGCGTGCGTGGCGCCGTCGGCACCGACCAGGCCGGCGCGGTCCAGCGCGAACACCACGGGCAGGTTCTGCAGCGCCACGTCGTGGATGAGCTGGTCGTAGGCGCGCTGCAGGAAGGTGGAGTAGATCGCCACCACCGGCTTGAGCCCTTCGCAGGCCAGGCCGGCGGCGAAGGTCACGGCGTGCTGCTCGGCGATGCCGACGTCGAAGTAACGCGCGGGGAAGCGGCGCTCGAACTCGACCATGCCCGAGCCTTCGCGCATGGCCGGCGTGATGCCGACCAGGCGCGGATCGGCCTCGGCCATGTCGCACAGCCACTGGCCGAAGACCTGCGTGAAGGTGGTCTTGGACGGCGTGGCGGGCTTGGTGATGCCCACCGCGGGATCGAACTTGCCCGGGCCGTGGTAGGCCACGGGGTCTGCTTCGGCGAGCTTGTAGCCCTGGCCCTTCTTGGTGACCACGTGCAGGAACTGCGGGCCGCTGTCGGTGTCGAGCAGGTGGCGGATGTTCTCCAGCGTGGGGATCAGCGATTCGAGGTCGTGGCCATCGATCGGCCCGATGTAGTTGAAGCCGAATTTCTCGAACAGCGTGGCCGGCACCACCATGCCCTTGGCGTGCTCCTCGAAGCGCTTGGCCAGTTCGAACAGAGGCGGCGCCCCCTTGAGCACCTGCTTGCCCACGTTCTTCGCGGCGGCGTAGAACTGCCCGCTCATGAGCTGGGCCAGGTAGCGGTTGAGCGCGCCCACGGGCGGGGAGATCGACATGTCGTTGTCGTTGAGCACCACCAGCAGGCGGCCCTCGGCCACGCCGGCGTTGTTCAGCGCCTCGAAGGCCATGCCGGCGGTCATGGCGCCATCACCAATGATGGCGATGGACTTGCGCGGCTCGCCCTTGATCCTGGAGGCCAGCGCCATGCCCAGCGCGGCCGAGATGCTGGTGGACGAGTGCGCGGTGCCGAAGGGGTCGTACTCGCTCTCGTCGCGGCGCGGAAAGCCGCTGATGCCGCCGAACTGGCGCAGCGTGCCCATGCGGTCGCGTCGGCCGGTCAGGATCTTGTGCGGGTAGGTCTGGTGGCCCACGTCCCAGACGAGGCGGTCGTCGGGCGTGTTGAAGACGTGGTGCAGCGCCACCGTGAGCTCCACCGTGCCCAGGTTGGAACTGAGGTGGCCGCCCGTGCGCGCCACGCTCTCCAGCAGGAAGGTGCGCAGTTCATCGGCCAGTTGCGGGAGTTGCGCGCGCGAGAGGCGGCGCAGGTCGGCCGGTGAATCGATGGTCGACAACAGGGTGCTCATGGGCGGGGGCGCTTGGGTCATGGTGGATCGGCCTTGTTTCGGGCCTCAGGACGCACGCCGCCCCACCCAGTCGGCCAGGGCGTGCAAGGTGGCGGTGTGGTCGAGGCCGGAGCGGCGCAAGGTGTCGTGGGCCTGGGCCAGCACGCGGTCGGCATAGGCCTGTGCCTGGTCCAGCCCCATCAGGGAGACGAACGTGGGTTTGTCGGCCGCGGCGTCCTTGCCGGCGGTCTTGCCCAGCGTGGCCGAGTCGGCGGTGACGTCGAGGATGTCGTCCACCACCTGGAAGGCCAGGCCCACGCAGGCGCCGTACTCGGCGAGCAGGGCCAGGGCCTGGGGCGAGGGCGTGCCAGTGGCCGCGCCCATGGTCACGCTGGCCTGCAGCAGGGCGCCGGTCTTGCGGCGGTGCATGGCTTCGAGCGCGGGTTGGTCGAGCGCCACGCCCACGCTGGCGAGGTCCACGGCCTGCCCGCCGGCCATGCCGTCGGCACCGGCCGCGAGCGCCAGCAGGCGGCACAGGCGGGCGCTCATGCCATCGCTCAGGCTGCCGTCGCCCGGCACCAGCAGTTCGAAGGCCGGGGCCTGCAGCGCGTCACCCGCCAGCAGGGCCTGGGCCTCGCCGAACTGCACGTGCACCGTGGGTTTGCCTCGCCGCAGCACGTCGTTGTCCATGCAAGGCATGTCGTCGTGCACCAGCGAGTAGGCGTGGATGAGTTCGACCGCGCAGGCCGCGCGCATCGCCGCCGCCGCGTGGCCGCCCACCGCTTCGCAAGTGGCCAGCACGAGCAGCGGGCGCAGGCGCTTGCCGCCATCGAGCACGGCGTAGCGCATGGCGTCGCCCAGCCCGGCGGGCGCGTCGGCGGACACCCAGCGCTCCAGCGCGCGTTCCACTGCGTCCTGCTGCATCTGGCGCCAGGCCACGAAATCGTGGGCATCGCAGAGCACGGCGTTCACGGCGCGTCCCAGGGCTTGAGCGTGCCGCTTTCGAGCACCTTGATCTGGTTTTCCACGTCATCCAGCCGCGAGCGACAGAACGCGAGCAGCTCGGCGCCCCGCTGGTAACGGGTCAGCAGCTGATCCAGCGGCAGTTGTCCGGCATCGAGCTGGGCCACCAGTTGCTCCAGTTCTTCCAGCGCCGCCTCGTAGCTGGCGGGCGCATTGGGAGAAGGGGCCGCACGGGGGGCGCGGGAGGGAGAGGGTGTGGGCATGAATTCTGTGGGCTGAGGCCCTTCGCAAACCGCGGTACTTGCTTCGCCGCGCGGTGGGGCGGGCTGCATGGGCCCGGCCTTGAGGTGCTGAAGATGGCCTGGTGAAACCGGCATTTTATGCCCGGCAGGGATATTCCCCCCCGGGGTACAATCCGCTCTCTTTTTTTCTCCACATATCTTCACTACGGACAGCCCCTGTCCGGAGGGACGCACCACCCCACCCATCCCGCGCGAATTCGTCTGACGAGCACAGCGCTTACCCTGCCCCTTCATAGGGGGAGTCTCTAGGTCAGGACCACCATGTCTGATTTAAGTCTTCAACTGCAGCAGGCCGCAAGCCAACTTCCGGTTTCCAGCTACTTCAGCGAGGCGCTGTTCCAGCGCGAAAAGGAAACGCTCTTCCAGCGCGGGCCCCGGTATGTGGGGCACCAACTCGCGGTTCCCAACGTGGGGGACTATCACACCCTGCCGCAAGAGGCCGGTGGCCGCGCCCTGGTGCGCACCGAAAATGGGGTGGAGCTGGTCTCCAACGTGTGCCGCCACCGCCAGGCCGTCATGCTCAAGGGCCGGGGCAACCTGGGCGAGAACCGCAGCGGCAGCGCTGGCGGCAACATCGTCTGCCCTCTGCACCGCTGGACCTACAGCGGCACGCACGGTGAACAGGCCGGGCGCCTGCTCGGCGCGCCGCACTTCGAGCACGACCCCTGCCTGAACCTCAACAACTACCCGCTGCGCGAGTGGAACGGCCTGCTGTTCGAGGACAACGGCCGCGACGTGCAAGCCGACCTGGCAAAGATGGGGCCGCGCGCCGCCCTCGACTTCGAGGGCATGGTGCTCGACCACGTGGAGCTGCACGAGTGCAACTACAACTGGAAGACCTTCATCGAGGTCTATCTGGAGGACTACCACGTCGCCCCCTTCCACCCGGGCCTGGGTGGTTTCGTCACCTGCGAAGACCTGCGCTGGGAGTTCAAGCCGGACTACTCGGTTCAGACCGTGGGCCCGGCCAATCTGCTGGGCAAGGCGGGCAGCCCGGTCTACCAGCGCTGGCACGAGCAGCTGATGCAGTACCGCCAGGGGAAGATGCCCGAACACGGCGCGATCTGGCTCACCTACTACCCGCACATCATGGTGGAGTGGTACCCGCACGTGCTCACGGTCTCGACCCTGCATCCGGTCAGCGTGGACAAGACCATCAACATGGTCGAGTTCTACTACCCCGAGGAAATCGCGGCCTTCGAGCGCGAGTTCGTCGAGGCGCAGCGCGCGGCGTACATGGAGACCTGCATCGAGGACGACGAGATCGCCGAGCGCATGGACGCGGGGCGCAAGGCCCTGCTTGCGCGTGGCGACAACGAGGTCGGCCCCTATCAGAGCCCGATGGAAGACGGCATGCAGCATTTCCACGAGTGGTATAGAGCCCGGATGAGCCCCCCCGCGCCGCCTTCGGCGTCACCCCCCTGAGGGGGCGCACCTGGCGGCCCGGCAAAGCCGGTTCCGCGGGTGCTCTGGCTGCCGTCCCTGGCGCTGGCTAAGATGCAGGCGTCATGTCCCCCTCTCCCTCGTCCTCCCGCACCGTGCGCTGGCTGCTCTGGCTGGCCGGCACGGTGTCGCTGGCGCTGGGCCTCATCGGTGTGGTGCTGCCGGGCCTGCCCACCACACCCTTCGTGCTGCTGGCCGCCGCCTGCTATGCCAAGGCCTCGCCCCGCCTGCACGGCTGGCTGCTCAACCACCACTTTCTCGGCCCCATGGTGCGCGACTGGGAGCAGCACCGCAGCCTGACCCGGCGCACCAAGACGGTGGCGATCGGCTCCATGGTGGTGATGGTCGGTCTGTCCGCCTGGGGCTTTCGGCATCAGCCCTGGGTGCTGGCCGCGCTGCTGGCCGCGGCCGCCGTCGGGCTCATCGTGGTGGCGCGCATCCCCACGCGCGAACGCCCCACCTCCTGAGCCGCCTCAGGCCGGCTGTCGCGATGGCAGGCCCCAGACCTGGCGCAGCACCGACAGCGCCGCGACGATGGCCGGGTCGTGCTCGGCGGTCTTGGGGTAGATGAAGCTCAAGAGGGCGGCCACGCGCGTGTGAGGCCAGATCACCAGCTCCTCGCGCTCGGCGGCGGGCACGGCCATGTCCTCGCGCAGCAGCGCCAGCCCCAGGCCCGCGCGCACCAGGCTGTAAGGCGCCGAGGCATCGTCGGACTCCACCACCTGGTTGGGCAGCAGGCCCTGGCGCGAGAACAGGTCGCGCAGCAGCGTCTGCACGTGGCCGGCGTGCGGCGTGCCGATCCAGGGCAGGTCGGCGATCTCGCGCCAGCCTGCGTGCAGCAGCCGGTCGCGGTAGGCCATCGGCGCCACCACCCGGTAGTGCAGCGTCTGCAGGGGCAGCCCGAGCACGTCGCGCGGAATGTGAGGGCCGATGTAGAACGCCGCCTGCAGCGTGGACGTGGCCACGCCCTCGCGCAGCGTCTCGGCGTCGCCCGAGCGGGTCTTGATGTCCAGCAGGGGCAGCGCCGCCACCAGGCCACCGAGCAAGGAGGCCAGCCGCAAGGCATCCGGGTCGCCCAGCGTGCCGATGACCAGCGAGCCGGCCACCTCGCCCTGCAGCTCCTTCGCGCGGCCGATCAGCGAGCCGGCGGCGGCCAGCACCTTCTCGGCCTCGGGCAGCAGGCGCTCACCGGCGCGCGTGAGTGCGATGCGCCCGGGCCGCCGGTCGAACAGCGAGACGCCCAGCTCTTCCTCCAGCGCCTTGATCTGCCCGGTGACGGCGGGCTGCGTGACGTGCAGGGCCTCGGCCGCTCGCGTGAGCTGGCCGATCTTGGCCACCGTGACGAAGGCACGCAGCTGGTAGATCTCCATGCGGGCGGGTACTTAGTGCGTCAGGAAGCGCGCCTGCGACGGCTCGATGCCCAGCCGCACCTCGGCCCCGGGCGGGAACAGCGAGAGGCCCGAGAAGTGCGCCTGGTTGGCGACGATCAGGGTCTCGCCCACGCGCACGCGGTAACGCGAGGTCTCACCCAGGAACTCGGAGCTTTCCACCCGGCCGTCGAGCCAGATGCGCGAGGCGTCGCCGTGCTCGTCGCGCACGCGGATGTGCACGGTGTGCGGCCGGAACGACAGCGACGCCGGCCCGGTGCCCGGGCTCTCCTGGTTGCGCGGCAGCACCATCTCGCCCAGGCCGTCGGCCTGGAAATGCAGGGTCTCGCCGTTGACGTGCGTCACCCGGCCCCGCACGAGGTTGGCCGTGCCCACGAAGCTCGCCACGAAGCGGTTGGCCGGGAAGTCGAACAGCGCCGCGGCCGTGCCCACCTGCTGCAGCACGCCCTTGTCGAGCACGGCCATGCGGTCGGCGGTGGTCATGGCCTCTTCCTGATCGTGCGTCACGAAGATGGTGGTCAGGCCCAGCGTGCGCTGCAGGTTCTTGAGCTCTTCGCGCATCTGCACGCGCAGGTTCTTGTCGAGGTTGGACAACGGTTCGTCGAGCAGCAGCAGCTTGGGCTCGATCACCACCGTTCGCGCCAGCGCCACGCGCTGCTGCTGCCCGCCCGAGAGCTGGCTCGGCCGGCGCTGCGCGTAGTCGTGCAGGCCCACCAGTTCGAGCGCGGCCCCCACCTTGCGGCGCAGCGAGTCCTTGGGTTCCTTGCGCTCCACCAGGCCGAAGGCCACGTTGTCCCACACCGTCATGTGGGGCCACAGCGCGTAGTTCTGGAACACCATGCCGACGTTGCGCAGGTGCGGCGGCGTGCCGGTGATGTCCTTGCCGTCGATCAGCAGCTCGCCGCGCTGGTGCTGGTTGAAGCCGGCGATGAGCCGCAGCAGCGTGGACTTGCCGGAGCCCGAGGGCCCGAGCAGGGCGAAGAACTCGCCCGGCTCGATGCGGATGTTGACGTCCTTGAGCACCTCGGTGCTGCCGTAGCTCAGGCTGATGTGGCGCGCTTCGAGGGAGACCTTGTTCAGATGCATGGCTGTCTTTCGATGTGTCTGTCGTTCAGGGCTGCGCGGCGCGGGTGGGGGCACGCGATTTCTCCACCACGCGGTGCGAGAGGTAGGTGCCGATGGCCACCACCACCACGGCCACCACACCCAGCGCGGCGCCCGGTCCGCGCCCGGCGATGCTCTGCATGTAGAGGTAGATGCCGTAGCTCATGGGCGCCTGGCTCTGCGCCGAGGTGAGCAGGATGGTGGCCGAGAGCTCCACCGCAGCAGTGATGAAGCTGGTGACGAAGCCGGCCAGGATGCCACCCATCATGAGCGGCACCATGATGCGCCGCACCGTGCTGACCTTGCCCGCGCCCAGGCTCTGGCCGGCCTCTTCCAGCGAGATGTGCACCTGCTGCAGCGCGGCCATGCAGGAGCGCAGCGCGTAAGGCAGGCGGCGCACCGCGTAGGCGATCATGATCAGCACCCAGGTGGTGATCACCGGCGTGTCGGTGAACGGAATGTCCACGCCCTTGAACATGCGCAGGTAGCCGATGGCCAGCACCAGGCCGGGAATGGCCAGCGCGATCGAGGCGATGTAGTCGAGCCAGCGGCGCGCGGGCAGCTCGGTGCGGAAGATCAGGTAGGCGATGAGCGTGCCCAGCACCACGTCCAGGCTCGCGGCCATCAGGCAGTACTTGAGGGTGTTGACCACCATCAGCTTGGAGTCGGTGAAGATGGTGGCGTAGTGCTCCAGCGTGTAGCTGTCGGGCAGCACCGAGAAGCTCCAGACCTTGGAGAAGGACATCAGCAGGATGCCGATGTGCGGCGCGAGCGTGACCAGCAGCACGAAGCCCACCCAGGCGTAGGCCAGCACCGAGGCCCAGCCGCGCAGCGGGCGGCGCTGCAGCGAGTTGCCCCCCTTCTGCAGCGTGGAGTAGTCCTTGCCCTTCATGACGCGCGAGGCCATCCACAGCGCCAGGATCGACAGCACGATCATGATCACGCTGATGACGTAGCCCAGCGGGTCCTCGATGCCCACCGAGGTGATGCGCAGATAGGCCTGGGGCGCGAGCATGTTGGTCACGCCCATCACCAGCGGCGTGCCCAGGTCGTCGAACACCTTCACGAACACCAGCGCCGCGCCGGCCAGGTAACCCGGCAGCGAGAGCGGGAAGATGATGCGCCAGAACAGGCGCCAGCCCTTGGCGCCCAGGTTCTGCGCCGACTCTTCCATGGCGCCGTCGATGTTGCGCATCGCGGCCACGAGGTTGAGCAGGATGAAGGGGAAGTAGTGGATGCTTTCGACGAAGGTGACGCCGACCAGCCCGTCCATGATGGGCACGGTGAAGCCGAACGCGTCGTTGAGCAGCAGGTTGACCGAGCCGCTGCGCCCGAAGATGAGCTGCAGCGCGACCGCGCCCACGAAGGGCGGCATGATCAGCGGCAGCACGCCCAGCGTCTGGATCAGCAGCGCGCCGCGGAATTCGAAGCGCACCGTGAGGTAGGCCAGCGGGATCGCGATCACCGAGGCGAAGAACACCGAGGCCAGCGCCACCACCAGGCTGTTGATCAGCGATTCGCGCAGCAGGCTCTGGCCGAAGAAGTTGCTGAAATGCCCCAGCGTGGGCGCGCCGGTTTCCGTCACGAAGGCGGTGTAGATCACCTCCGCGATCGGCAGCAGCAGAAACAGGAACAGGAAGGCCAACACCAGGCCGGCGAGCAGCCAGTGGCCCCACACGATGGGTGGGCGCAGCCGGCGCGGCGCGGGCGCGGCGGAACCTGTCAGGACAGCGGACATGGGCAATCTTTCCGAGAAGGGAGGGACCCGCGCGCGGCAGGCCGGCGCGCGGGCATCACGGGGCGTTCAGGCGCTCACTTGGCCAGCGCGGCGGCCTGGTTGGCCAGGTCGCGCGCGCGCTCGTAGTTGGCCTTGGCCTTCGAGCTCCACAGCTCTTCGAGCCCGGTGAGCTGCTTGGCCACTTCCACGTCGCGCTTGTTCTGGCGGAACAGGTTGAGGAATTTTTCGTCCTTCACCATGCTCTCGGGCACCAGCGACGAATAGGCAAAGCTGCGGGCCTGGCGCAGCAGCTCGCCGCCGTGCGCGTTGGGTTTGGCCTGCAGCTTGCGGTCGGCCTCGTGGATGGCGCGCGTAGCGGCCTGCAACTCCTTGAGGCGGAAGGTCACCATCTGATCGAACAGGCTCACCACCACCTGGTAGCGGTTGCTGGAGAGGTCGGTATTGAACTGCACCTTGGCGCGCTTGGCGATTTCCTGCGCGTCGGGATAACCGGCCGGCGCCTTGTTGCCGAACGAGGCGTTGGGCAGCACCGGCAGGCGACTGATCTTCGGGTCGAACAGCAATTCCTGGCCTTCGCGCGAGAGCGTGTAGGCAATGAACTTCTTGGCCTCGTCGGCGTTCTTGCCGCCGCTGATGAGTGCGATGTTGGCCGGCACCACCGCCGTCACCGAGGGGTAGTGGAACTCCACCGGGTAGCCCGAGTACTTGCCCGCCAGGCCGAAGAAGTCGATCACCATGCCGACGCCGTACTGGCCGTTGTTCACGCCATCGGGCACCGCGAAGCTGCGGTCGGTCACGGCCGCGCAGTTGCCCGCGATCTGCAGCATCTGCGTCCAGCCCTTCTCCCAGCCCTCGCCTTGCAGGATGGTCTCGACCGTGAGGTGGGTGGTGCCCGAGCGCGAGGGCGAGGAGATGGAGACGTGACCGAAGTAGGCGGGCTTGGTCAGGTCGGCCCACTCGCGAGGCGCGGGCACCTTGTTGGCCTGCATGTAGCGCGTGTTCCACATCAGGCCGTAGCCGGCCAGCGCCTGGCCGTAGTACAGGCCGTTCGGGTCGTTGATGGGGTAGTTGCCGACCTTGGCCGGCACCTGGGCGTTCTTGACCTCGGGCGCGGCCTGCAGCAGCTTGTCGCGCGCCAGCACCTCGAAGGCATCGGGTGCCGAGGCCCACATCACGTCGGGCCGCTGGCCCACCGCCAACTCCTTGATGTAGGCGATGCTGGCCGTGGTGTTCTTGTTGAGGATCTCGATCTTGATGCCGGGGTTGGCGGCTTCAAAGGCCTTCTTGTAGGCCTCCGTCAGTTCCTTGGGGAACGAGGTGAGCACGGAGACCGTGCCGGCCTGCGCCGTGGACCATGCCGTCACCAAGGAAAGAACCACCACCTTCAGTGCTGCTGTCTGTCGTGCCATGCCTGTCTCCATCGTTGTGTTTGCGACGGGACCAATTTAGCAACAGAAAGCGCGCGCGACCAATCATGGTTTCTGATAGGCCGCATAAACCGCGGCGTGAGTCGGGTAAACCCCGACGCTTCAGCCCCGAGCGCGGCGTTCGAGGACTTCGAAGGCCGGCAAGGTCTTGCCTTCGAGCACTTCGAGGAAGGCGCCACCGCCGGTGGAGATGTAGCCCACGTCCTTCTCGATGCCGTACTTGGCGATCGCCGCCAGCGTGTCGCCACCACCGGCGATGCTGAACGCGCTGCTCTTCGCAATGGCGTCGGCGATGGCCTTGGTGCCGCCCTCGAAAGCCGCGAACTCGAACACGCCCACCGGGCCGTTCCACACGATAGTGCCGGCCTGCATCAGCTGCGCGGCCAGCTTCGCCGCCGTCTCGGGGCCGATGTCCAGGATCAGGTCGTCGTCCGCGACGTCCGTGGCCTTCTTCACCGTGGCCGGCGCATCCGCCGCGAAGGCCTTGGCCGTCACCACGTCGGTGGGGATCGGCACCTCGGCGCCGCGCGCCTTCATGGCCTCGATCACCGCCTTGGCCTCGTTCACCAGGTCGGCCTCGGCCAGGCTCTTGCCGATCTTCAGGCCCGCGGCCAGCATGAAGGTGTTGGCGATGCC
>JAGKSX010000074.1 GCA_018993155.1 Hydrogenophaga sp.
GCCCGTGAGGGGCAGGGCGCAGCCGGGGCCCCCCAAGGGGGAGAGCGAAAGGCATGTGGAAGGCCCTCCCCGGCAGGGGGCGGCGGAAAGACGGGCCCGGGGCCCCCCCGCTCCCCTCCGCCCCCCCGCCCCCCCCCGCACCCCCCCCGCCCCCCCCAAACATGTACGGCGAGACCCACACCCCCCGCCGCGGGCTGCGGAGCGCCGCGCTCAAGGAGCTGGCCACCCGGTCGCCCGACGCCCCCTGGCTTGCCGACAGCGAGGGCGCGAGCCTCAGCTTCGGGCAGGCGCACACCCACAGCCTGCGCGCGGCCGGCTTCTTCGAGCGCCTGGGCGTGCGGCGCGCCGACCGCGTTGGCGTGTTCATGTTCAATGGCTGCGACTTCGCCACCGCCTGGATGGGGCTGGCCCACCTGGCCGCCACCACCGTGTTCCTCAACACCGAGCTGCGTGCGACGTTCCTGCGGCACCAGCTCGTCGACTCCGCGCTGGGCTGCGTGGTGGTCGATGCCGAGCTGCTCGGCGCGCTCGCCGACATCGCCGACGAGGTGCCCGAACTGCGCACCGTCATCGTGGTGGGCGGGCCGTCCAGCGCCAGGCTGCCCGAGCGCTGGCAGGTGCTCGCCTGGCCGGACTGGGCCCGGCAGCCCGACTGGGACGGCCCCGGCCCCGCGCCCGAAGACATCGCCTGCATCATGTACACCTCGGGCACCAGCGGACCGAGCAAGGGCGTGCTCATGCCCCACGCGCATTGCGCGCTCTACGGCATCGGCACGATCCAGTGCGTGGAACTCACGGCGCAGGACCGCTACTACGTCAGCCTGCCGCTGTTCCACGCCAACGGCCTGCTCATGCAGCTGGGCGCCACGCTGCTGGCCGGCATCCCCGCCTTCGTGCGCCGCCGCTTCAGCGCCAGCGCCTGGCTGGCCGACGTGCGCGAACACGGCGCCACCGTGACCAACCTGCTGGGCGCCACCGCCGGCTTCATCATCCACCAGCCGCCCACGGCGCAGGACCGCGAGCACCGGCTGCGCGCTGTGCTCACCGCCCCGAACCTGGCCCAGCACGAGGCCGCCTTCCGCGAGCGCTTCGGCGTGAAAGACATCGTCTCGGGCTTCGGCATGACCGAGGTCAACATCCCCATCTGGGGCCGCATCGGCCGCTCCGTGCCTGGCGCGGCGGGGTGGACGCATGAACAGCACTTCGAGGTGCGCATCGCCGACCCCGAGACCGACGAGGCCCTGCCGCCAGGCCAGATGGGCGAGATCCTCGTGCGCCCCAAGGTGCCCTTCGGCTTCATGGCCGGCTACTTCAACGCCCCGGCCAAGACCGTGGAGGCCTGGCGCAACCTCTGGTTCCACACCGGCGACGCCGGCACCATGCGGGAAGACGGCCTGGTCACCTTCGTGGACCGCATCAAGGACTGCATCCGCAGGCGCGGCGAGAACATCTCGGCCACCGAAGTGGAAGAGGTCGTGGCCGCGCTACCGGGCGTCGAGGAAGTGGCCGCCTACGCCGTGCCCTCGGACGTGCCGGGTGGCGAAGACGAGGTCATGCTCGCGCTCGTGCCCAAGGCTGGCACCACGCTGGACGGAGCGGAGATCCTGCGCATCGCAAGCGGGCAGCTGCCGCGCTTTGCCAAGCCGCGTTTCGTCAAGTTCGTGGAGGCCCTGCCCAAGACTGCCACCGGCAAGGTGCAGCGCGCGGTGCTGCGCAAGCAGGGCATCGAGGGCGCGCTGGACGTGCAGCAGGGCTGAGGCACTCTCTCGATCAAGGCGCGTGGCCCGCGCTCCTGGGAGCGGGCGTGGACGGCAGCTGGCTCACGATCAGCAGCGTGATCACCGAGGTGGCCGCCATCACACCGAGCAGGGCGGTGAACCCGGCCTGCTTGACCACCGGGCCGATGAGCCACACCGCCAGCGAACTCGCGCCCAGCGACACCGCCAGGCGCATGCCCGAGACGCGCGAGCGCAGGCTGTCGTCGACGAAGCGCACGATCATCGCGTCGGTGAACGGGATGGCGCCGAAGATCGTCGCCATGAAGAGGAACTGCACGGCGTAGAAGGCCCAGCCGTCCAGCGCCATCGACAAGCCCAGCAGCACGGCCTGCGCCGCGATGATGCTCACATACAGCGACTTGAGCGCCACCCGGTCGATCAGGTGCCCCACGAGCAACTGCGTGAACGAGGCCACCGCGTAGATCGCGGCGAGCAGCAGGCCGATCTGCGCAGGGTCCTGAAGAAGGGCCTGCAGGCGATCGCTCAGCAGCTCGTGGTTGCTGTTGGTCGAGAAGTTGAACAACAGGCTGCCGCTGGTGGCGGCGATGGTCATCACCAGGAAGAGCCTGGCCATGGACACATTGGCCGGCGCCACCGTGGTGGCGGACTTCTTCTTCGCGGGCGCGGCCTGTTCGCGCGTGGCGAGCAGCGCGAAGGCCACGCCGAACAGCAGGCACAGGGCGCCCGGCACCGCGAACGCCATGCGCCAGCCGAAGTACTTCACCAGGAAGCCGGTGGCGACCGCCGCCACCGCCACGCCCAGGTTGCCCACCAGGCCGTTGACGCCGATGGTCCAGCCCGGCCGCGGTGCGCCCTGCACCAGCATGGGAATGCCCACCGGGTGGTAGATCGACGCGAAACAGCCCAGCAGCGCCAGCGCCAGCGCCATCTGCAGCGGCGTCTGCGTCGCGCTCGCCAGCAGGGCCGCGCCACCCATGCCGAAGAAGAACACCAGCATCATGCGGCGGCGGCCCCACTGGTCGCCCAGCTTGCCCGAGGGCAGCGAGCCCACGCCGAAGAAAAAGAAGGCCGCCACGCTGTACGGCATCAGGTCCTCCCAGCGCGCCACGCCGAACTCGCGCGCGATCGCCGTCACGGCGGTGGCGAAAATCAGCAGGAACATGTGGTCGATCGCGTGACCGATGTTCAGCAGCCACTGCGTGGCCATGGAATTTCGGGAAGGGCTGGAGGCGAGGGCAGGGTGCGTTGGCATGCGTGAATGGAATGATGATCCGGCAGAAGATCCGGCGGGGAAGGGCCTGTCAGAATTGTGGTGGAGGCGGCAACGCCTGTCTCGCGCCAAATGACCAGCAACCATCTCGAAAGCGACATGGCCATCCCACTCCGGCCCCCGGCCCTTTCCGACGTGCTGGACGCGATCGACTCGCAGAGCTCACCCATCTTCGCGCGCTCGACCGACTACCCCGCGGGCTGGCATATCGAGCCGCACGCGCACGCCAAGCACCAGCTGATCTATGCCGTGCGCGGCGTCATGGTCGTGCAGGCGGAGGCCGGCCGCTGGGTGGTGCCGCCCACGCGCGCGATCTGGATGCAGAGGGGCATGACGCACGAGATCCGCTGCGTCGGCGAGGTGCACATGCGCAGCCTCATGGTGGCGCCGAAGGCCGCGCCCCGGCTGATGGACAAGACGCAGGCCGTCGCCATCTCGCCGCTGCTGCGCGAGCTGATCCGTGCCGCCATGGACGTGCCGCAACCCTGTGTGCCGGGCACGCGCGACGGCCGCCTGATGCGCCTCATCCTCGACGAGCTGCGGGCCCTGCCGGTGCTGCCCCTGTACCTGCAGATGCCCACCGACCCCCGGCTGCTTCAGATCGCCACGGTGTTGCAACGCCGGCCGGACGACCCGTCCACCATGGCCGACTGGGCCCGGCGCCTGGCCATCGACGTGAAGACCATCCAGCGGCTCTTCATCAAGGACACTGGCATGACCTTCGCCCAGTGGCGGCAGCAGGCGCGGCTGCTGCGTGCGCTGGAGCGATTGGCCGTCGGCGAGAAGGTCATCGACGTGGCGCTCGCGCTTGGCTACGAGAGCCCGAGCGCCTTCGCGGCCATGTTCCGAAAACACTTCGGGCAGACACCGAGTCAGTTCTTTAAAGAGTTCTAAAGAATTCTTTTTTCGCCTATACTTCGACCGTCGTACAACCAAAGTACGATCGGAAGTGGCATTCCGAGGGTTGACTCCAGTGAGGGGCTGCCGCGTTCGCGCCGTGGCTTCTCGCTTGTCCGTACCCCCGTTTTATGGTGGCCCGGACGGGGAGCCGGAAGGCTCGCCGAAGTTGGAATCAACCCCGGCATGCCACACCCGTTCGGGCCACCGCCACCCTTACCCAGGGTGGTGGCTGGTTGGCTTTTACACACCAAGGAAAGCGCTCACATGCCCATTCACCCATCGCCACCCGTGCCCAGCCTTCGTCTGGCCGTACTCATTGATGCCGAGACCCTGAGCGGTGCGCACGCGCCGCAGCTGATGAAGCTGGCCCGGCAACTCGGCCGGCCCATCATCCGCCGCGCGTACGGCGACTGGACGACCTCGCGGCTTGATCTGTGGAAGCAGCATCTCCATCCGCTGGCGATCTGGCCGCACCAGCACTTTCGCTACCGGCGCTGCAAGAACGCGTCCGACGCCGCGCTGATCATGGACGCGATGGAGCTGTTGTGCCTGCGCCGCGCGGACGCCTTCTGCATCGTGTCGTCCAACAGCGGTTTCGCGGGCCTGGCCGCGCGCATCCAGGCCAGGGGCGTGCCCGTGTACGGCTTCGGCCAGCGCGACACGGCGCACGCCTTCATCGCGGCGTGCAATCGGTTCATGTACCCGGACCAGGCGGAACAGACGCGCTAGATGTGCCGTTCTTCTTTGGTGGCGGTGGCGGTGGCAGGGTCAGCCGCCGCTGCCACCACTGCCGCCTTGCGCCAGGCGAAGTGGTCAAGGGTGCGGTGGAGCTGCCCGCAGGGTGGTGGAGACGAGGAGGATCGAACTCCCGACCTTCGCATTGCGAACGCGACGCTCTCCCAGCTGAGCTACGTCCCCAGTGGCCGAAATGGTAGCAAGAACGCTCAGTTCATGCCATTGCGGTGAGCCAGTTCGACGAACAGGGCCGAGTGGTCCAGGTCGGCCAGGCCGTGGTCCCCGGCCTGGGCGTACAGCTGCTCGAACAGGCCGGTGATCGGCGCCTCGAAACCGATCTCGCCGGCCGTGGCGAGTGCGTTGCGCATGTCCTTCAACTGCACCGCGATCGCGGCGCGCTTGGTGAAGTCGCGCTCCACCATGCGCTGGCCGTGCACCTGCAGGATGCGGCTGTCGGCGAAGCCGCCGCTGATGGCCTGCTTGACCTTGCCCATGTCGGCGCCGCCCTTCTCGCACAGCAGCAGGGCCTCGGCCACCGCGCCGATGGTGATGCCCACGATCATCTGATTGGCCAGTTTGGCGAGCTGGCCCGCGCCGTGCGGCCCCACGTGCACGGCCTTGCCCAGCAGCTCGAACACCGGCAGCGCGCGTTCGAAGTCGGCCACCTCGCCGCCGGCCATGATGGCCAGCGTGCCCTGCTCGGCGCCGACCGTGCCCCCTGACACCGGCGCGTCGAGGTGGCGCACGCCCTGGCTGGCAAGCCGCGCCGCGTGCTCGCGCGCCTGGCGCGGCTGGATGGACGACATGTCCACCACCAGGGTGCCGGGCCGCAGGCCGGCGGTGGTGCCTTGCTGGAACAGCACGTCCTCCACCACGCCACCGTGTTCGAGCAGGGTGATCACCACGTCGGCCCGCGCCACGGTCTCGGCGGGCGTGTCGGCCACGTTGGCGCCGAAGGGCTGAAGCCGCTCGGCCTTGGCGCGCGAGCGGTTCCACACGCTGACGTCGCAACCGGCCTCGCAGAGGCGGCGGGCCATGGGGAAACCCATCATGCCGATGCCGAGCACGGCGATGCGGGTGGGCAGGGGTGGGGTGGTGGTGTTCACGATGAGGTTGATGGTAGGTGATGGCAATGGGTCACAGCATGCCGCAAAACCCCCATGACACAATGCGCGCGATGAAGACCACAGCCTCCTACGACGCCGAATGGCTCGAGCGCGAGTACAACAACCGGGCCCGCGTGCCCGAACACCCGGTGCATTTCGAGCGCTGGGCGCGTGATTCGGCGGCGGCGCGCCATGAGGGCCGCGCCCTGATCGACGTGAGCTACGGCCATGGGGCGGGCGAGACGCTGGACATCTTCCCCGCGCCGCGCCAGGCGGGCAAGCCGCCGGCGCCGGTGCTGGTGTTCATCCACGGAGGCTGGTGGCGCAGCCTGGACAAGTCCGATCACTCTTTCATCGCACCGCCGTTCGTGGAGCGCGGGGCCTGTGTGGTGGTGCCGAACTATGCGCTGTGTCCGGCGGTGACCATTCCCGAGATCACCTTGCAGATGGTGCGTGCGCTGGCCTGGGTGCACCGCCACATTGGCGCGCATGGCGGAGACCCGCACCGCATCACGGTGGTGGGGCATTCGGCCGGTGCTCATCTGGCGGCGATGATGCTGGCGTGCGACTGGTCGCTGGTGGGGGACGACCTGCCGCTGGCTTTGGTGAAGAACGCGCTGGGCATGTCGGGTCTGTACGACCTGGAGCCGGTGATGCACACGCCGTCGGTGCAGGCGTCTTTGCGGTTGTCGGCGGAGCAGGTGGCCAAGGCCAGTCCGGCGCGCCTGCCTGCGCCGTTGGTGCGCGAGGGGCGTGGGCAGTTGACGGCCATGGTGGGGGCGCTGGAGAGCAGCGAGTTCCTGCGCCACAACCGGTTGATCCAGTCTGCCTGGGGTGAGCGGGTGGTGCCTGTCTGTGAAGCGCTGCCCGGTCTCAATCACTTCAGCATCGTGGATGCACTGGCCGACCCTCGGCAGCAGTTGCATCAGGCGGTGCGGTCGCTTCTTTCCGTTTGATTTTTTTCTTCGGCTGCAGCGGTCCTCGGCGACCGGGGTGGCCGGCTCCGCTCATGTCCTCCGAACCGGCTTCGCCGGTTCTCCCCCTTCACTTCGCTGCGCCGGCCACCCCGGTCACCGAGGACCTCGTGGTACCCGGTCCGTGGGCGCGCCAACATCACTGTGGCTCGGGAGCGTTCGGCGTTCTGCGCAGCGGGGTAAAGGAGGAGACCCGGCGAAGCCGGGTCGGGGGACACCCGCGGAGCAGAGCGCCGGGCGATCACGGGCCCGCGAAAGCAAGGGCGCGAAACGCCCCGAAAGAGATCACATCAAGAGATGCTCACCCGCGTTGTCCCCACCCAGGATCACATAGTTGACCTTGCGCACATCCATCAGCTTGGTGCCGCCGGCGTAGCTGATCGAGCTCTGCACGTCCTGCTCCATCTCCACCAGCGTGTCCGCCAGCGAGCCCTTGATCGGCTCCAGGATGCGCTTGCCCTCCACGTGCTTGTACTCACCCTTGTTGAAATCGCTGGCCGAGCCGTAGTACTCCTTGTAGCGCACGCCGTTCTCTTCCACCGTCTGGCCCGGTGACTCCTCATGGCCCGCGAACAGCGAACCAATCATCACCATCGAGGCGCCAAAACGGATGCTCTTGGCAATGTCGCCGTGGCTGCGGATACCGCCGTCGGCAATGATGGGTTTGGTGGCCACGCGTGCGCACCACTTCAGCGCCGACAACTGCCAGCCACCCGTGCCGAAACCCGTCTTCAGCTTGGTGATGCACACCTTGCCCGGGCCCACGCCCACCTTGGTCGCGTCCGCACCCCAGTTCTCCAGGTCGATCACCGCCTCCGGCGTCGCCACGTTGCCCGCGATCACGAAAGACGCCGGCAGCTTCTCCTTCAGGTAACGGATCATGTTCTTCACGCTGTCCGCATGGCCGTGCGCGATATCGATCGTGATGTACTCGGGCACCAGACCCTCGGCCACCAGCCGGTCCACCGTCGCGTAGTCGGGCGCCTTCACGCCCAGCGAGATTGAGGCAAACACACCCTCGGCGCGCATGTCGCGCACGAACTGCACGTTGTCCAGGTCGAAACGGTGCATCACGTAGAAATAGCCGTTCTTCGCCAGCCAGGTGCAGATCGGCACATCCACCACGGTCTTCATGTTGGCCGGCACCACCGGCAGGCGGAACTTGCGCCCGCCGAGCTCCACGCCGGCGTCGCATTCCGAACGGCTCTCCACGCGGCACTTGCGCGGCAGAAGCAGGACGTTGTCGTAGTCGAAAATTTCCATTTTGAAACCAAGCTCCAGAAAGCTGTTGTTGAACAGGTGAGCGCTTGGTCTGGCCGGTTTCTCTGGCAGGAAGCCAAAAAAAACCGGGCGCAAGAAGCTTGGGCCCGGTGCCCGATTGTAGACGCCAAGAAGAACCGGGGTCGGCCTGTCGGTGAAGCCCTTTTGTTATGAGGTGTATACGGATGCCGGTATGGCCCACCGAAGGGCGGGCCGCTTCCTACAATCGACACATGCTGTTTGAAGACCCCGTCGCCCCCTCCGCCTCCCCGCTGCTCGCGGGCCTCAATGCCGAGCAGTCGGCCGCCGTGCTGCTGCCAGCCGAGCACGCGCTCATCCTGGCCGGGGCGGGGTCGGGCAAGACGCGGGTGCTCACCACCCGCATCGCCTGGCTGCTGCAGAGCGGTCAGGTCTCGCCCGGCGGCATCCTGGCGGTGACCTTCACCAACAAGGCCGCCAAGGAAATGATGACGCGCCTCTCGGCCATGCTGCCCATCAATGTGCGCGGCATGTGGATCGGCACCTTCCACGGCCTGTGCAACCGCTTCCTGCGCGCCCACCACAAGCTGGCCAACCTGCCGGCCACCTTCCAGATCCTGGACACGCAGGACCAGCTCTCGGCCATCAAGCGCCTGTGCAAGCAGTTCAACGTGGACGACGAGCGCTACCCCCCGAAGCAGATCCAGTACTTCATCAGCGGCTGCAAGGAAGACGGCCAACGCCCGCGCGACGTGCCCGCGCGCGACGAGGAGACGCGCAAGAAGATCGAGCTGTACGCGCTCTATGAAGAGCAGTGCCAGCGCGAGGGCGTGGTGGACTTCGGCGAGCTCATGCTGCGCAGTTACGAGGTGCTGCGCGACAACGACCCGGTGCGCGAGCACTACCAGCGGCGCTTCCGCCACATCCTCATCGACGAGTTCCAGGACACCAACCGCCTGCAGTACGCCTGGATCAAGATGTTCAGCGCGCCGCCGCTCGAAGGCCTGTCGCCCTCCGGCAATGCGGTGTTCGCCGTGGGCGACGACGACCAGAGCATCTACGCCTTTCGCGGCGCGCGCGTGGGCAACATGGCCGACTTCGTGCGCGAGTTCGGGGTGCGCCACCAGATCAAGCTGGAGCAGAACTACCGCAGCGTGAGCAACATCCTGGACTCGGCCAACCAGTTGATCAGCCACAACACGCACCGCCTGGGCAAGAACCTGCGCACCGACGCGGGCGCGGGCGAGCCGGTGCGCGTGTTCGAGGCCACCAGCGATTTCGCCGAGGCGCAATGGATGGTGGACGAGATGAAGCAGCTCGCGCGCGAAGGCATGCCGCGCAGCGAGATGGCGGTGCTCTACCGCAGCAACGCGCAAAGCCGCGTGGTGGAGACCGCCTTGTTCAACGCTGCCGTGCCGTACCGCGTGTACGGCGGCCTGCGCTTCTTCGAGCGCGCCGAAATCAAGCACGCGCTGGCCTACCTGCGGCTGCTGGAGAACGCTCACGACGACACCAGCTTCCTGCGCGTGGTCAACTTCCCGCCGCGCGGCATCGGGGCGCGCAGCATCGAGCAGCTGCAGGACGTGGCGCGCACCTCGGGCTGCTCCCTGCACGACGCGGTGAGCGCCGTGACCGGCCGTGCCGGTGTGGCCGTGGGCGCCTTCGTGGCCAAGCTGGACGTGATGCGCGAGCAGACCGAAGGCCGCACGCTGCGCGAGATCATCGAGCTCGTGCTGGCGCACAGCGGCCTGATCGAACACTACCGGGGCGAGCGCGAAGGGCAGGACCGGGTGGAAAACCTGGAGGAACTGGTGAACGCGGCCGAGAGCTTCGTGAGCATCGAAGGCTTCGGCCGCGATGCCGTGGCCCTGCCGGTGGATGAGCTGGGCAAGCCGCTCACGCAGAGCCCGGTGAGCCAGGGGCTGGACCCGAACCTGCCGGTGGTGGACGAATTCCTGGCGCCCGACGCCGAGACCGGCGAGACGCTCAGCCCGCTGGCGGCCTTCCTCACACACGCCGCGCTGGAGTCCGGCGACAACCAGGCCCAGGCCGGGCAGGACGCGGTGCAGCTCATGACGGTGCACGCGGCCAAGGGCCTGGAGTTCGACTGCGTGTTCATCACCGGCATGGAAGAGGGCCTGTTCCCGCACGAGAACTCGATGAGCGACCGCGACGGCCTGGAGGAAGAGCGCCGCCTGATGTACGTGGCAATCACGCGCGCACGCAAGCGCCTGTACCTCAGCCATTCGCAGACGCGCATGCTGCACGGCCAGACGCGCTACAACCTCAAGAGCCGCTTCTTCGACGAGCTGCCCGAGGAATGCCTGAAGTGGCTCACGCCGCCGCAGCCGGCCTGGTCCGCGCCCATGGGCGGCGGCAGTGGGCAGTGGCAGAACGGGCGGCGCGGCTTCGGCGGCGCGCCCGCCGCGCTGCAGCCCTCGTGGTCACCGGGCTTCAAGGAGCGCGGCGACCCCAAGGGCCTGGGCCAGACCGCGCCCGAGCCCGACCGGGGCACCGAGATCCGCGCCGGCCTCGCCGTGTTCCACAACAAGTTCGGTGAAGGCAAGGTGCTGGCGGTGGAGGGCGCGGGCGACGACGCGCGCGCGCAGGTGAACTTCACGCGCCACGGCACGAAGTGGCTGGCCCTGAGCGTGGCGAAGTTGACGCCGATCGCTTGAGGTGATCACATCCAGGGACGCCGAGGGTCCGGCTCTGCCGGCCCCAGGTGTCGCCCCCCTTTCAAGGGGGAGGCGCCGAAGGCGACGCAGGGGGTCAGCTCCCAATGACCCCGCCATCGTTCTTCGTGATCACGATGGTAGCGGAGCGCGGGCGCTTGCCCGCGCCGTAGCCCGCGCTCGACGGCCACTGGCTCTCGTACTTCGTGGGGTCGTTCACGTCGGCCATCCTGGTGTTTTCGCCCGCGTGCTGGATGTTCACGAAGATTGCGCGGCCATCGGGCGTTTCGGTGATGCCGGTGATTTCCGCGCCCTTGGGGCCGACCAGGAAGCGCTTGAGCGTGGCCGGGGTCTGTGCCTTGCCCACGTGCGTGGTCACTTGGCGGTCGCCATGGCTCAGGGTCTTGCGCGCGCCGTCGCCGCGCTGGCCGGGCAGGGCGGCCAGCAGCATGCAGTTGGTCTTGTCGGTGTAGGCACCGTCGTCGGTCTGGATCCAGCACACGCCCGTGGCCTTGCTGAACACCAGGCCGTCAGGCGAAGAGAGGTCGTTCTCGTCGCTCAGGTTGGAGAGGTTGATGCTCGACTTGTCGGCATCCGCTTCGGCCGCGAAGAGGTAAATGTCCCACTGGAAGGCCGTGTCCGCCGGGGCCTTCTCGGCCAGGCGCACGATGTGGCCGTTCACGTTGCCCTTCTGTTCCTTGCCGGCCTTGAGGTCGGTGTAGGCGCGCGGGTTCGCGGCGTCGGTGGTGGCTGGCGTGCGGTTGCTGTTGTTGGTGAGGGTGATGTAGACCTCGCCGTTCTTCGGGTTCACGCCAGCCCACTCGGGGCGGTCCATCTTGGTCGCGCCCACGGCGTCGGCCGCGAGGCGGGTGAAGACGGCCACGTCGGCCTCGTTCTTGAACTCGAAGTAGGAGCTGCCGGCGATCACCGGGTTGTCCATCGAGAGTTCCAGCCATTCGCCGCTGCCGTCGTCCTTGAAGCGCGCGACGAAGAGCGTGCCCTTGTCGAGGTACTTGTCGCCGGCGGCCAGGCGGTTGGCGGGCTGGGCATCGGCCGGGTCCCAACGGGCGGCCGAGACGAATTTGTAGATGTACTCGCCGCGCGAGTCGTCGCCCATGTAGGCCACCACCGGCTGGCCGGCGCTCACGCGCGCGAAGGTCGCGTTCTCGTGGCCCAGGCGGCCCAGCGCGGTGCGCTTGCGCAGCACGCTGGCCGGGTTGTAGGGGTCGAGTTCGACGATGTAGCCGAAGGTGTTCATCTCGTTGCGGAAGTCGTCCTTCGCGCTGGCGCCCACGGCGCCGTTGTTCCAGCGCGTGTAGGTGTCGCTGGCGCCGCCGCTCTCCCAGCCGTGGCGGCTGGCCGCGCCGGCCTTGCGGCCGTAGCGGTTGAGGGCCTGGACCTGCTTGTCCTTCTTGCGCGCGTCGTCGTCCCTGGCGTCGCGGAAGAAGTAGCCGAACCAGTTCTCCTCGCCCGAGATGTAGGTGCCCCAGGGCGTGCGGCCGGTGCCGCAGTTGTTGAGCGTGCCGCGCGCCTGCGTGCCGTCGGTGCTGAAGCGCGTCACCAGGTGTTCGCTGCCGCGCGCCGGGCCGTGGATGGCCACGGGCGTCATGGTGGTCACGCGGCGGTTGAACGCCGAAGCCTGTTTCGTGGCCCAGGCCTTGCCGTCGGTCTGCACCTCGACCACGGACAGGCCGTGGATCATGAGTTCCTTGTCGATCTCCGCCGCCGGACGGGGCAGGGTGGACGTGCCGCCGTTGGCGTGGATGAAGAAGGAGCTGAGCTTCTCGTCGGTGGTGGCTTCGTGGTTCATGGCCAGCAGGCCGCGCGAGGCGAAGCTGTTCGAAGGCTGGCCGTTCGCGTCCAGGCCGAACCACTCGATGCCGTCGTGGTGGTCGCCGGCGCGCTGGCCGAAGTCGGTGTCGGTGCCGTCGTTCCTGAAAGCCGGCGTGGCGGCGGTGAGCGGGTCGCCCAGCGCGTAGATCACGCGCGCGGTGTAGCCCGGGGGCACCGTCACCTGGTCGGCCATGGTCTTGGCCACGGGCGTGAAGCCCAGGGTGTTCATCGGCGAGGCGGGGCCCGTGGTGGCGCAGCCGCTCAGGGCCGCCGCGCCGCCCAGGGCGGTGGCGCCGGCCGTGCCCACGCCGCCGCGCAGCAGGCTGCGGCGGCTCAGGCGGGCTTGCAGCACGCTGTCGAAAGCGGGGTTGCTGCTGGTGTTGGAGTCTTCGTCGTTGAAGTGAGCGTGGGGCATGGCAATGACCTTGGGTGAGTGAATCACCGCGGATCATGTGCAGTCAATGTGAAAACCTGGTGACAGCTTGAACGGGTTTCCGTGTCATGGCGGGCGAACGCGTCACCCGACCTGGGTACGCCGCCATGCGGGTCCTCGATCGCATGCATGCCTGGCGCGCTGGAAGTGACGTGGGCGTCGCCGCGGACGGGGCTCCGAGTTCTCAGCGCGCGCTGCGATGTCCCTGCCTTGGAAAGCCGGAAGCGTATCAGTGGTTGTGTAGGCTGGCCCGCAGCAACTCCACAGCGTGGCTGTGCAGCTGGCACACACGCGACTCGCTCAGGCCGAACTGGCCGCCGATCTCCCGGAACGTCATGTCGCCGCTGCAGTGCAGGACGATCACCTCTCGCTCGCGTGAAGGCAGTGCCCGAATCGCGTCGGCCAGGGCATTTTGTCGCCGCCCCGCCTCCAGCAGCGACAGAGGGTCTGCATGCCAGTCGCCGAGTGACGGGCCGCTGGCCTCCGAGCCTTCGCGATCGTCGTCCTCGTCGGCACTGAGGAGGTCCATGTCGTCCAGCTGCACCAGTTGTGCGCGGTACACCTTGCCCATCCGGTGTTGCACATCTGCAAGCGGCATGCCCAGTTCGGCGGCCAGTTCGGTGTCGGTCGGGCGGCGACACAGCCGGTTCTGCAGGCGCTGCACAGCCAGCTCGATCTCGCGCCCGCTCTTGCGGTGTTGGCGCGGAACCCAGTCGAGTTCGCGCAACTCGTCGATCATCGCGCCGCGAATCCTGAACTTCGCAAAATGCTCCAGTTCACCTTCGCCCGGCTCGCAGCGCGAAATGGCGTCGCTCAGACCGATCATGCCGACCTGGATCAAGTCGTCGACGTCGACCGAGGCGGGAAGCCGGGACACCATGTGGTAGGCCATGCGCGTGACCATGGGCTGGTGCTGGCGGAGTTGTTCGTTGTGACCTGCGTTGAAGGCGTGCATGGATGGGATCTCTGGTGGGGCGAGCACCGGAAAATGTCGACCCGTGCCCTGGGTTGAAATTTAGGGTACCGTCGCAGGGGTGTCTGTGAGGAGTTCTCGACGCGGTGTGCAAGAAAAGGCGCTTTTTTTCAGGTGGGATCTGCCCATTCGTGTCCGGAGTGAACCCGGGCGGGCGCTGGCCACCGTGGTCGGGGTGCCGGACACCTGTCCCTCCCCTGGAAACCTGAAGCCATGAGCACCATCACCGTCTACCACAACCCTTCCTGCGGCACCTCGCGCAACGTGCTGGCCTTGATCCGCGAACGCGGCGAAGAGCCGCAGGTCATCGAGTACCTCAAGACCCCGCCCAGCCGCGAAACCCTGAAGCAGCTTGCGGCGGCCACGGGCGGTTCGGTGCGCACCATCGTGCGCAGCAAGGCTGCGCCCTATGAAGAGCTTGGCCTGGCCGATCCGAAGTGGAGCGACGAGCAACTGCTCGACTTCATGGAGCAGCACCCCATCCTGCTGAACCGGCCGATCGTGGTCACGCCGCTGGGCACGCGGGTGTGCCGCCCGGCCGAGACCGTGCTGGAGATCCTGCCGCCGGCCTGATCAGCCCGCAGCCGCCACGCGCCGCAGCAGGGCTTCGCCCATGCGGATGCGGTGGCCCGTCTCCACGCCCTCGCACAGGGCGAAGCCCGCTGGCGTGAACACCAGGATGGTCGAACCGTGTTCGAACCAGCCCATCTCCTCGCCCTTGTCGTAACGCGCGTCGCAGGGCAGCTCGTGCGGCCCCCGGTATTGCGCGTTGAGCGCCACGTCCACCGCGCGCAGCCGCATGCTGGCCACCAGGATGGCGGCCACCGGCACCAGCAGCAGCGGCGTGCCGTCGGCCAGGCGCGCGTGCAGTGCGGCGCGCTCGTTGCTGCAGAACAGCCGCTCGATGCGCTGGAGCGCGATCGGGTTCACGTTCCAGGTGTCGCCGCTATGGTAGGTCACGTGCTCCAGCGCCAGCGCGGCCGGGGCGTGGAAGCGGTGGTACATGCTGGAGGTCAGGCGCAGCGTCACGTAGCTGCCGCCGCGCAGGGTGTCCACCATCGCCCGCGCGCGAAGGTCTTGTCCGAGCAGGTCGGTGAGCGGGTACGGGAAGCCCTTGGCCTGGAACACCTGGGCGCCCGGGTCGTCGCCGATGCGCCCGCAGGCGCCGACGATGGCGTCGCAGGGGCTGGCCAGCACCTCGGGGCGCGGGTCGATCGGCCGCAGGCCGGGCTTGAGTTCGCGCACGAAGCAGTCGTGCAGGCTGTCGAAAGTGGTCTTCTTCGCCTCGCTCAGGTCGATGTCCGTGAACGTGCGCCACACGGCCATGGAGGCCGCGCGCACCCAGGGATGGCGGATGCGGCTGAACCAGCCCATGAAGCGCGTGAGCGCCGCGCGCGGCACGCGGTTGGTGAGCAGGAAGTTGATGTCTTCGTTGAGCGCGAGGCGCTGCAGCTGTCTTGAAAGATTCATACGTGCGTCATGTGGTCGACCTACAAACGACACACATCAACCGCCCTGGAGCGCTTGCCGCATGTCCTACCTTCCTTACGCCTTGCCCTTGGGTTCGCTGGTGCTGGCTTTGCCGTACCTGCGGCAGCGCCTGCAGCTTTCGCGGGCCAAACACCGCTCGCTGGCCGGCCATTCGCGCATGGCCAAACGCCTGGCGACCTGGTTGCCCGGCTACGCCTACGACGAGGCGCGTTTCTTCGATTGCGACGGCGCGCCGGGCGACATCGCGAAGCTGCGCCGCGCCTCGTTCGACACGCTCGCCACCGGCTTCGCCCAGCGCTATGAAAAGAGCCTGGCGCTGAGCGCCGAAGCGCGCGAAGGCCTGGCCGACCTGCAGTTCACCGGCAGCTACCGCGTGCCGTTCCAGTTCAGCCCCCTCGTGCGCGAGCGGCTCAAGGTGGGCGCCTTCGTGCAGTCCGCCGAGGGCAGCCACGTGACCGACCTGGACGGCAACCGCTTCATCGACCTCACGGGCTCCTACGGCGTGAATGTGTTCGGTGTGGACTTCTACAAGGCCTGCATGGCCGAGGGTGCGCGCATCGGCGAGTCGCTGGGCCCGGTGCTGGGGGCCTACCACCCTTGTGTGGCGGACAACATCGCGCGCCTGAAGGCGATCTCGGGCCAGGACCAGGTGTCGTTCCACATGTCCGGCACCGAGGCGGTGATGCAGGCCGTGCGGCTGGCCCGGTACCACACGCGGCGCAAGCACCTGGTGCGCTTCTGCGGCGCGTACCACGGCTGGTGGGAGGACGTGCAGCCCGGCCCCGGCAACCCGATGCCCCCGCGCGAGACCTACACCCTGAAGGACCTGGACGAGAAAAGCCTGCACGTGCTGCGCACGCGGCGCGACATCGCCTGCGTGCTGGTCAACCCGCTGCAGGCCCTGCACCCGAACCGCAACGCACCCGGCGACTCCACCCTGGTGGACGGCAGCCGCTGCGCGGGCTACGACCGCGTGGCCTACACCGCTTGGCTGAAACAATTGCGCGAGGTCTGCACCGAGCGGGGCATCGTGCTGATCTTCGACGAGGTGTTCCTTGGTTTTCGCCTCGCGCCCGGTGGCGCGCAGGAATACTTCGGTGTGCGCGCCGACCTCGTCACCTATGGCAAGACGTTGGCCGGCGGCTACCCCGTGGGCGTGGTCTGCGGCCGGGCCGATCTGATGCAGCGCTTCCGGCCCGAGCGCCCGGCCGATGTGTGCTTCGCGCGCGGCACCTTCAACGCGCACCCCTACGTGATGGGCGGCATGAACGCCTTCCTGCGCCGGCTGCAGACGCCGGAGATTCAGGCCTTGTACGAGGACCAGGACACGAAGTGGGATGCGCGCGCGAAGCGCTTCAACGACACCATGGCCGCCGAGGGTTTCCCGGTGCGCGCGGCGAACCTGCAGAGCATCTGGACGCTCACCTACACCGAGCCCGGTCGTTACCACTGGATGCTCCAGCACTTCCTGCGCTGGCATGGGCTGGCCTTGAGCTGGGTGGGCACGGGGCGGCTGATCTTCGGTTTGAACCTGCACGACGGCGACTTCGAGGAGGTGCTGCGGCGCTTCGTGGCCGCCGCGCGGGACATGCAGACCCAGGGTTGGTGGTGGCGCGCGCCGGAACTGACGCACAAGGCGATCCGGCGCCAGGTGCTGCGCGAGATGTGGCAGCACCTGGGGCGCTGAAGCTTCAGCTGCGCTGGGCGATGCCGGGATCGATCAGCTGGCCGCGCATCAGGTACAGCGGAGCCTTGTGGTACAGCTTGATGTCGTGGAACGGGTCGGTCAGGATCTTGGTCATCCAGACCAGACCGGTCTTCACGTCGGCGATGAAGAACAGGTGCACGGTGCGGAACAGCAGGCCGCCCACGCCGAGCGCCAGCCACAGCGTGCCGACCTGGCGGATGAACGAGGTCCAGTCCGTGTGAGGCTCGAACAGGCCGAACACGCCGGGCTCGGCCCACACCAGCAGCGGTGTGCCGGCCCACAGGGCCATCAGCACCACCTTGCGGCGCAGGTTGTAGCCGACCTTGATCTCTTCCTTGTGTTCGTGCGTGGCCTGGTTCACGTGGTCGTAGCCCTTGGGCTCGAAGAAGAAGTGGCCGGCCTGGCGCGTGGTCATGGACACCAGCCAGGCGATCAGCGCCGACAGCACGGGATCGGTCCACAGCAGCGCATAGGCCACCACGAAGCTCATGGCGCTGATGAAGTGCAGCGTCTGGTTGATGCGGCTGTGGTGGTAGTAGCGGTGGTCGTCCCAGCGCTGGACTTCAAGGGTCTTGAAAAAATCGTTCACGGTGGCTCCAGAGGGTTGCTAGGGTGGCGTCAAGCGCCTGTCATGTTGGTTCGCGCGTGTGAAAACCCGGTGACAGCCGCGCGCTGTCATCAGACTGTTGCAATGCCCCGGGAAGATGGCCGCATGACCGAAGTGCACTCAGATCAGATCCTGGTGGAGGAATACCCGGCCGGCAGCCCTTCGATGCGCCTGTCGGTGGTGACCGAGACCTGGCCACCCGAGATCAACGGGGTGTCGCTCACGCTCTCGAAGCTGGTGCAGGGCCTGTGCGCGCGCAACCACCAGGTGCAGCTGATCCGGCCGCGCCAGACGCGTGCGGACGAGGCGCTGCGGCACAGCGGGTTCGAGGAGGTGCTGATGCGCGGCATGCCGATCCCGCGCTACCCCGAGCTCAAGCTCGGCCTGCCGGGCAAGCGCGCGCTGATCCAGGCCTGGACGCTCAAGCGGCCCGACCTGGTGCACATCGCCACCGAAGGGCCGCTGGGCTGGTCGGCGCTGCAGGCCGCGCGCCGCCTGCGCCTGCCGGTCACGTCCGACTTCCGCACCAACTTCCATGCCTACAGCCAGCACTACGGCGTGGGCTGGCTGCGCAAGCCCATCGTGGCCTACCTGCGCAAGTTCCACAACCTCACGCGGCTCACCATGGTGCCCACCCAGGCGCTGCGCGCCGAACTCATGGCGGGCGGCTTCAACCACGTGCAGGTGGTCGCGCGCGGCGTGGACACGCAGCTGTTCCGGCCCGACCGCCGCAGCGAGGCGCTGCGCGCGCAATGGGGCGCCACGGCCAACAGCCTGGTGCTGCTGGTCGTGGGGCGCCTGGCCGCCGAGAAGAACCTGGACATGGTGCTGCGCGCCTTCGGGGCCATGCAGGTGGCCCATCCCGATGTGAAGCTGGTCTTCGTGGGCGATGGGCCTCTGCGCGAGAGCCTGCGCCAGCGCTGTGCGCAGGCGGTGTTCGCGGGCATGCGGCGGCACGAGGAGCTGGCCACGTACTACGCCTCGGCCGATCTCTTCCTGTTCCCCAGTGTCACCGAGACCTTCGGCAACGTGACCATCGAGGCCCTGGCCAGCGGGCTGCCCGTGCTGGCCTTCGACACCGCGGCCGCGGCCGACTGGGTGCGGCACGAGGCCAACGGCTGGCTGGTGCCGCTGGGCGACGACGAGGCCTACCCGGCCCTGGCCGCCGGCCTGGCGCGCGAGCCCGCGCGCCTGGCGCAGGCCAGCGCGCTTGCCTGCGCCCAGGTGGCGCAGCTCGACTGGCAGCAGATCGCGCTGCAGGTGGAGGCGCTGTTCCTGCAGACGCTGGGCACGCCGGCGAGCCCGGTGGTCGCCGCGCGCGGCCGCACCTTGCCCGCCGTGTGAAGGTTTGATGACAACGCGTTTGCCGAAGTGCGTTGCTCGGTCATTGCGACAGTCACGGAAGGGTCATGTGGGACGCCCACACTGCGGATGCATTTTTTTGTAACCCCGGAGCGACCATGTCCCACCACGATCCCGAAGAAAACCTCAATCACTCCCCGAACGAACACTTCCAGCAGGTGCTGGAACGCGCCACGCTGTCCCGCCGCAACCTGATCCGGGGTGGCGTGGGCCTGGCCGCCGTCTCGTCCATTCCCTTCCTGGCCGCTTGTGGTGGCGGCAGCGATGCGCCCGCTCCGGCCCCCGCACCCGCTCCTGCCCCGGGCCTGGGCTTCACGGCCATCGACAAGAGCCTGCTCGACGACGTGATCCTGCCCGCCGGCTACACCTACAAGGTGGTGCACGCCACCGGTGACCGCCTGGTCTCCAGCATCCCGGCCTACAGCAACCTCGGTACCGAGGCGGACGAATGGACCATGCGCGTGGGCGACCACCACGACGGCATGGACCTTTTCTACGTCAACGGCAGCGGCAGCTACTCGGCCACGGAGACCACGCGCGCGCTGCTCGTGATGAACCACGAGAGCTCGGCCGACGCGCACTTCTTCCACCCCAACGGCCAGACCTCCGGCGGTGTGTCGGGCAAGAAGTTCAGCCAGTTCGACAGCTGGGACCTGGGCGTGCGGCCCGAGCTGGAAGTGCTCAAGGAAATCAACCACCACGGCGTGTCGGTGGTGGAAGTGGGCAAGAACGGCGCCGGCCAGTGGGAGTACAAGCTGGACTCGCTCTACAACCGCCGCGTCACCGGCCAGTCGCTGATGCGCATCGACGGCCCGGCCGCGCACCTGGCGGCCATCAAGAGCTTCATGGTGACGGCCTACGACACCACCGGCGCCACCTCGCGCGGCACGCTGAACAACTGCGGCCACGGCAAGACGCCCTGGGGCACCTACCTGGCCTGCGAAGAAAACTGGGCCGCGTACTTCTTCATGCCCGGCGGTTCGGTGGACGTGGATGCCAAGACCAAGGCCTCGCGCCAGCGTTATGGCGTGATGCGAGCGCCCAATGCCGGCGCCACTGCCGGCTCGCAAGGCTGGTCCAACACCGCCACGGCCGCCACCGACAACCGCTTTGGCCGCTGGGACGTGTCGGCACCCGGCGCCACCGCCGCGCAGGACTTCCGCAACGAGCCCAACACCTTCGGCTACATCGTCGAGATCGACCCCCTGACCAGCGGCACGCCCGCCAAGCGCGTGGCCCTGGGCCGCTTCGCGCACGAGGCCGCGGTCTGCGGCATTCCGGTGGTTGGCCAGCCGCTGGCCTTCTACATGGGCTGCGATTCGCGCAACGAGTACATCTACAAGTTCGTCTCCGCCGCCGTGTGGCGCGCCTCCGACGTGGGCGGCGGCCTGGCCGCCGGTGACCGCTACCTCAACGAAGGCAAGCTGTACGTCGCGAAGTTCAACGACAACGGCAGCGGCGAGTGGATCGAACTCAACATCGCCAACCCGCTGATCAGCGGCTACGCCACCTACGTCTTCGCCAACCAGGCCGATGTGCTGATCAACGCGCGCCACGCCGCCGACGCCGTCGGCGCCACCAAGATGGACCGCCCGGAGTGGGGCGCGGTGAACCCGGCCAATGGCGAGATCTACTTCACCATGACCAACAGCAACGCGGCCAGCCGCCCGGTGACCGGCACCAACGGCGCCAACCCGCGTTCGTACGCCGACAACGACGGCCGCGCGCAGACCGGCAACCCCAACGGCCACATCGTGCGCTTCAAGGAAACCGCCGGCGCGTCCTCGGCCACCGCCTTCAAGTGGGACATCTTCCTGTTCGGCGCGGAGGCCGATGCGGGCGCGAACATCAACCTCTCGGGCCTGACCGCGAAGAACGACTTCTCATCGCCCGACGGCCTGTGGTTCAGCAAGGCCACCGGCATCTGCTGGATCCAGACCGACGACGGCGCCTACACCGACCAGAGCAACTGCATGCTGCTGGCCGCGATTCCGGGTGCGGTGGGCGATGGCGGTGCGATCACGGTGAACAACAGCCTGGGCGGTGTCAACGGCACGCAGAACACCTTCATCGGTGCCGCGCTGGGTGAGGCCAAGCTGCGCCGCTTCATGGTCTCGCCCAAGGGCGCCGAAGTCACGGGCATCACCGAATCGGCCGATGGCCGCGCGATCTTCGTGAACATCCAGCACCCGGGCGAGAACACGCCCGCGCTGGGCGCCGGTCCGTTCGCCTTCCAGAGCCAGTGGCCGGGCAACTCGCCCAGCGCGCCTTACGGCCCGCTGGGCCGCCCGCGTTCGGCCACCATCGTCATCACCCGCACCGACGGCGGCGTGATCGGCCAGTGACGCCTTCGGGCGACTGAATCAGAAAGCCCGGCTCTGCCGGGCTTTTCTATGCGTCAGCGGCGAGCCAGCCACGCCTCCAGCGGCCAGCGCCGGTGGCCGCTGAGCCGGGCCGCCACCAGGGCCAGCAACCACAGGCCCAGGCAGCCCAGCACGGTCTGCAGCGTGGTGGGCGCCAGCGCCCAGCCCGCGCCCAAAAGCAGCACCAGGCAAAGGGCGCTGTGCCCCACATACAGCGTGAGGGTGCGCTGCCCGAGCGGGGCGAGCCAGCCGCACCAGCGCGCCCGGCCGCCATCGGACGCCAGGACCACGACCGCGAGGTAGCAGGCCGCCACCGGCAGCGCGATCAAGTCGCCGAGCGCCTCGATCCAGGGGTTGATGTCCGTCGCCGCGCCGTGCGCCGCCCAGGCCCAGCCATAGGCGATGCTCAGCACGAGCAAGGGCGGGCCCGCCAACCGCAGCCCGCGCCGCCACAGCGGCCGCCATCGGCGGTGGGGCAGCAGCCGCAGGCGCGCCGCAGCCACCCCGCCCACCATGCACAGGTACATCACCGGCCCGCCGACGATCAGGGCCACGATCTGGATCGCCGCGTAAAAGCCGGCGTTGAGCTGGAAGAAGGCCCAGGCGCCCTGGACGGTCGAGAGCGAGGGGGTGTCCGCCCGGGCCGGGCTTTCAGCGGCCACCAGGGTGAACCCCAGCAACACCAGCTTGGCCAGCACCGCCCAGCCCAGTGCGCGCCAGAGGTGGCGGCGGAACGCGCCCCAGGGCAGGTGCAGTCGGCGCAGCAACTGCCGGCCGACCAGGGCGTAGAGCGTGAGGATGTCGCCGAAGTAGAGGAACGCGCCGTGGAAGATGCCCAGCTGCAGCAGGCGGCCCTGGCGCCGCTGGCCGCGCTGCAGCGCTTCGGCCCTGGGGCGGCCTCGGGCAGCGAGCCAGAGCGCCATGCCGAAGACGAAGGCCAGCGTGGTGTAGCCCTTGCCGTGCAGCAGGGCCGCCACGAGGCCCTGGGCCAGCGAAGCCCAGGCGCTGTCGGGCGGCGTGCGAAAGCCCAGGGTCGGCCCCCAGGGCGCGGAGGCGTAGCCGATGGCATTGACCACCAGCACCGAGATCAGGGCGAGGGCGCGCAGGGCGTCCGGCAGCGTCTGCCGAGGGCGTTGGCGGTTGTGGGGGGCCATGGTTCACGCTCCCTCGACCGGCATCTGCGTGCCCGTCTTGAGCCGGCCCATGGTGACCAGGGTCTTGAAGCGCTTCACGTTGTGGTTCTCGAAGAAGAGTTCGCGCGTGAGCTCGGTGTAGTGACCCATGTCGCGCACCGCGAAGATCAGCACGAAATCGCATTCGCCGGCCACGTAGTAGCACTGCTGGATGAAGGGGCAGCGCAGGAAGGCCTGCTTCATGGCGTCCAGCAGGTCCATGCGCTCGTTCTCCACCTGCACCTCCACCACGATGGTGAGCGGGTAGCCCAGGGCCTCGGGACGCACCTGCGCGGCAAAACGTTCGATCACGCCCTGCTCGGTCAGGCGCTTGATGCGGCGGTTCACCGCGGCGGCGGACAGGTGCACGCGCGCGCCCAGCTCGGCCTGCGGCATCCGGCAGTCTTCCTGCAGCAGGGCGATGAGTTGGCGGTCGAAGGCGTCCAGCGGGGCGGGGGCGGTCATTGGCGGCGCGTCCAGATTGCAATAACGTTGCGTTGAAGCGGCGAATTATCGAATCTGAATGCGCTGGATGGAAATAGCATTTCGTGCTCCTGCCCACACCGCCCTTTTCCTCGATGACGCCCTCCTTCAGCCCCGCCGACACGAAATCCGGCGTCGCCTACTCCCTCGCCGCCTCGGTCCTGTTCGCGCTGATGTACTTCCACGCCACGCTGCTCGCGCCACTGGGTGGTGCCGGCATCTACGGTTGGCGCATCCTGCTGACCGCGCCTTTCCTGGGCGCGTTCATCCTGCTGTCGCGGCGAGGCGCGGAGATCACCGGGCTCTGGCAACGCCTGCGCGAGCGCCCGGTGCTCTGGCTGGCGATGCTGCTGTCGTCCGCGCTGCTGGGCGTGCAGCTGTGGCTGTTCATGTGGGCGCCCATCAACGGCCATGGGCTGGACGTGTCGCTGGGCTATTTCCTGCTGCCGCTGACCCTGGTGCTCACCGGACGCATGTGTTTCGGCGAGCGCATCACGCGCTGGCAGCTGGTGGCCTGCGCGCTGGCCGCGCTGGGGGTGGTGAACGAGCTGCTGTACGCGCCCCGGGTGTCCTGGCCGGCCTTCGTGGTGGCGCTGGGCTACCCCTGCTATTTCGCGCTGCGGCGCGTGCTGCGCACCAACCACCTGGGCGGCATGTGGTTCGACATGGTGCTGAGCCTGCCGGTGGGGCTGTGGTTCATCGCCGCGCCGCTGCCCGAGGGCGCCGGCGCGCTGCAGCACCCGGTGCTGGGCATCCTCGTGCTGGGCGTGCTCAGCGCGGTGGCGCTGGCCTTCATGATCACGGCCAACCAGCGCCTCAAGCTGGGCCTGTTCGGCCTGCTGAGCTATGTGGAGCCGGCGCTGCTGGTGGTGGTGTCGCTGCTGCTGGGCGAGCGCATCGCGCAGAGCCAGTGGCTCACCTACGGCAGCATCTGGGCCGCGATCGGGCTGCTGGCCTGCGAGGGCCTGCTGAGTCTGCGCGCCCTCAGGCCGCAGGCCCTTCCTCGGTGACGAAGCTGTCGCGCACGGTGAACCAGATCGAGGTGTGGAACATGGCCGCCAGCAGCAGCACCATGGGGTAGATCACCAGGTTGAGCAGGGCGGTGCCGCCCAGCAGCACGGCCAGCAGGTTCATCACCACGCCGGCCATCATGATCACGGCCATCCAGCCCAGGCCGTAGAGCAGCATGGCGCCCTTGTTGGCCCAGCAGGCCATCAGGCTGAAGAACAGGCTCTTGAGTGGCGTCACCTTGTGCCAGTGCACCAGCGCGGGCGCGTGCCAGAAGGCCATGACCACGGGCACGTACAGCACCAGCGCGGCCCACAGGCCCGGGTTGTTGAACATGGCGCGCACCCGCTCGGGCGTGACCTCGCCATCGGGCATGTCCACCACCGGTGCCACCTCGGGCGCGAACAGCGCGCCCACGCCGAACACCAGCATCAGCGCGGCGGCGTACATCGCGCCCAGGATGAGCATGGAGCGGGTGTTCGCCGGCCCGGCGCGAAAGGCCGTCACCATGGTGGTCGGCATCGGGAAGCGGCCCTGCTGGGCCTCGCGGCTGGCGGCCATGAGGCCCAGCGTGGCCGCCGGCACCAGCGCGAGCGAGAGCAGGGTGCCGATGACCGGCACCAGCGACAGCACCGAGACCGTGGCCATGAACATGAAGAACAGGCCCGCCATCGCCAGCGGCTGGCGGAAGAAGGTCTGCGCCCCGAGCTTGACCCATTGGAAGCCGGTGCGGGCGGGAACGATGTGGAGTTTCATGCAGGGGGCAGGCTCAGGCGGACTGCAGCGCGTCGTCGCGCACCAGGGCCGCCAGGGCAGGGGTGTCGCGCACCCGGGCGCGCAGCACGCGCTCGAAGTGGCCGGGATCGTGGGGCTGCAGCAGCGCCGCTTCGCGCGGCAGGTGCAGGTCCCACAGGCGGGAGATCCAGAAGCGCAGGGCGCCCGCGCGCAACAGCGCGGGCAGCAGGCTGCGCTCGGCCGCCGTGAGGGGACGCACCGCCTGGTAGGCCGCGAGCAGGGCGAGCGAGCGCGGTGTGTCCAGCGAGCCGTCGTGGTCCTCGTCGTGCAGCACGCACCAGTCGTTGAGGCAGACGGCGATGTCGAACAGGAAGGTGTCGCAGCCGGCGAAATAGAAGTCGAAGATGCCGGTGAGCACACCGTCCTCGAACAGGGCGTTGTCGCGGAACAGGTCGGCGTGCACCGGGCCGCGCGGCAGGGCCGCGTAGGCGGGGCCCTGGGCCACGTGGTTCTGGTAGGCCAGTTCCGAACGCAGCAGATCGGCCTGGCCGGGGGTGAGGAAGGGCAGCACCACCGGCGCCGTCTCGTTCCACCAGGGCAGGCCACGCAGGTTGGGCTGGCTCATGGAGAACTCGCGCCCGGCCAGGTGCATACGCGCGAGCATGGCGCCCACCGCCTCGCATTGCGCCACGCCGGGGGCCAGATCGCTCTTGCCGCGCAGCCTGGCCACCACGGCGGCCGGCTTGCCCTGTACCTTGAGCAGGATCTCGCCCTGGGCGTTGGCCGCCGGCGCGGGCACCGGAATGCCGCGCTCGGCGAGGAACTTCATGAGGTGCAGGTAGAAGGGCAACTGCTCGAAGCCCAGGCGCTCGAACACGGTGAGCACATGCTCCAGCGTGGCGCCGTCGCGCTCGCTGGTCACGAAGTAGTTGGTGTTTTCAATGCCGCCCTGGATGCCCTTGAGGTCCGTGAGGTCGCCCAGTTGGAGGGTGTGCAGGAGGGCAGCGGCTTCGTCGAACGCGACTTCGGTGTAAACGGCCATGTGGCGGGAGCGCTCAGAAATTCAGGATGCGCCAGCTGCTGCGCCCGGCGCTGCCGGTGCGCTTGCCGCTGTCGCCCGCGCCGGTCTGGCCGTTGTCAGGCTGGATCTGGTAGGCCGGGGCGCCGTTCTTGGGCTGCACCTCGATGCTCTGCGTCTGGCCGCCCACGCGCAGCTCGTCGATGCGGGTGAGTTTGTCCTCGTGCGTGATGCGCTCGATGTTGTCGCGCGGCGAAGCGGGCTCGCGCGGGGTTTCCGCCGGGGCCACCTGGGCCAGGGCAGGCAGGGCAATGCACAGGCCGGCCACGAGGGCGGCAAGGGGATGGCGGCGGATCGGGTTCATGCGGCATTGTAGGCAAGCCGGGCCGGGTGCGCTGCCGGCAGGGGGAAGCCGGTTACCGCCGGACATGGGCCGCGGACCAGCGGGGCAGGGCGCGATCTCCGCCACAATCGCCCCATGCCTGACGCCCAAACCCCCGACACCCCCACCGGCCAGAAGACCCTGCTGCTGGTCGACGGCTCCAGCTACCTGTACCGCGCGTTCTTCGCCGGCGGTGAGGCCATGAGCACCACCTTGCCCGATGGCACGGTCCTGAAAACCGGCGCCATCCGCATCATGATCAACATGATGCAGAAGCTGCGCAAGGACGTGCGCGCCGACTACGCCGCCTGCGTTTTCGACGCCAAGGGCCCGACCTTCCGCGACGCGCTGTACCCCGAGTACAAGGCCAACCGCTCGCCCATGCCCGACGACCTGCGCGCGCAGATCGCCCCGATCCACGAGGTGGTGAAGCTGCTGGGCTGGAAAGTGCTGGACGTGCCGGGCGTGGAGGCCGACGACGTGATCGGCACGCTGGCCCACGTGGCCGCGCAGCAGGGCATCGACTGCATCATCTCCAGCGGCGACAAGGACCTGAGCCAGCTGGTCAACGAGCACATCACCGTGATCGACACCATGAACGACCGCCGGCGCGACGTGGCCGGCGTGACCGCCGAGTTCGGCGTGCCGCCGAGCCTGATGCTGGACTACCAGACGCTGGTGGGCGACCAGGTGGACAACGTGCCGGGCGTGCCCAAGGTCGGCCCCAAGACGGCCGTGAAATGGCTGCAGGAATACGGCTCGCTGGAGGCGCTGGTGGCGCGCGCGGGCGAGATCAAGGGCGCGGCGGGCGAGAACCTGCGCAACGCGCTCGAGTGGCTGCCCAAGGGGCGGGAACTGCTCACCATCAAGACCGATTGCGATCTGAAGGACCACATCGAGGGCCTGCCCTCGCTGGAGGCCATCACGATCAATGGGCAGGACAGCGAGGCACTCAAGGCATTCGGCGAGACCTACGGCTTCAAGGGTCTGGTCAAGTCGCTGTCGCAGCACGAGGTGCCGCCGGAACTGATCGAAAAGAGCCATGCCAAGGCCAAGGCCAAAGGCCCGGCGGACGAGGGCTCGCCCGGCCTGTTCGACGAACCCGACCTGAGCGGAAGCGCCGAGCGCACCACCAACCTGCGCTACGACACCATCCTCACCTGGGCGCTGTTCGACAGCTGGCTGCAGCGCGTGCTGGCGGCCGAGCTCGTGGCGCTGGACACCGAGACCACCTCGCTCGACGAGATGCGCGCCGAGATCGTGGGCATCAGCTTCAGCGTGACACCGGGCGAGGCCGCCTACATCCCGCTGCGCCACGCCGGGCCCGACGCGCCCGAGCAGCTGCCGTTCGACGAGGTCCTGGCCAGGCTCAAACCCTGGCTGGAAGATCCTGCGAAGCACAAGCTCGGCCAGCACGTGAAGTACGACCGCCACGTGTTCGCCAACCACGGCATCGAGGTGCGGGGCTATGTGCACGACACCATGCTGCAGAGCTACGTGCTGGAGGTGCACAAGCCGCACGGCCTGGCCAGCCTGGCCGAGCGCCACCTGGGCCGCCAGGGCATCAACTACGAAGACCTGTGCGGCAAGGGCGCGCACCAGATCCCGTTCGCGCAGGTGGACGTGGCCAAGGCCGCCGAGTACTCGTGCGAGGACAGCGACCAGACGCTGGACGTGCACCGGGTGCTGTGGCCGCAGCTGCAGGCGGACGAAAAGCTCCGGTTCATCTACGAACTTGAGATCGCCAGCAGCGAGGCGCTGTACCGCATCGAGCGCAACGGCGTGCTGATCGATGCCCCCACGCTCGCCGCGCAAAGCAACGAGCTGGGCCAGCGCATCGTGGCGCTGGAGCAGGAGGCCTATGCCATTGCCGGCCAGCCCTTCAACCTGGGCAGCCCCAAGCAGCTCGGCGAGATCTTCTTCGACAAGCTTGGCCTGCCCGTCATCAAGAAGACCGCAACCGGCGCGCGCAGCACCGACGAGGAGGTGCTGGAGAAACTCGCCGAGGACTACCCGCTGCCGGCCAAGATCCTGGAGCACCGCAGCCTCTCCAAGCTCAAGGGCACCTACACCGACAAGCTGGCCCAGATGGCGCTGCCGCGCACTGGGCGCGTGCACACGCACTATGCCCAGGCCGTGGCGGTGACCGGGCGGCTCTCCAGCAACGACCCCAACCTGCAGAACATCCCGATCCGCACGCCCGAAGGCCGGCGCGTGCGCGAGGCCTTCGTGGCGCCCGCGGGCAGCGTGATCGCCAGCGCCGACTACTCGCAGATCGAGCTGCGCATCATGGCCCACATCAGCGGCGACGAAGCCCTGCTGCGCGCCTTCCACGAAGGGCTGGACGTGCACCGCGCGACCGCCGCCGAGGTGTTCGGCGTGGAGACGGCGCAGGTCAGCAGCGAGCAGCGCCGCTACGCCAAGGTGATCAACTTCGGCCTGATCTATGGCATGGGCTCGTTCGGGCTGGCCAAGGCCTTGGGCATCGACAACACGGCGGCCAAGAACTACATCACGCGCTACTTCGAGCGCTTCGAGGGCGTGAAGCGCTACATGGACGAAACGCGCCAGCGGGCCAAGGACGTGGGTTACATCGAGACGGTGTTCGGCCGGCGCCTGGTGCTGCCCGACATCAGGAACGCCAAGGGCGCGAAGCTGTCGGCGCTGGAGCGTCAGGCCATCAACGCCCCGATGCAGGGCACGGCGGCCGACCTGATCAAGCTCAGCATGGTGGCGGTGCAGGCCGCGCTGGACGAGCAGCGCCGGGGCACGAAGATGATCATGCAGGTGCACGACGAACTGGTGTTCGAGGTGCCCGAGGGCGAGGTGGATTGGTTGAAGACCGAGATCCCGCACCTGATGGCCGGCGTGGCCGCGCTCAAGGTGCCCCTCCTGGCCGAGGTCGGCGTCGGTCCCAACTGGGATCAAGCCCATTGACCCCCCGCGCCGCGCCTGCGGCGCGTCACCCCCCCAGGGGGCGATGCCTGCGGCCCGGCAAAGCCGGTTCCGCGGCATCTCTGGAAGGCTCTCCTTGCGCGCCGGTTGGTGAACTTCGGACGGCCAGGGGAGTCAGGTAGTTTTTCAACCCACCAAGAAGGAGACGCGACGATGCTCGAAGAACAACACGTGCAGGACCTGGATGCCTTGCTGCCTGGCCAGTCCACCGAACACGGTGCCACCCGCCGGACCGCCCTCAAGGCCGCGCTCGGCGTGGGCTATGCGGCCTCCGCGCTGCCCCTGATGGCGCAGACGGCGATCAAGACGCCCACCGACGGCCTGACCGTGGGCGAGGTGACGATCGACGTCAACGGCTTCAAGATGCCCGCCTACCGCGCTGCGCCGGCTGGCAAGACCGGCCTGCCTGTGGTGCTGGTGCTGTCCGAGATCTTTGGCGTGCACGAGTACATCGCCGACACCGCCAATCGCTTCGCCCGGGCCGGTTACCTGGCCATCGCGCCCGAGCTGTTCGTGCGCCAGGGCGATGCCCAGGGCTATGGCGAAATGGCCAAGCTCATCTCGGAAGTGATCTCCAAGGTGCCCGATGCGCAGGTGCTGGGCGACCTGGATGCCACCGTGAAGTGGGCCGCCGCCAACGGCGGAGACGCGGGCAAGGTGGGCATCACCGGTTTCTGCTGGGGTGGGCGCCAGGTCTGGCTGTACACCGCGCACAACCCGGCCGTGAAGGCCGGCGTGGCCTGGTATGGCCGCCTGGTGGGCGATGCGACCCCGCTCAACCCGAAGCAGCCCGTGGACGTGGCGGCCAAGCTCAATGGCCCTGTGCTGGGCCTGTACGGCGGCGCGGACACCGGCATCCCCCTTGACACGGTTGATAAGATGAAAACCGCCCTGGCGGCCGGCAACGCGGCGGCCAAGGCATCGACCTTCGTGGTGTATCCGGACGCACCGCACGCCTTTCACGCCGACTACCGGCCGAGTTTCCGCAAGGAAGCGGCGGAAGACGGGTGGAAGCGGGCGCTGGCCTGGTTCAAGCAGCACGGCGTGGCCTGATCGGGCCACCCTCCGTTCAACGAAGGCCGCCCTGGGGCGGCCTTTTTTCGTGGTGACAAGCAAATGACCCTGTTGGCAATCCTCATCGGCACCGTGGCAGCGGGCGTGGGCAGCGTCTGGCTGGCGGCCCTGCTGAGCATGGCCATGCTGGCGCGCTACACCCAGCACATGCTCAGCCTGGCCGCGGGGGCGCTGATGGCCACAGCCTTCATGCACCTGCTGCCCGAGGCCTTCGAGAGCGAGGCCGGCGCGCACGAGCTGTTCGCGATGCTGCTGGGCGGTCTGGTGTTCTTCTTCCTGCTCGACAAGGCCGAGCTGTGGCACCACGGGCACGAGCACAGCCAGGAAGAGGAAGCGCTGCTCGACCACGAACCTCAGGACCACCACGCGCACCACCCTGGCCACAGCCATCACCACCACGGTCACGACCACGGGCCCCGCTCGGGCGGGTGGACGGTGCTGGCCGGCGACAGCGTGCACGCCTTCGGCGACGGCATCCTGATCGCCTCGGCCTTCATGGCCGACATGCGCCTGGGCGTGGTGGCCGCGCTGGCGGTGCTGGCCCACGAGGTGCCTCACCACATGGGCGATCTGGTGGTGCTGCGCCACACTTCGCGCAACTCGCGCGCCGCGCTGGTCAAGGTCTCGCTGGCGGGCACGGTCACCGCGCTGGGTGGCCTGCTGGGTTATTTCCTGCTCACGCAGCTGCAGGACTACCTGCCGTACTTCCTGGTCGCCGCGTCCAGCAGCTTCGTCTACGTGGCCCTGGCCGACCTGATTCCGCAACTGCAGAAGCGGCTGAGCCTGCCGGCCACGGTGGCGCAGATCGCCTGGCTGCTGGTGGGCATCGCGCTGGTGACCGTGGTGAGCGGCCTGGCGCACTGATTGCCCCCACGCTCCGCCGCTGCGCGGGTCGCTGCCCCCCGAGGGGGCTGATCCGGCTTGGGGCGGCCCGGCGCCGGATCGTCGCGGCGCGGGGTCAGCTTGTCTGGGGCTCGCCGAAAGAGAAGCAGAAACGCGCGCCCACCCCCGGTTGCCCTTCGCCGGTGATGTGGCCGCCATGGCGCTCGATGATGCGGCGCACGGTGGCCAGGCCAATGCCCGTGCCCTCGAACTCGCTGGGCATGTGCAGGCGCTGGAAAGGCTTGAACAGCTTGTCGGCATAGGCCATGTCGAAGCCCACGCCGTTGTCCCGCACATAGAACATCCGGGGTTCGCCGCCCACCGGCGGCAGCAGGCCCCACTCGATCACCGAGCGGTCTTTCGTGCGGCTGTACTTGAGCGCGTTGGCCAGCAGGTTTTCCAGCACGATGCGCGCCAGGCGCGGGTCGCAATGCGCGCGCAGATCGGGCGTGATGCGCTGCTCGATCACACGCCCGGGTTGCTTGAGTTGCTCCTGAGCCAGGATGCCTTGCACCATGGCGCTGAGGTCCACGGTCTGCTGCGCCAGCACGCCCTGGCTCACGCGCGCCAGGGCCAGCAGGTCGTCGATCAACGAGCCCATGCGCTGGGTGGAACTGAGCACCCGGTCGAGCAGCTGGCGCTCGTCGGCGCTCAGGCGCGGCCCCACCTCCTCCTCCAGCAGGCGGGTGAAACCGTCGATCGCGCGCAGCGGTGACTTGAGGTCGTGCGACACGGAGTACGCGAACGAATCGAGCTCGGCGTTGAGCTGCTGCAGGTCGGCGGTGCGCTCGCGCACGCGGTGCTCCAGCGTCTCGTTGAGGCGCTGGATCTCGCGGTCGCGGCGCAGGCGCACCAACTCCGAGTTGGCCCGGCCGGCGAAGATGGCGATCAGAGCCTGCGTGTCCGGGCGCAACTCCACCGGTTGGCGCCAGAGCGCGAAGAGCACGCCGATCGCGGTGCCGTCGGCGTCGCGCAAGGCTTTGCCCAGGTAGGCCTGGCAACCGGACTCGATCAGACTGGTGGCTTGCGGAAATTGCGCGGCCAGGCCGCTGGTGCAGATGAGCATGTCCTGCTGGAGCAGGGAGCGCGCGCAGGGCGTGCCTTCGATGGAGAAGGTGAAGTTGGGCCGTGCCTGCCCGTCCTGGCGGATCGCCAGGCTGCGCACGCGGCCGTCGTCGCGGCATTCGCCCACCACCACCATGTCCGAGCCGATGGCCTCGCAGAGGTGGCGCGTGAGCGCGCTGAAGAAGGCTTCGCCGGTCTCGGCGGCCACGCCGCGCGCCACGTTGAGCAGCAGCGCCTCGCGCTCCTTCTCGGCGGTGATGCTGACGGTGCAGGCCAGGATGCAGGGCTCGCCGTCGATGTCCAGCAGCTCGGCCCAGATCCGGGTGTCCACCAGCGAGCCGTCCTTGTGGCGCATGCGGGTTTCGTAGCCGTCGATGTGGCCTTCGCACAGCAGCTGTTCCACGAAGGCTTCCCGGTCCCTGGGGGTCAGCCAGGCGCCGATCTCCACCGAGGTCTTGCCCTTGATTTCTTCCGGCAGCAGGCCCTGCGCGCGGTCCTGCGCGCGGTTGACCTCGATGATGGCGCCGTCCGAGAGGCGCGAGATCGTCATGTTCAGCGGGCTGAAATGGAAGGCCTTGGCGAAGCGTTCCTCGGAACGGCGCAGCCGCTCCATGACCTCGTTCTGGGCGCTCACATCGCTGATGGTGGTGATGACCAGCTTGTCTTCGCGGTCGTCGCCCATCTCGCTGGAGACCAGGCCTTCGAAGGTGCTGCCATCCGCGCGCTGGCCGCGTGCGGGGTACTGTTCGGCGCGCCGCGCGGCGAACAGCGCGGCCAGGTACGTCTCCCGCTGTTCGGGGTCTGCCCACAGGAAGCTGTCGGGTCGGCCCAGGGCCTGGTCGCGGGTGTAGCCGTAGCAGCGCTCGAAAGCGGGGTTGACGTCCAGGATCATCCCGGAACGGGCCGACTGCGCGATCATGGGGCTGGGACTGGTGCGGAAGATGCGGGCGAAACGCTCCAGGTTGAGGTCGCGCTGGTGCTCGGTTTTCTTGCGCAGCTCCAGCTCGGCCTTCTGCCGGTCGAACGCCTCACGCAACTGGCGCCCGCTGTGATAGACCATCACGCCCACCACGATCACGGTGGCCGAGTGCGTGATCCACACGCGCAGGCCGACTTCGAAATAGGGCGTCGCGTTGAACCAGCCATTGACCTCGGCCAGCGTCAGCACACCGAGCGCGCCCACGCTCGCCGCGACCGTGGCAATGAGCGCGGTGCGTCCGAGGAAGGTGCCCGCGCCGGCCACCGCCGCGACGAACAGGAAGCCCACCGCGGTGCGCACAGAGCCGTAGGTGACCACCGAGAGCACGGCCGTGGCCAGTGTGCCCATCACGATCAGGGGGGCCACGTAGTGAATGCGGTCCCAGCGCACCAGGGCATAGGCCACACCCGACACCAGGACCAGGCAGGCCGCGATCCAGGCTTCGCGCTGCCCCGGGCTGGCGAAGATCAGGTCGATCACCAGCACGAGCAGCGCGGCGATGCCGGTCAGCAGCGCCAGCAGCTCCAGCACCCGCTTGCGCTGACCGTCCGGCGCGGGGGCCTGGTCCGTCGGTTCCAGAAGGCGGGAGGAGGTCGGAGGCATGGGTGGTCGGTCGACAGGTGCCCGCTGTCAGCCTTGCGCCGTGGGCAGGCCCGGCGTGTTGCACCACTCGCTCCAGCTGCCCGGGTAGAGTTTCGCGCGGCCCAGGCCGGCGATTTCCATGGCCAGCAGGTTGGGCACGGCGCTCACGCCGCTGCCGCAGTGGTGCACCACGGTGGCGGGGTCGCGGCCCGCGAGCAGGCGGTCGAACTCGGCGCGCAGTTGGGCCGCGGGCTTGAAGCGTCCGTCCGGTGTTGCGTTGTCACCGAAAGGGCGGTTGAGTGCGCCGGGGATGTGGCCGGCCACCGGATCCAGCGGCTCGGTCTCGCCGCGGAAGCGCGCACCGGCGCGGGCGTCAACCAGGGTCATGGCGGGGCGCCCGAGCGCGCCGGCGACGTCCGCCGTGCTCACGGTCTGCACCAGCGGCTCGCGCAGTTCGAAGACCGCTGGCTTCGGAGGATTCACGGGACCGCTTTCCACCGCACCACCGGCCGCCTTCCAGGCCGCCAGCCCGCCGTCCAGCACGGCCACGGCCTCGTGGCCGCACCACTTGAGCATCCACCACAGGCGGCCGCTGGTGGTGATGGCCTGGCGGTCCAGCACCACCACCTGCTGGCTGTTGTCCAGGCCCAGCTGGCCCAGGCGGGCGGCGAAGGTGGCGCGCGAGGGCAGTGGGTGGCGTCCGCCGCTGGCGCGGTCGGGGCCGGACTTGTCGCTCAGGTGGTGCTCCAGGTGCACGTGCACCGAGCCCGGGAGGTGCTCGGCCTCGAACTGGGCCAAGCCTGCCTCGGGCTTCATCAGCTCGTAACTGCAGTCAAAGATGCGCAGCGGGGCGCCACGGGCGATGAGTTGCTGGAGTTCGGGTGCGGAGATCAGGGTCGTGTGCATGCGCGCATTGTGGGGCAGATGCCCCTCAGTGTTCTTCCGCGGGTGCATTCGGCACGGTGCGGGTGCGCAGCACGGTGGCGGTGATGCCGCTGACGATGATCAGTGCCATGCCCAGCCAGCCCATCAGCGGCAGCTGGTCGCCGAAGAAGACGATGCCGTAGATGCCAGCGATCACGATGCCCGAGTACTGCAGGTTGGCCACCACCATGGTCGCGCCGCGCGAGTAGGCGCGCGTCATGCAGAGCTGGCCGAACAGCGCCAGCAGGCCGATGGGCAGCAGCCACAGGGCGCCGGGCCAATGCCAGGGGCTCACGCCCGAGAACAGCATGCCGACCCCGCCAGCGAGCACGGCACCGATCGAGAAGTAGAAGACGGTGCGGCTCTCGGGCTCCCCCGCGCGCGCGAGCGCGGCCACCTGCAGGTAGGCGAATGCCGCGAAGATGCCCGAGAGCAGGCCCACCAGCGCGCCCACGACCTGGTGGTCGGCCAGCGTGGGGCGCAGCATCATGGCCACGCCGCCAAAGCCCATGAGCACGGTGAGGAACAAGGGGCCCTGCTCGCGGATGGGGGCGTTGCGCCCCTGCATGAGCAGGGCGCCGCCGAGCAGGAAGGTGGCGATCCACACGCTGCTCATGTAGTTCAGCGTCATGGCCGTGGCCAGGGGCAGGGCGGCGATGGCGAAGAACCAGGCGGTGAGCGAGATCGTGCCGACGATGCTGCGCCAGACATGCATCATGGGCATGCTGGTGCGCAGCGACACGCCGTTCACGCGCGTCATCGCGATCAGGAAGATCGCACCCACCACGCCGCGGTAGAACACGATCTCGAAGCTGTTGAAGTGGGCGGACGCGAACTTGATGCACACGCCCATGGAGGCGAAGAACACCGAGGCGAGCAGCATCCACAGGGCCTGCATTCACCCCCCCCGCGCCGCCTGCGGCGTCACCCCCCAGGGGGCAACACCTGCGGGCCGGCGCAGCCGGACCCGCGGTGTTCTGGAGGGCGCCTCTTCAGGCGACGAGGATTTCCGGCATCGGCCAGAGCTGCTCCAGCGTGTGCACCACGTCGCGCAGGCGGAAGGGCTGCAGCAGCAGCCGGCGCACGTCCAGCTCCTTGAGCCGCACCACCAGCTCCGCGTCGGCGCTGGCCGCCATCACCGCCACCGGAATGTCGGCCTCGCAGCGCAGTTCACCCGCGCGCAGCCGCGTGAGCAGAGCCAAGGCCGCGTCGCGCTCGGCCAGCGAGAGCAGCAGGCCGTGGTCGACGTTGCTCTGCATCCATTTCTCGCCCTGGGCGATGCTGGTCGCCTGCTGCAGCCGCACCAGCTGCAACTCGCGGCACACCGAGGCCACGGTGCCGCGCACCAGGCCATCGGGTTCGATCAGCAGCACCTGCGGCCGGCCCGCAGCGGCGCTCACGACACCGCCTCCTCGCGCCGGAACAGCTCCTCCACCACCAAGTCGCGCAGGCCGTTGAGGATGGCCTCGTCCAGTTTGTCGAAATCGCGCGGGCGCCGGTCCATGATGCACAGCGTGCCCACCACCTGCCCATATGGCAGGCGCAGCAGCGCCCCGGCGTAGAAGCGCACATAGGGCTGGCCCACCACCATGGGGTTGTCGGCGAAGCGGGGATCGGCCAGCGCATCGGGCACGATCAGCGTCTTCGCCATCGCCACCGCGTGGCCGCAGAAGGAAATGTCGCGCGGCGTCTCCTGCACATCCTCCAGGCCGAAGGACGACTTGAACCACTGGCGATCGTGATCGACCAGCGACACCAGCGCAATCGGCACGTTGAACTCCTTGGCCGCGAACGCCGAGATGCGGTCGAAACGCGCTTCGGGCGGCGTGTCCAGGATCACCAGGTCGCGCAGCGCCTTCAGGCGCTTCGCTTCGTTGTGCGGCAAAGGGGGCTTGATCATGCGGGCTCCTGGCCGACGCTGTCGCCGGCTCGCCTTGAAGATCGGCAGCCAGCCCGGAAACGTGAGACCCGCAAAGCCGACCACGCTCAAATATAAGTAAATTGCGATATAAGAGCAGGCAAGACTACTGGAGACGACCCGTGCCCCGACTTTCCCTTCGCTGGTGGCTTGCGCCCCTGATCGCCCTGGCCACCTTCGCCGCCCAGGCCCAGCCCGCGGCCGACACCGGCCCGGCCATGACCGTCGAGGCGGTGGGCCCCCACAGCTACTACGTGCAGGGCCTGACCCAGCTGGGCTCGACCAGGAACCAGAACTTCATCAGCAACGCCGGTTTCGTGGTCACCCCCGACGGCGTGGTGGTGGTGGACGCGCTGGGCTCGCCCCGACTGGCCGAGCGGCTCACGCAGGTGATCCGCCAACGGACCGACAAGCCGATCACCCACGTGATCCTGACCCACTACCACGCCGACCACATCTACGGCCTGCAGCACTTCCAGCAACTGGGGGCGAAGATCATCGCGCACAGCGCGTCGCGCGAGTACATCCAGTCGGACACCGCGCGCCTGCGCCTGGAAGCCTCGCGCACCGATCTCGCGCCCTGGATCAACGAGCAGACCCGCATCGTGCCGGCCGACGTCTGGATCGACGGGCCCACCGCCCTGAAGGTCGGCGGCGTGGTGTTCGACCTCACGCCGGTCGGGCCCTCCCACACGCCCGAAGACCTCACGGTGTTCGTGCCCTCGGAGAAGGTGCTGTTCGCGGGCGACCTGTTCTTCAATGGCCGCCTGCCCTTCGTGGGCCAGGCCAACAGCCGCCAGTGGATCCTGTCGCTGGAACGCCTGCTGGCCTTCGACGCCAACGCGGTCGTGCCCGGCCACGGCGCCGCGTCCACCGACCCGAAGAAGGACATCGGCACCACGCGCGACTACCTCAAGCACCTGCGCCAGAGCATGGGCGAGGCTGTCGAGAACTTCGTGCCGTTCGAAGAGGCCTACGACAAGACCGACTGGTCCGCCTTCGAGGCCATGCCCATGTTCGGCCCGGCCAACCGCATGAACGCCTACAACACCTACTTGCTGCTGGAGCAGGAGGCGCTGACCAGGAAATGAAAAGCCCCGGGGCTCGACGTCCCGGGGCTTGGAGTCCAGCGGCCGGCCGGGCCGATCAGGCGATGTCGAACCGGTCCAGGTTCATGACCTTGGCCCAGGCGGCCACGAAGTCCTTCACGAACTTGCGCTGGCCGTCCGCGCTGGCGTACACCTCGGCGTAGGCGCGCAGCACCGAGTTGGAGCCGAACACCAGGTCGTTGCGGGTGGCGGTGTACCGCGGCTGGCCGCTCTTGCGGTCCTTGCCTTCGAACAGTTCGGCATCGGCGCCCACCGGCGTCCACACCGTGTTCATGTTCAGCAGGTTGACGAAGAAGTCGTTGGTGAGCGCGCCCACCCGGTCGGTGAACACACCGTGCTGGCTGCCGTCGGCATTGGCGCCGAGCACGCGCAGGCCGCCCACCAGCGCGGTCATTTCGGGCGCCGTCAGCGTGAGCAGTTGGGCCTTGTCCACCAGCAGCGCTTCCGTCGACGCGGCGCTCTTGCCCGCCTTGTAATTGCGGAAGCCATCGGCCTCGGGCTCCAGCACGGCGAAGGATTCGACATCGGTCTGGTCCTGCCGCGCATCGACACGCCCCGGCGTGAACGGCACGTCCACCGCGACACCCGCGGCCTTGGCGGCCTGCTCGACGCCAACCCCGCCCGCGAGCACGATCACGTCGGCCAGCGAAGCCTTGCCCGAGGCCTTCTGGATCTCCACCAGCTTGGGCAGCGCGGCAACCGCCACCTTGTTGACCGCCCAGTCCTTCTGCGGTGCGAGCGCCAGGCGCGCGCCGTTGGCGCCACCGCGCTTGTCGCCCCCGCGGAAGGTGGACGCAGACGCCCAGGCCACCGAGACCAGCTCGCTCACCGACAGGCCCGAGGCCGCGATCCGGGCCTTGAGGTCGGCGATGTCCGCCGCCGTGGGGTTGTGCGTGGCCGCGGGCAGCGGGTCCTGCCAGATCAGGTCTTCCTTCGGCACTTCGGGGCCGAGGTAGCGGGCCTTGGGCCCCATGTCGCGGTGCGTCAGCTTGAACCAGGCGCGGGCGAAGGCTTCGGCGAACGCCTGCGGGTCGTTGAGGAAGCGCTGGGAGATCTTGCCGAACTCGGGGTCGAAGCGCATCGTCAGGTCGGTGGTGAGCATCTTGGGCTTGTGCTTCAGACCGGGCACGTGCGCATCGGGGATGATCTCCGGCGCGTCCTTGGCGACCCACTGCCTGGCGCCCGCCGGGCTGCGCTCCTCTTCCCATTCGAACTTGAACAGGTTCTCGAAGAAGTTGTTGCTCCATTGCGCGGGGGTCGTGGTCCAGGTCACCTCCAGGCCGCTGGAGACGGTGTCCTTGCCATGTCCACTGCCGAAGTTGCTGGTCCAGCCCAGGCCTTGGGCCTCGATCGTGCCGCCCTCGGGCTCTGCGCCCTTGTGCGATTCGGGCGCCGCGCCATGCGCCTTGCCGAAGGTGTGCCCGCCCGCGATCAGCGCGACGATCTCCTCGTCGTCCATGGCCATGCGGTAGAAGGTGGCGCGAATGTCCTTGGCCGCGGCCATGTAGTCGCCGCTGGCGTTCGGGCCTTCGGGGTTCACATAGATCAGGCCCATGTGCGTCGCGCCCAGGCTCTTGACCAGGACACGGTCGCCCTCGAAGCGCTGGTCGTCACCCAGCCACTTGGTCTCGGCGCCCCAACTCACGTCGGTATCGGGTTCCCACACGTCCTCACGGCCCGCCGCGAAGCCGAAGGTGCGAAAGCCCATGGACTCCAGCGCCACGTTGCCCGCGAGGATCATGAGATCGGCCCAGGAAATCTGCTGGCCGTACTTCTGTTTGATCGGCCAGAGCAGGCGGCGCGACTTGTCGATGTTGACGTTGTCGGGCCAAGAATTCAGCGGCGCGAAGCGCTGCTGGCCGCGGCCACCGCCGCCCCGGCCATCGGTGGTGCGGTAGGTGCCGGCCGAGTGCCAGGCCATGCGGACGAACTGCGGGCCGTAGTGGCCGAAATCGGCGGGCCACCAGTCCTGGCTGTCGGTCATCAACTTGTTCAGATCGGCCTTGAGTGCCTTGTAGTCCAGCTTCTTGAACTCGGCCGCGTAGTCGAACGATTCGCCCAGCGGGTTGGACTTGGCGGAGTGCTGGTTCAGCACATCCATGCGCAGCTGGTTCGGCCACCAGTCCTTGTTGCTGGTTCCGACACCGGAACCGTGGTGGAAGGGGCACTTGGCTTCTGACATGGGGATCTCCTTTGTGGTTGGCGGGGATGAGCCAACGCACTTTAGAGAGCCACCCCCGGAGTGTCAAAACAAATGCCTGGATGAAGGGCATAGGCAGTGCCTATTGCGCTTCAGGTCAGCAGCGCCACGGCCCCGGAGAACGTCAGGAAAGCCGCCGCGGTCGTCACGAGAATGATGCGGGCGATGCGCCCATTGTCCGCGCCGAAGCGCTCGGCCAGCAGCGAGACGTTGCTCGCGCTGGGCAGCGCGGCCACCAGCACCATCACCACCAGCGTCGGCCACGGCAGCGGCGCACCCGCGCGGATGGCCAGCCAGCCCACGGCGAGCACCAGCAGCGGGTGCACGAAGAGCTTCATCAGCGCCACCGGCAGGTAGTCGGCCAGGGGCATGGGGTGGTTGGCGGTCATCTGCGCGCGCGCCAGCACCGCGCCAATGGTGAACAGCGCCACGGGCGAGGCCGAATCGGCCAGCAGCCACACCGTCTGCTCCACCGGCTTGGGCAGGGTGAAGGCCCAGGCCGAGGCCAGGCCGCCGAGCACGATGGCCCAGGGCATGGGGTTGGTGAGCACACCCTTGAGCGCCTTGCGCGTGGCCTCGGCCACCGCCGAGCGGCCCTGGCCCTGCGCCTCGTCCAGGCGCGAGAGCGCGATGCACAACGAGCTGGTGATCACCATGTCCACCACCATGGTGAGGATGACGGTGCCGGCCGCCGACGCGCCGAGCAGGGCCACGATCAGCGGCACGCCCATGAAGCCCGAGTTGGGAAAGGCCGCCACCAGCGCGCCCAGGGACGCGTCGTTCCAGCGGATGCGCGCGTTGCGCGTGAAGGCGATGGTGGCGCCCACCACGATAAGGCCGCACAGCAGGTACAGGCCGGCCACCCAGCCATCGAGCAGCTGCGCGATCGGCGTGGTGGAACCGAAGCGGTACAGCATGCAGGGCAGCGCGAAGAACAGCACGAAGCCGTTGAGCCCGGGAATGGCCTCCAGCGGCAGCAAGCGCCGGCGCGCGGCGACGTAGCCGGCGAGCACGAGCGCGAAGAAGGGGAAGGTGACCAGCAGGATGTGCAGCACGGGGCCGATTGTCTCAGGCGCCCGTGGGCGACCCGCGACACCCCGCCCGGTATGATCCAACGCTCTTTTCCCGCCTTTCCCGACGCCCGCCCGCCTCCCTCCATGTCCCACGGCCTGAACCTCGCGCAACTGGAAGCCGTGAACCACCTAGCGGGGCCCTGCCTGGTGCTCGCGGGCGCGGGCTCGGGCAAGACGCGCGTGATCACGCACAAGATCGGCCGGCTCATCCAGGCCGGCCTGGCGGCCGACCGCATCGCCGCCATCACCTTCACCAACAAGGCCGCCGCCGAAATGCGCGAACGCGCGGCCCAGCTGGTGGGGCGCGACGCCCGCAAGGTGCTGATCTGCACCTTTCACGCACTGGGCGTGCGCCTGCTGCGCGACGACGGCGAGGTGCTGGGCCTGAAGAAGCAGTTCTCCATCCTCGACACCGACGACATCACCAGCCTGCTCAAGGACTGCGGCGGCACCACCGACGCGGCCACCGCGCGCGGCTGGCAGTGGGGCATCAGCGCGTGGAAGGGCGCAGGCATGAACGCGGCACAGGCCCTCGCTCAGGCCAAGGACGAAAACGAGCGCGTGATGGCGACCATCATGGCGCGCTACGAAGAGCGCCTGGTGGCCTACCAGAGCGTGGACTTCGACGACCTCATCACCCTGCCGCTCAAGCTGCTGCGCGAGCACGAGGACGTGCGCGCGCGCTGGCAGAAGAAGATGGGCCACGTGCTGGTGGACGAGTACCAGGACACCAACGCCACGCAGTACGAGCTGCTCAAGCTGCTGGTGGGCGAGCGCGGGCGCTTCACCGCCGTGGGCGACGACGACCAGTCCATCTACGGCTGGCGCGGCGCCACGCTGGACAACCTGAAGAAGCTGCCGCAAGACTACCCCGAGCTCAAGGTCATCAAGCTGGAGCAGAACTACCGCTCCACCAGCGCGATCCTGCGCGCGGCGAACAACGTCATCGGCCCCAACCCCAAGCTGTTTCCCAAGACGCTGTGGAGCGACCTGGGCGAAGGCGAACCGGTGCGCGTGGTCGATGCCGACAACGAGGATCACGAGGCCGAGCGCGCGGTGGCGCGCATCCTGAGCCTGCGCGCGAGCTCGCAGCACAAGGAGTGGCGCGACTTCGCCATCCTCTACCGCGCCAACCACATGGCGCGCCCGTTCGAACAGTCGCTGCGCCGCGCGCAGGTGCCCTACAAGGTCTCGGGCGGCCAGAGCTTCTTCGACAAGGCCGAGATCCGCGACCTCTGCGCCTGGCTGCGCCTGCTGGTGAACAACAACGACGACCCGGCCTTCCTGCGCTCGGCCACCACGCCCAAGCGCGGCATCGGCCACACCACGCTGCAGCAGCTGGGGGCCTTCGCCACGCAGTACAAGCTGAGCCTGTTCGAGGCGCTGTTCGCCAACTCGCTGGGGACCGCCCTGCCCCCGCGCGCGGTGGCCACGCTGCACGAGTTCGGCCGCGCGGTGAACGACCTGGAGTACCGCGCGCGCCACACCGTGGGCCACGAGGCCGCTCGCGCCTTCCTCACCGAGTGGCTCAAGGACATCGACTACGAGAAGCACCTCTACGACAGCGAGGACAACGAGAAGGTGGCGGCCGCGCGCTGGACCAACGTGATGGACTTCTGCGACTGGGTCGCCGGGCGCTGCGGCGGCAAGCTGGAGGAAGAGGACGGCGTGAAGATCGAGAGCGAGCGCAAGAGCCTGCTCGAGGTGGTGCAGACGATCGCCCTGCTCTCCACGCTGAGCGAGCGCGAGCAAGACCAGAACGTGGTGACGCTCTCGACGCTGCACGCCTCCAAGGGTCTGGAGTGGCCCCATGTGATGCTGGTCGGCGTGAACGAGGGCCTGCTGCCGTTCAAGATGGACGAGGAGCCCGGCCAGAGCGACGCGCAGGCGGCCGACATGGCGCAGCGCCTGCAGGAAGAGCGCCGCCTGATGTACGTGGGCATCACGCGCGCGCAGCGCACGCTGGCGGTGAGCTGGCTCAAACGCCGCAAGAAGGGGCGCGAGAGCGTTCCCGGGCAGGCCAGCCGCTTCATCAAGGAGATGGCGCTGGACCAAGCCACCGTGAAGGAAGACCCGCGCGAGAAACTGCGCGCGCTGCGCGCCGAGTTCGCGCAACGCGCCACCGACCAGGCCGCCCAGAAGGCGGCCGACCCCGCCTCATGAAACACCTCTGCCTCGCCGCCGCGTGGGCGCTGCTGGCCGGCGCCGGCCATGCGCAAGCGCCGGCCACGCCCCCGACCGTCTGCAGCCAACCCGGCGACATGGCGCCCAGCCAGCTCTACGGCTTGTGGCAGCTGGTGCTGTGGCCGCAGGAGGGGGGCAGCGAGGCCGCGCCCGCCTCCACCGGCGCGTTGCTGTTCGAGCGCCACCCGGAGTACCCGGACAGCGTGCGCGGCAGCCTGAAGCGCACCACCGCCGGCAACGACCGGCAGGCGGTGGTGTCCGGGGACGTCGTGGACGGCGAGTTCAACCTCGACGAGTCGGCCGACGGCGTGAGCATGGACGCGGTGTGGGAAGGCCTCGTCACCGCCCCGGGATGCGGCCAGGAACTGCGCGGCATCCGCCGCTCCGCCCTGGGGCGCGGCACGCCGCCCGAGCCGGTGATGAATTTCGTGCTGAAGAAAGTGTCGGGCTGGCGCTGAGCCCCTGACGCATCAGGGGCGGGGATTCGCCGGCGGTTGCAGCAGGTGCCGGTTTTCCGGCGCCTGGAAAAAATCCACCAGCACCTGCAGGTCGCGCTTGCTGAACTGCGCGTAACCCTCGCCGGACTCGATGCGCGAAGACATGACGGCCACACCCTCGTCGAAGAAGTGCAGCGACAGGCCGCGGTCCAGCACCACGTCGGTGATCTCACCCTGCGGCGACACGGCCGCGCCGGGGCTGGAGCGGGTGGTGCGGCGCATCAGAAGCCCAGCGCGTGCGGCAGCCAGGTGGAGATCGCGGGCACGAAGGTGAGCAGCAACAGCACCACGAGGTGGGCCCACAGGAAGGGTGGCAGCTCGCGCGTGAGGGCCATCAGCGGCACCTTGGTCGCCACCGAGGTGACGAACAGCAGCCCGCCCACGGGCGGCGTGATCATGCCCAGCGTGAGGTTGACGATGACCACCATCGCGAAGTGGATCGGGTCGATGCCCAGCGCGGCCGCGATCGGCGCCAGGATGGGCACGAGGATGGTGACCCCGGGCAGCGGCTCCATGAAGATGCCGAACAGCAGCAGCAGGATGTTCACCGCGATCAGGAAGGTGACGGGCGAGAGGTCCCAGCCGATGATGGCCTGCGCCAGGTCCTGCGGCACGCCTTCGATGGTGAGCACCCAGGCAAAGGCCGACGAGGCCGCCACCACGAACAGCACCGAGGCGGTGAGCATGGCCGAGCGCGCCGCGATGCCGGGCAGCGCCGACCACTTGAGCGTGCCGTAGACCCATTTGCCGCAGACCAGCGCGTAGAACACCGCGACCACCGAGGCTTCGGTGGGCGTGAAGACGCCGAAGCGGATGCCGACCAGGATGATCACCACCAGGAACAGCGCGGGCACGGCCTTGATGGTGTTCATGAGCATCTCGCGGCCGGTGGGGCGTGGGGCGTCGGAGCGGAAGTCGCGCTGGCGGCAGACCCACCAGTTGACCCAGCTCATGGCGGCGGCGATCAGCAGGCCGGGGATGAAACCGGCGATGAACAGCGCGCCGACGGAGACGTGTTCGTCCTGCAGCGCGTAGATGATCATGATGATCGAGGGTGGAATGATGGGCCCCACGATGGCCGTGCTGGCGGTCAGCGCGGCGGCGTAGGCGCGGTCGTAGCCGGCCTTGTCCATCATGCGCACCATCATCGAGCCCGGGCCGGCAGCGTCCGCCAGGGCCGAGCCCGAGATGCCCGAAAAGATGGTGAGCGACAACACGTTGGCGTAACCCAGGCCGCCGCGCAGGTGGCCAACGAACTGCGAGGCGAAGCGCAGCAGCACCAGCGTGAGCGCCCCGCCCGACATGATCTCGGCCGCGAGGATGAAGAAGGGCACCGCCATCAACGGGAAGCTGTCCACGCCGGTGAACATTTCCTTGAAGACGATGATCTGCGGGTAGTGCCCGCCCAGGGCCACGGCCAGGGCGGCGGCGATGGCGAGCGAGAACGCCACGGGCACGCCGATCAGCATGAGCACGACGGCGGCGACGAACAGGGTGATGACCATGATGGGGGTTCCGCGTCAGGGGCTCAGAGCGAGGCGGCCGCCTCGGCGTCCATCTCGGGCGACTCGTGGAAGCGGCCGTCGATCACGTAGCGCCGCACCAGGAAGGCCAGGTGCACCAGCATCAGGATGAAGCCCGCGGGCAAGGCCGAGTAGATCCAGGCGAACGAGATGCCGGTGGCGGGCGTGGTCTGGAACCGCATCACGCTGGTGTAGACGATGGAGAAGTACGTCATCGAGACGCAGAAACCCGCGATCAGCAGCACCACCAGCGCGCGCAGCACCCGCGCCAGCGGCGTGGGCACGGCCTGGTGCAGGTTGTCGATCGCCACGTGCCCACCGAAGCGCAGCACCAGCCCGGCGCCGAGAAAGGTGCCCCAGATCATGAGGTGGCGCGCGACCTCTTCGGCCCAGACGATGGAGTCGTTGGTGGTGTAGCGCAGCACGACGTTGGCGAACACGATGACGGACATCGCCGCCAACAGCAGGATCAGCACCCAGCGGTTGACGGCCACCAGGGCGTTCTCGAATCGGTCGATCATGGGGGGTTCCTGCGGCGCTCGTGCCAAAGCGAACCACCCGGCACGGGGCCGGGCGGTGGGGGGTCAGACGGTCACTTCGCGTTGGCGATGCGGTCGATCAGCTCTTTGCCGTACTTGGAGGCGTACTGCTGGTAGGCCGGCGAGAGGGCCTGCTGGAACGGCGCCTTGTTGGGCACCTCGGTGATCTGCATGCCCTGGGCGCGCAACTCGTCCACACCCTTCTTCTCGATGTCGTCGACGAACTGGCGCATGGCCTTCGCGCCTTCCTTGGCGCCCGCGGTCACGGCGGCCTTCTGGCCGTCGTTGAGCGAGTCCCAGAACTTGGGCGAGACCAGCAGCATGGCCGGCGAATACACGTGGCCCGTGAGCGCCAGGTGCTTCTGCACGGCCGAGAGCTTGGCCGAGGCGATCACCGAGATCGGGTTCTCCTGACCGTCGATGGTGCCTTGCTGCAGCGCGCCGGTGACTTCGGGCCAGGCCATGGGCGTGGGCGCGGCGCCCAGCGTGCGGAAGGCGGTGATGTGCACCGGGTTTTCCATCGTGCGGATCTTCAGGCCTTTGAGGTCTTCGGGCTTGGTGATCGGGTGCTTGCCGTTGGTGATGTGGCGGAAACCCTGCTCGCCCCAGGCCAGCGCGACCAGGTTGCGCGACTTGAACCTGCCCAGCAGGTCCTGCCCGATCGGGCCGTCGAGCACGCTGCGTGCGTGGTTGATGTCGCGGAACAGAAAGGGAATGTCGGTCACACCGACCTCGGGCACGAAGTTGCTCAGCGTGCCAGAGGAGACGATGGCCGCTTCCACGGTGCCCAGCTGCAGGCCTTCGAGCAGCTCGCGCTCGCCACCCAGCGCACTGGAGGGGAATTGACGGAACTTGAACTGGCCATTCGTGGCCTTCTCGAACGAAGCGGCCCAGGCATTGGCGCCGGCACCGTAGTGCGAGTTCGGGGCCAGGGCGTAGCCGATCTTGACTTCGCGGGTCTGGGCATGCGCAGCGGTGCTGATGGCAAGGACTGCGGCGCCCACGGCCAGCAGGCCGGCGCGGCGGGAAATGGACATCATGTTTGTCTCCGATCGTTGTATGCCGGGTATGGCGGTCGCCACTGTATTGAGATGCCGGCATTCGAGCCAATACCGTTTGCAGGCCTCTGCTATATGATTTTCGTATGCCTGACATCCGGCAACTCCGCTATTTCATCGCCGTCGCCGAAGAGCTGAACTTCATGCGCGCGGCCGAGCGCCTGCACATCAGCCAGCCGCCCCTCTCGGTCCAGATCAAGGCCCTGGAGGAAGAACTCGGGGTGCAACTGTTCGAGCGCACCAACCGGGGCGTGGTCATGACGCCGGCCTCGCAGACCTACTACGTGGAAGTGCGTGCGGTGCTCGCGCGGCTGGAACACGCGCGCATCCTGGCGCAGCGCAGCGCGCGCGGCGACACCGGCTCGCTGGCGGTGGGCTTCGTGTCGATCGCCAACGTCACCATGCTGCCCCAGACCCTCAAGCTCTGCCGCGAGCGCTACCCCGGCATCGAGCTGCACCTGTCGGAAGAGACGCTGGACATGCAGGTGCCCAACCTCAAGACCAACAAGATCGACATTGGCATCGCGCCCGGGCCGATCAACGAGCCCGGCCTGTCGTTCCAGCCGCTGTTCGACGAGCGCCTGGTGCTGGCCTTGCCCGACAGCATGAAGGAGGCGCACATGAAGAGCCCGAGCATGAAGCTCTTCAAGCACCAGCCCTTCGTGCTGTTCGGCCGCCCGATGGCGCCCGGCCTGTACGACGCGGTGCAGGACTACTGCGCGCGCGCCGGCTTCACGCCCGAGATCGTGCAATACGCGCGCCAGATGCAGACCATCATCTCCATCGTGTCCACCGGCCTGTGCATCTCGCTCATTCCGTCCTCGCTCTCGCAGCTGCAGCGCCCGGGCGTGGCCTACGTGGTGCCGAAGGAGCCCAGCCCGATCGTGCGCATGGGCCTGCTCTACCGCACGCAGGATCGCAACCCGGCGGTGAAGAACTTCATCGACATCGCGGCCGAGGCGTCCCGCTCGTGGAAGAAGCGGCGCCCGCCCGCCCTGCGCTGATGGCCGTTCAAATCCCTCGCATGCCGGTCGCGGCAGCGAAACGCGCCAGCGTCCAGCCGCTGCCGAGCAACAACATGCGCGTGTGCAGCGCGTCCATCACCTCGGGCGCCACCTCCGGCCCGAGGTAGGTCAGGGTCTTGTCCTGCAGGCGCACGCAGCCCAGCTCATGATCACGCGCCAGCGAACGCCACAGCGCGTGCGCACCCGGCGACTGGCGCGCGCCGGTCACCAGACACAGGCCCGCGCCCAGGCCCCAACGGTAGATGGCGCTCGCCAGGCCGCGCCGCTGGTAGGCCTCGCCGTAGCTGGAATGGGGGGCGCGCACCACGCGGTCGGCCGCGCGGTTGACTTCGATGAGGCGGTTGAACACCGTGTAGCCCGCCAGCCGTCGGTGCCGGACGTCTTCCACATACACATAGAACTCGCCATCGGCCTCGCGGTAGCGCACCACGAGGTCCGGATCGTTCAGCGGGATGGCGGGAATGCCATGCAGGCGATCACCGGGCTGGTGGATGCGGTCGTAGATTGAACCGAAGGCGTCCTCCATGGGCTGGCTGGGACGCTCCACGTCGATGCGCAGCTCCGTGCACCGGCGCCACCAAGCAGGTGGCGCGAACGACCAGGAAGGTGGAGGCGAAAGGGTGAGAACCATGGACGGAAAACTCCAGACGTGCAGGCACGGCCGCGCGCGAGCGCGGGCGTGGAACGGCCTTGGCGAAGAGGGCCGGGCGGCAGGTGCGTGGAGGGAGTGGACTCGGGCCGCGGGCTAGCCGCAGGCCTCGATGCGCCGGAGGCGTTGACCTGTCACGCTCAGGTCAACGCGAAACGAATGTGCGGCCAGAGGCCCACGGGCATGGCGACGCGGCCGACGAGGGCATCGGCGATGAAGAACGGGCGCGCGCGCACCCACGCCATCACCAAGGTGGCGCGGGCTTGTGTGAAGAGGCGCACCCGACATGAAGAAACAAACGCTCCGCTGGACGACTGATGGTTGTCAACGCGGGATGTTAGGGGCGCACCCATATCGCACGCGGGAGGTGCGGTATTGCGTTCAGGCGGTTTCTGCGGCCGCCGCGACAGGCGCATCAGGCACACCGACCAACAACTGGCTCAGGTGCGCCGGCACATCGTTGTCGAAGCTCATGAGCGCATCGCTGGGCTGCGCGGCGGCGGCGGCCTGCAGCAGGTCGCGCACGGCCGCTTGTTGCCCTGCGTCGGCCGGGTGGCCGAGCCGCGCCTCCACTGCGCAGAGCACCGCCTCCCGCAGCCGCTCAGAGCCGAGCACGTGCCAGGCGTAGTCGATCTCGTACCGGTCCACCGCGTTCTTCAGGCTTTCGCCATCCAGCCGGGCCTCTTCGGCCACATGCGCCAGCGTGCGGGTCACCAGGCCTTGGGTGAAGCGGCTCAACAGGTCGTCATCGCGCGCAGGCGCCGGGGTCACAACAGGCATCGGATCTCCAGAGGGGAATGGGGGGCTGGTTTCGCGCCGACCGCGTGGAAAGGCCGAGCCCGGAAATGGAAAAGCCCATCGCGAGGGATGGGCTTTGCGATATCTGATTGATTCTGTTGAATTTTTTCAGATCAGAGAGGCCTTGAGTGTAGCACCCTGGGCTCAGTCGTCCCGATCCCAGGCCTGCATCAGGTCGGGCGGGATCATGTGCGCCACTTCCGCGAAACGCCGGCCCCACATGCGATCCGCCTGCTTCAGCAGGATGGTGACAGGGCTGCTCGGTTCATGGCGTTCGACCCAATGCCGGATGTGACGCAGCAAGGCCCGGATCTGCTCGCGCTCCTGCACGATGTGCGCATGGGTCGCCCCTGCGGCGGGCAAGGCAAGCGATGCCGACCACCCGGCCTCACCAGGATCACCCAGCGGCGGTGACGCGCCGACGAGCGGGGCCGGGAGGCTCGGCCGCAGGCCATCCAATTCGACATCCTCGACCTGCAGCTTTTCGGCGCGCACGGGCACCTCGGCGAAGGCGGCCAGACAGCCCAGCAGGTGCATGAGTGGGCCAAGGTTGGGCGCATCGTCGCCGAGAGCGCCCTGGCTCCAATGGTCGATGCCCAGCACCGCATTGCCGCAAGCCAGCAAGGCCCGCAGGGCGCCGTCGCCCTTGACATGCAGATCCGCCAGCTGCCGCCTGACCCCTTCGGGCTCCGGAGCGTAAGGCGGGCGAGGCACGGCGAAGGCACGTTCCACATCGCGCACCGTCAAACGGAACGCGGTACCCCCGCTCACCACCACGTCGCGCACATCCCCCAGCAGGCCATCCGGGTCGCAGAGTGCCGCCAGGGCGTTGGCCCGCACGGCGGGATCGGGCACGCCATCCAGCACCACCTGCGGATGGACCTGTTCAGGGTAGGCCTGCAACACCGACTGCAAGGTGAGCAGGCCCTCCAGCAGACCCGCAGCGCCCGCCAGGCGGCAGCGCGCGCGCGTGAACCACACCAGAACAGCGATGTCCTTGCTGCGCACCAGCAGGCGGCGCGCATCGCGCTCGACCTCGGCCCAGTCGGGCGCCTCGGGCCGGGATGAAAAGCTCCCGTACTGCACCTCGCTCTGAGGCGCCAGGCGCGCCTGCAGCACGGCGTGATCCGCGTCGTACTCCAGGCTTTCGCCGCAGGGCGCGATCTCGCTCACGGGTGCAAGCAGTTCCGTGGACACGCCGGGTTTGACCGCCAGCGGGTCCGGGGAGATGCCCACCAGGGCGGCCAACAATTGTCTGAGAGGGTTCATGTGCAGCAGCTTTCGGGTTCGAACACCATGCCGGTCACGGGCCCGCGCGAGGTTCCCTCTCCCGCCATCCAGGTCGACCAGCCCAGTTGCGTGCCGTCACCCAGTCGCGACCGGGGCGCGGCGGTCCTGTCGATCAACAACTCCACGTCCCACACATACTCGAAACCGATGAAGGAGCGCACGATCTCGACCAGGGCCGGCAGGTCCCGCCCCGTGGCAGCGCCCTGCGGCGTGAGCCGCAGGTACCCGTCAAGATCCAGCGGGCCCATCACGAGGCGAAACCGGCTTTGCCGATCGGGAACCACCTCTCCGAGCATCGCCCCTTCACCCAGCACGCTCGAGAGCCTTGGCTGGCCCAGCACGCACCGGTCCTGCGGTTCTATCGGCATCCACTGCAGCATGTATTCGCGCAGTTGCACCACCACGCCGAAGAAGCGGGACAGAGTGCTGACCAGGCCGTCGGGGTTGCGCGCAGACCGCACCCGGTGCGCGCTGCTGGCCCAACGCGCGTGCGGCGCCAGGGCGCTGCCCTGCACTTCGGATGGCTCGTCGCCCGTCAAGCGCGCGATGTAGGCGCTGAAAGTCTCCTCTCCCGCACGGTCCAGGCCCGCGGCACTCTGGCTTTGCGACCAGGCGCGGTAGAGGTGCGTGAACGCGCGATGATGGAACAGATCGAGAAAATCGGCCAGCGCGCTGTCGCGCCGCGCTTCCACCCGTTCGCGGACCAGCTCGGTGCAGTGGATAGGCAAGGCCCCATTCGGCCCCAGCGTGCCCAGCCCGAACAGCTTGATGTGGGCGCGCATCCGTTCGTCGATACCGGGCTTGACCTCCACCTTGACCAACTCGCGCGGGGCAAAGGCGAGGCTGGCCTGCTGGCCCAGTCGGAAGTTTTCCTGTTGCGGACGCTGGGCCTTTCCGACTGGCGGCATGCTCGGATCCACAGCGGCCAGCCGGCGCATCAAGGGCACGAAGCCGTGCCGCCAGGGGTGCGCCGACGCATCGTCGATCGCGGGGCGCATCACACCACCCCCCGCGTGCCCATGCGCACCGGCCAGCTCGCCACTCGCCCGCGTTGCATGGATTCCAGCCGGGTCTGCGTGAACACGTTGATGCTCACGTGGCGCGAGAGGTAGTGTTCCAGCACCAGCCCGAACAGATATGGGCTGACACCACTGAACGCATCCTCATCCACCGTCAGGTCGCACTGCACGCCGCGCCCGTACACCAGGGGGCCATGGCCTGGCAGGCGGCGCGTCACTGGCGTGATGCGGCTGCCGATCAAGCCGTCCACCTGCCGGCTGGCCACGGGGTCGTCCACGCCCAGGAACAGGCGCAGCATGTCCCGCAGCGCCTGGGCACCCTCCAGCACGGGAGCACCGTTCACCAACGGTATCGCCGCGCTGCGGATCGTCAGACCACGCCGGGGGGTCCACTGTTTCATGGGGTGCTCGCTTCAGGTCAGCCGTGTGTGGCCGGGGAGGTGCCGATGAGGCTGCAGCCGCAAGCCGTTTTGTGGCCTTCCAGCGCAACCGGAATGCCGTCGATGAGCAAGCCGGGTTCGCCTTCGACGATCGCATTGACACCGTGTGGAGAACGGTTGGGGTATTTCATGGGGCAGTCCACCATGTCGCCCAGGCGCGCAATGGCCTTGTTGCCGATGTGATGGTTGGGGGAACCGCTGATGACCCGACCGCCATGGTCAGTGGGATCGCCCACCACGATGATCTTGCGTGCCATCTAGCGCACCCCCCACAATTCCATGCGCAGGCTCGCAAACCGGGTGGCGAGATGCAGGCCGATGCCGCCGTGCGTGAGCATGTGCTCCCACATTTCGCCTTGGGGCTCCACCTGGAAGTACACATAGCCCGCGTTGAAAGGAATCTGGCGCGGCGGCACGGGCAGAACACGCAGGACAATGCCTGGCAGGTGCAGGCGGACGAGTTCGGGCAAGCGATCGGCGGGCGCCAGTTTGCTGTGAGCCGGGAACTGCTGCGCCAATTGCTCCGCTGGCATGTGGGCCGTGACCGCGAGAACCAGGCTGCTAAAGCCGCGCATTTCCACCGGGTCCAGGCTCGCGAGATGCATGCCGTGTGGCCGGGGTTTGAGTTCGATGTTCTGAGCGCTTCGCACCAGAAGGTTGTTGAGCAGCTCGCGCGTGTCCTCCACCAGGGACCTGAAGGTAGTGCAGGGGTCACGATGCTCATACGCTGGCACGCCAATGGGTCGGCGGGTCTGCGTCCGGATGAAGGTGGACAACTCTGCACCCATGCCTCGGAGCAAGGTGTAGACCATCTCCGGCGAAGTTTCCTTGACGCGCAGCAGATGGTCGAGCAGCACCTCGAAACGGTTGAGAAGCTGGAGCAGCAGGAAGTCGCTGACTTCGGCGGCTTGGGTGGCTCCGGTAGGGCACCACCAGAAGGCGCCCAAGAAAGGCCGCGGGAAAAACCTTGCGCAACTCGGGCTGCAAGGCGTCCATCAGCGCCTGGATGCCCGGCACAAGAACCGGGTCTTCACAGAGTTGATGGAGGAGATCGGAACCGGTATTGCTCGTGAGGAGAATCAAGGTGTTCCTGAAATCGATGGCACGCCCCTCCCCGTCTTCCATCCAGCCCTTGTCGAACACCTGATAGAAGAGTTCATGCACATCGGGATGGGCCTTCTCAACTTCATCGAGCAGAACGACGCTGTAGGGCCGACGTCGCACCGCCTCCGTCAGCACCCCACCCTCGCCGTAGCCGACATAACCGGGTGGAGAGCCCTTGAGACCAGAAACGGTGTGAGCCTCCTGGTACTCGCTCATGTTGATGGTGATCAGGTTGTGCTCACCGCCATAGACAGCCTGAGCCAAAGCCAAGGCTGTTTCGGTCTTGCCTACCCCTGAAGGCCCCACCAGCAGAAAGACGCCCAGCGGCTTGTGAGGGTCCCCGAGGCTGGCCCTGGCTGTTTTGACACGAGCAGCCACCGTCGACAGCGCAGCATCCTGGCCGATCACGCGCTTGCGCAACTGGTCTTCGAGGGACAGGACGGCTGTCAGCTCGTCGCGCACCATGCGGCCCACGGGGATGCCTGTCCAATCCGCCAAGATAGATGCCACGACCCCTTCATCCACCTGGGTGTGAGCACCAGGCTTATCACCCTGCAGTTGGAGCAAATCGCGCTCCAGGGCCTGGAGTTCGCATGCCAGAACATGCCTTGAGTTTTCGTCTTCGATCCTGCGGCAGGCTTCGCGCTTTTCCAGAATGGCACTGGTGAGCACGCGCTCGGTCGCGCCTGCATCGACCAGCACCTTGTGCTCGTGATCGACGTCCACCATGCGCTGCTGAATCTCCCCCAGTGCCTCGCTGCGGTCTTTCCCTATGCTGGCCTCCTGCAAGAGAAGGGTGTGCTCGCCTTGCAAGGCATCCCGACGCGCCTGGATAGCCTCCAGTTCACGCGAGGGGGCATGCAGTGACATGGCAACCCGCGCGCACGCGGTATCCAGCAAGCTGATGGCCTTGTCCGGCAACTGGCGCGTCGGGATGTACCGATGGGACAAGCAGACCGCGGCACGCACCGCTTCATCGAGTACCGTGACGCCATGGTGCCTGGCGAATGCGGGCACAAGGCCCCGCACCATGGCCATGGCCGCCGACTCTTGCGGCTCCAACACTTGCAGCATCTGGAATCGCCTCGTCAGCGCGGGATCCTTTTCGATGTGCTTTTTGTATTCGGACCACGTGGTGGCACCAATCACACGAAAGGCCCCCCGCGCCAGCGCCGGCTTGAGAAGATTGGCCGCGTCACCCGTTCCGGCCTGACCACCGGCCCCGATGAGGGTATGGACCTCGTCCACGAACAGGATCACAGGCACTGGGGAATCTGCCGCCTCTCTGAGCACAGCTTTCAGGCGCGATTCGAACTCCCCCCGCATGCTCGCGCCGGCAAGCAAGGCCCCCACATCGAGGCTCAGGATGCGCACACGATGCAGACTGGGAGGTACCCGACGGCCCACGACGGCCAAGGCCAGGCCTTCGACCACCGCCGTCTTGCCAACCCCCGCCTCGCCCGTCAGCAAAGGGTTGTTCTGACGGCGGCGCAACAGGATGTCCACCATGGTGCGGATCTCTTGCTCCCGCCCAACCACAGGGTCGATGCCCTCCTCTCGCGCCAGCGCGGTGAGGTCGGCGCAGTACTTGATCAGTGCGGACTGGCCGCGGGTCTCTGGATCGAGCGCACCACTGGCCTCCCCTGGCAATGCCGGCTGCCAATCGGTGGACTCGTGCGCCATTGCAGCGTCTTCACCCGAGCCGCGAACCGCCAGCGGAAAGTCCTCCGCCATTTGCGCCACAGGAATTCTCTGAAAGCACGCGGAAACACCCAACAACACGCGTCGCAAGTCAGGGGTTTGAAGCATGCCCCCCAACAGCCAGGCACCACGGATGCGCTGATCACGCATTGTCAGACTGGCAAACACCCATGCGCGCTCAATGGCCAGTTCGACCATATGGCCAAAATCATTGACACCTGCGGCACCGGTGGGCAAATGGGCCAATGCCATCGCCAGATCCCTCTCAACCTGCGCGATATCCAGGCTGTAGTGCGTGGCCAAGCGATGAAAATCGCCATTGGGCGCCTGCCAGAGTTGGTGCAGCCAATGCACCACTTCTACATAGGGATTGCCTCTCAGCTTGGCCAAGACGGTGGCGGACTCGATGGCTCGAAACAGGTCGACATTGAGTTTGCCAAACAGTGTGCGGCGAGGAATGCTCAAGACACTCTCCCGCAATGACCGCCACCGTCGGCCATGAATTGCACATGGCCTATACAAGTCAGCAAATTCATGCCGATCGCCCTCCTGACTGTTGTTTTTCGTAGAGCTGCGAATGCTCGATTGCGAGCCACAACTTAACAACTGTCATTTCTGACAGGATTGACGCCGCAGTCATTTTTTGCATCAATCAATGCCTGCAGCTCGATCCCAAAAAATGTCAATTCATGACCAAAACATGCATTTCGTTTCGAATCGAATTGGAGAGACGTCGAACGAAGGCTGAAAATTTTTTTCAGAGTGTCTGGATGCCGCAACGATGCCTGCACTCAATGCGCGTGTGTTGAACACAGAACCTGCACCTGAAGCCCATCAAAAGC
>JAGKSX010000075.1 GCA_018993155.1 Hydrogenophaga sp.
CGGGTCCAGGGCCTGCGCGGCCGGGGGGCCGGACCCCTGGGAAAGGGGGCCCGGTTGGCTTTTGCCCGCCCCCCGGTTGGCGCCCGCCCCCCCCCGGGGGCCCCCCCGCCGGTAGCCGGCCGGGCCTGGGTTGGCCCCCGCGCTCGGGGGCCCCCCGCGAAAGCGCGAACCGTCGAACGCCAGGATGGAGCCCCCCCCCGCCGCCACCGTGTGGATGCTCATCATCGGCGCGCGCATGCGCACGCCCGCCACCTGGGTCTCGAACTCGCGCTCGAACTCGCCCGCGTAGTGCGACACGTCGGTGGACGTGCCGCCCATGTCGAAGCCGATCACCTTGCCGTGGCCCGCCAGGCCCGCCGTGCGGGCCATGCCCACGATGCCACCGGCCGGGCCGGAAAGGATCGCGTCCTTGCCCTGGAAGGCGTGGGCATCGGTCAGGCCACCCGAGGACTGCATGAAGAACAGCTTCACGCCCGGCATCTCGGCGGCCACCTGCTCCACGTAGCGGCGCAGGATGGGCGAGAGGTAGGCATCGACCACCGTGGTGTCCCCCCGGCTCACGAACTTCATCATGGGGCTGGTGCCGTGTGAGCTGCTCACCTGCGTGAAGCCCGCCTCGCGCGCCAGCCGCTCTGCCGCCGCCTCGTGCGCGGTGAAGCGGTAGCCGTGCATGAACACGATGGCCACGCTGCGCAAGCCGCGCGCAAACGCCGCCTGCAGGTCGGTGCGCAACGAAGCTTCGTCCAGCGGCTGCAGCACCTCGCCGTGCGCGGCCATGCGCTCCTGCGCCTCGATCACCTCGGCGTAGAGCAGCTCGGGCAGCACGATGCGGCGGTCGAACAGGCGCGGCCGGTTCTGGTACGCGATGCGCAGCGCATCGCGGAAACCGCGCGTGGTCACCAGCAGCGTCGGCTCGCCCTTGCGCTCCAGCAGGGCGTTCGTGGCCACCGTGGTGCCCATCTTCACGCACTCGACCTGCTCGGGCGTCACCGGCTCGCCGGCCTTGAGCCCGAGCAGGTGGCGGATGCCGGCCACCGCCGCGTCGCGGTACTGCTCCGGGTTTTCAGAGAGCAGCTTGTGCGTGACCAGGGTGCCGTCGGGCCGCTTGGCCACGATGTCGGTGAAGGTGCCGCCCCGGTCGATCCAGAACTGCCAGCGAGGGTCAGAGGAAGAAGACATTCTTGAATCTCCAAAATCGGAAGAGCGCAGACACCGAGTCAAGGGGGCCGCGGAACTGGCTTCGCCAGGCCGCTGGCACCGCCCCCTGGAGGGGGTGACGCGCCGAAGGCGCGGCGCGGGGGTGAATCACAATGACGCAGCGGAGCGCGCGGCCTGGTCGTAGATGCCGGAGAGCACGCGCAGCAGGCGCGCGAGCTGGCCGATGTCGTGGTTGAGCGCGTCGTCCGCCTTGAGCGCATCGATCAGGCAGGTCTCGCGGATCTCGCGGTAGCGCGTCACGTACCCCTTGCCCGCCTCGGTGGGCGCGTAGGTCACGTCCTTGCCGTTCTTGCTCGACTCCACCATGCCCAGGCTCTGCAGCTTCTTGAGCGAGTAGTTGACGAGGTGCGTGTCCTCCACGTTCATGATGAAGGCGATGTCGGCCAGGCGCTTGTCGCGCGCGCGGTGCGAGACGTGGTGCAGCACCAGCACGTCCAGCGCGGTGAGGTCCTTCAGCCCGGCGGCGCTCATGCAGTGCACCACCCAGCGGTGGAAGGCATTGCCGGCCACGATCAGGCCGAACTCGAACTCGCTCATCTCCGCGCTGCGCGGCGACACCAGGTGCGCGGAAGACACGATGGGCGAAGCCGGCGGCGTTGGCTTGGCACTTGCTTTGGAACGGGCCATGGCGGAAAGTCTGCGTCGTTTCGGTGCGCCGGAGTTTAGGCTTTATGTTGACGATTTGCCAACGATTTATTGACATTCAGGGAAAGTACCGATCACACTTCATCCACTCGCCGATAGAGTCCACCGAGCCGCAACCGCTGCTCGATCCGTGTCCCACCCCCACCTGGAGCCCCAAGATGAAACGTCGCCTGTTCAGCCTTTCCGTGGCCGCGGCCACCGTGGCCATGAGCCTCCCCGCCCTGGCCCAGACCAAATGGGATCTGCCGGCGGCCTACCCCGCCACCAACTTCCACACCGTCAACCTCACGGCCTTCGCCAACGACGTGGACAAGGCCACCGGCGGCAAACTCAAGATCACGGTGCACGCAGGCGCCTCGCTGTTCAAGGCACCCGAGATCAAGCGCGCGGTGCAGGGCGGGCAGGCGCAGATCGGCGAGATCCTGATGGCCAACTTCCAGAACGAATGGCAACTGTTCGGCGCCGATGGCCTGCCTTTCCTGGCCGACAGCTACGACGCCTCCATGAAGCTCTACAAGGCGCAGAAGCCGCTGCTGGAGAAGAAATTCGCCGAGCAGGGCATGGTGCTGCTCTACGCCGTGGCCTGGCCGCCGCAGGGCCTGTACAGCAAGCAGCCGATCAACAGCGCGGCCGACCTCAAGGGCAGCAAGTGGCGCGCGTACAGCCCGGCCACCGCGCGCATCGCCGAACTGGTGGGTGCACAGCCCGTCACCGTGCAGGCCGCCGAACTCTCTCAGGCCCTGGCCACCGGCGTCGTCGAGACCAACATGACCTCCGGCGCCACCGGGGTGGACAGCAAGCTCTACGAGCACCTGAAGTTCTACTACGACGTGCAGGCCTGGCTGCCCAAGAACGCCGTGTTCGCCAACAAGAAAGCCTTCGACGCGCTCGACAAACCCTCGCAGGACGCGCTGCTCAAGGCCGCCGCCGACGCCGAAACGCGCGGCTGGGCCGAATCGCAGAAGGTCAACACCGACACCCTGGCCACCCTCAAGGCACGCGGCATGACCGTGGCGCCGCCGTCGGCACAGCTCAAAGCCGACCTGCAGAAGGTGGGCGAGACCATGCTCAAGGAATGGCAGGACAAGGCCGGCCCGGAAGGCAAGACCCTGATCGACACCTACAAGCGCTGACCCCACCATGACGCTGGATGCACCGGCCGCTGCGCGCGGCCCCGTGAGGCGCGCGCTGGACGGCCTGTACGCACTGGGGGGCGGCCTGGCCGCCCTGTGCGTGCTGGGCATCCTCGTGCTGATGGTCTGGGCGTCCCTGGGCCGCCTGCTCGAATGGCGCGTGTCCTGGGTCAACGACGTGGTGGCCTGGCTCTGCGCCGCCGCCGCGTTTCTGGGCATGGCCTACAGCTTTCGCAATGGCGATTTCGTGCGCGTCACGCTGCTGCTGGAAGTGGCCAGCCCGCGCGTGCGCCCCTGGCTGGAGGTGTTCGCCCTCGCGGTGGCCACCGCCATGGTGAGCTACCTCGGGTATTGGGCCGCGCTGTTCACCTACGAAAGCTATGTCTTCAACGACATCGCGAACAACATGGTCGCGATCCCGATCTGGATCCCGCAGATGAGCGTGGTGGTAGGCACGGCCATCCTGATCATCGCGGCGCTGGACGAATGCGTCACCGTGCTGCGCGGCGGCCGGCCGAGTTATGTGGTGCGTGTCGAAGAGCGGCACGCGCGCGGTGATTTTTCCGAGGAGCTGTGAATGGGCCTGCTTGAAATCGGGGCCCTGCTGCTCTTCATTCTGTTGCTGATGCTCAGCGGCGGCGTCTGGATCGCCATGACGCTGGCCATCGTGGGTTGGGTCGGCCAGGCCTTCTTCACCACCACCCTGCCCGGCAAGAACCTCTTCACCGCGTTCTGGGAAACCACCGCCAGCTGGGAACTCGCGGCCCTGCCGCTGTTCATCTGGATGGGCGAGATCCTCTACCGCACCCGCCTGTCCGAACAGATGTTCGACGGCCTCTCGCCCTGGCTCTCGCGCGTGCCCGGCCGCTTGATGCACACCACCGTGCTGGGCTGCGGCATCTTCGGCTCGGTCTCCGGCTCCTCTGCCGCCACCTGCGCCACCATCGCCAAGGTCGCCCTGCCCGAGCTGGACAAGCGCGGCTACGACCGCAACCTCGCGCTCGGCTCGCTGGCCGCCGCCGGCGGCCTGGGCATCCTGATCCCGCCGTCCATCACCATGGTGGTCTACGCCGTGGCGGCCGACGCCAGCGTGATCCGCCTCTTCCTCGCCGGCTTCCTCCCGGGCTTCTTGCTGATGGGCCTGTTCTCCGGCTACATCATCTGGTGGAGCCTGCGCAACCCCGACAAGGTGCCGCCGGCCGAAGCCCCCACCACCTTCGCCGAGAAGCTGCGGCGCTCGGGCAGCCTCATTCCCTGCGGCCTGCTCATCGTCTTCATCGTCTGGGTGCTGGTCTCCGGCATTGCCACCGCCACCGAATGCGCGGCCTACGGCGTGGTGGGCTCGCTCGCCATCGCCGCCGCCAGCCGGGCGCTCACCTGGCGCAACTTCTGGCAGGGCCTCACCGGCGCCACGCGGGTGAGCTGCATGATCATGTTCATCCTCGCGGGCGCGGCCTTCCTCACCAAGACCATGGCCTTCACCGGCATCCCGCGCGAGCTTGCCGAGCTGGTCGAGCGCCTGGACCTCTCGCCCTACGGCCTCATCTTCGTGCTGGTGATCGTCTACCTCGTGCTCGGCGCCGCGCTCGACGGCATCAGCATGATCGTGCTCACCGCCGCCGTGGTGCTGCCCATGGTGCAACAGGCCGGCTTCGACCTCGTGTGGTTCGGCATCTTCATCATCATGCTGATCGAGATCGCGGAGATCACACCACCGGTGGGCTTCAACCTCTTCGTGCTGCAGAACATGACCGGCATTGACAGCAACCGCATCGCGCGGGTCACGCTGCCTTTCTTCGCCTGCATGATCCTGGCCATCGCGCTCATCACGGTCTTCCCCTCCATCGTCACCGTGCTGCCCGACCTCTTCATGGGGAAAGAGTTGTAACAGAGGCCGAAACCCGCATCCTCTACACTGACGCATTCCCGCCGCCACCGTGCGGCGGTTTGCTTTTTTCCCGAGGAAATTCCCGTGTTCAAGAATGTGACGATCTACCGCATCGCGCCCGGCTGGGAAGCGACGCTGGAAGACATGGAAGCTGCGCTGGACGCGGCCCGTTTCGTGCCCTGCGGCGCCACGCAGGACAAGGCCGTCGGCTGGATCGAGCCACGCGGCGAGGCCCACGGCCCACTGGTGGAATCGGTGGCCGGCCAGCGCATCCTGAAACTGCAGATCGAGACCAAGGGCGTGCCCGGCTCGGTCGTCAAGAAAAAGGCCCAGGAAGAAGCCGACCACATCGAGGCCACCACCGGCCGCAAACCCGGCAAGAAGGAAACCAAGGCGCTGCGCGAAGACGCGCTGCTGGCCCTGCTGCCCCAGGCCTTCGCGCGCCAGATGACGGTGTGGGTCTGGATCGACCTGAAGAACGGCTGGCTCGTCACCGACGCCAGCAGCCAGGGCAAGCTCGACGAGGTCGTCACCGCCCTGGTGCGCGCCTTCGATGGCCTGGCCGTCACGTTGCTGCAGACCGCCGTGACGCCACAGACCGCCATGACGCAATGGCTCTCGGCCACCACGCCCGACGAATGGCCCGGTGGCTTCGCGGTGGAGCGCGAATGCGAACTCAAGTCCGGCGACGAGGAAAAATCGGCCGTGAAATTCACGCGCCACAACCTCGCCACCGACGAGGTGCGCAAGCACATCACCGAAGGCAAGCTGCCCACCCGCCTGGCCATGAGCTGGGAAGGCCGCATCGGCTTCACGCTCACCGAATCGCTGCAGGTCAAGAAGATCAACTTCCTGGAAGGCGTGTTCGACGGCCGGCCCGATGAAGGCGAGAACGGCTTCGACGCCGACGTGGCCCTGTCCACCGGCGAGCTGCAGAAACTCATCCCCGAACTCATCGAAGCCCTGGGCGGCGAGATGGCCTTCGGCGCCGCTGCCGACAGCGAGCCTTCGGCGCCGGCACCTGCCGCGCGCGAAGCCGTCACCGCCGACGCGGACGACGACGGCCCGCCGTTCTGATCCTCTTTCGCTGAAGCGCGATCCCCATGCACAGCGTCATCGCCATCTCCCTCGGTGCCGTGCTGGGCGCGCTGGCCCGATGGCGCCTGAGCCTGTGGCTCAACCAGGGTGCGGCCATCCTGCCCTGGGGCACGCTGGCGGCCAACTGGATCGGCGCCTACATCGTGGGCGTGGCCGTGGTGTTCTTCCAGAGCCAGACGCAGATCGACCCGGTCTGGCGGCTCGCGGTCATCACCGGTTTCCTCGGTGCGCTGACCACCTTCTCCACCTTCTCGGCCGAAGTCATCGCCATGCTGCAGCACGGCCGCCTCGCGCTCGCCCTCGGCACGGCCGGCCTGCACCTGATGGGCTCGCTGCTGCTCACCTGGGTGGGCATGCGCACGGCCGCGATCTGGTTCACCCCAGCCTAGGCGCGAACTCGCTGCGGTACAGCCCCGGCGTCATCGCCGTGTGCTGCTTGAACTGCCGGGTGAAGTGGGCCTGGTCCGCGAAGCCGCACACATAACCCACCTGGGCCGTGGGCATGCTGTCCGCCGCCAGCAGCCGGGCCGCCCCGGCGAGCCGGGCCTTCGATACCAACTGCGTGAAGCTCAGGCCCTGGTCCGCCAGGCGGCGCTGCAGCGTGCGCGGCGACGAGGCCGCTTCCCGCGCCAGCGCGCCCACCGTCCAGCCCCGCCCCGGGTCGGCGGCGAGCCGGGCCTGGAGGTGGGCGACCCAGCCCTCGGGTGTCGCGGGTCTGGGTTCGGTCAGCGGACTCTCGGGCCGGGCTTGCCAACGCAACTCCCAGCTCGACACATCGTCCGGCCAGACAGGCGAGCGCCACGCGCGCTGGCTGCGGCTCCACAGCGCTTGCCCGATGGGCCGGGCCTGCACACCCGGTGTGCGCAGGTATTCGCACAGCGCTACCAGAAAGCCGAACACCAGCAGGTCTTCGGCCGGCGTGGGCGGGCGGTGCGCGTCCAGCGACACGTGCCGCAGGCGCAGCAGGCCGGGCTCGGGCTGGCTCACGCGCACGCGGTGGCGCGAATGCACGAAGCGCTCCAGGCGCTGCCAGCGCTGCAGCAGGTCGGGCGGGTCGCGCGCGAGCGAGAGCGCCAGCAGCAACGGCTCGTCGTCCATGCCGTGCACCGCCTCGCCCAGCCGCACGATCACGTCCGGCCCATGGGCCTGCCACAGGCGGTCCAGCCAGGCGCGCTTGTCTGCCAGCGGCACGTGCGCGCTGCGCACGGCCGGCGGGCCATCGGCCGCCAGGCCTTGCCGCTGCAGGCCGGCGCGCACCAGGCGCAGCATGGCTTCGGAAGCAAAGTCGTTCATGGTGTCGTCGTCTGGGCCAACAGGCCGGTGTCGATCGGAAACCGCTGGATGCGCACGCCGGTGGCCTCGCGCACCGCATTGGCGATCGCCGCCGCCGTGGCCACGATGGCGGTCTCGCCCGCCCCGCCGGGCGCGCCACCCGCCTCCACCAGCACCACCTCCAGCGGCGGAATCTGGTCCAGCGATGGTATCGGTGCTTCGGCAAAACTGCCGGGGCCGATGCGCGAATCGACCGCCGCCAGCCGGTCGCTCAGCGCCATGCCCAGGCCCCACACCAGGTTGCCCTCGCACTGCGCACGCACCTGGTCGGGGTTGATCACCGTGCCGCAGTCGTGCGCGCAGACCAGCCTCGCCACGCGCAGCTGGCCGCGCGCGTCCACCGCCACCTCGGCAACCACGCCCACGTAGCTCAGCTGCTTGTAGATGCCGCAGGCCACGCCGCGCCCGCGGCGCAGGCCCGGCACGTCGGGCGGCAACGCACCAGCCCGCGCCTGCACCGCGCGCAGCACGCGCGCCAGCCGAGGATCTTCCGCGTGACGCAGGCGAAACGCCAACGGGTCCACGCCCGCATGACGCGCGCATTCGTCGATGGCCGACTCCATCGCCAACCCATTGGGCCCCGCGCCCAGGCCGCGCCAGGGCCCGGTGAACACCGGCAGGCGGTTCAGCGCGAACTCGGCTCGCTTGCGCGCGCAGCGGTAGGGCAATTGCGCCCCGCGCGCCACACCCGCATCGGTCACGAAGTCGGTCAGGCGCTGCATCCAGGCCGGCAGGCCCGCGTTGGTGAACAGGATGTGGCTGCTGCCGAACGCATGCCACCACTGGTCCAGCTGGCCGTCGCGCAGGCGCACGCGGATGCGGTGGCTCGAGGGCGGGCGGTGAAAGCCCTGGCGGAACTCCTGCGCGCGCGTCCATTGCAGCTTCACCGGCTGCCGCACCGCCTGCGCGAGCACCGCGGCCTCCAGCTCCACCGTGCAGATCGTCTTGCCCCCGAAGGCCCCGCCCACCCGGCTGCCATGCACGCGCACGCGGTCTTCGTCCAGCCCCAGGCTTTTGCAGACCACGTCGCGCTGGTAGTACACGTCCTGCGAGCCCACCCAGAGGTCCAGCCCGCCCTCGGCATCGAAGGCGGCCACCGCCGCGCGCGGCTGGATCGGCGCGTGCGCCGCCAGCGGAATGTCGATGCGCAGGTCCACATCCCACTCACCCTGCGCGTCGATGGCGTCCTCGTGCACCCGGTACTTGAATCCCCCGTCGGCGAGGTGGCGGTCCACGTCCACCAGGTGGTCAATCTCGGCCTGCCCGAAGCTGCCCTGCGAAAGCCAGCGCGCCTCCAGCGCCGCCTCGATGCGGTCCAGCGCCCCCGGCGTGCGCGCGACGATGCCGACGCCCTCGCTCGACGCCTGCCGCAGGCGCTCGTCGCGCACCAGGGCCACGAAGCCCTTCACCGCGCGCGCGGCGGCCTCGTTCATCGCGCCCAGCGTGGAGGCGCGCTCGGGAGACACCGGCGCGCGCAGCACGCGGCCGAACAGCAGGCCCGGCAGGCGCACGTCCGCCACATAGACCGGCGCGCCCGTCACGATGGCATGGCCCTGTTCGATCGGCACGGCGCGGCCGACGTGGCGGCCCCCGGGCTGGAACGCGCGCAGCTGGTCCATGGGCCGTGGCTCGGCCATGCGCTCACCCTGGGTATGGCCCGCCGCCAGCGCCTCGCGCAGCGTGGCACAGGCCTGGGCCAGCGGCAGGGCGAAGTCCTTCACCGATTCGCTGCCCACCGTGGCGCGCACGCGCGCCATCTCGCCGGTGTGCGGCAGGCGCAGCGTGAGCTGGTCCCAGCCGATGCCCAGCTCCTCGCACGCCACCTGCTTGAGCGCGGTGCCGATGTTCTGGCCCATCTCCACGCGCGGCAGCAGCAGCTCGTAGCGGCCCTCGCGGTGGCGCACCCAGCCCAGCGCGTCCTCGTAGCCCGCCACGGGCCGCTTCGGAATCACCGGCAAGGCGCAGCCGGCGAGAAAGGCCACGCTCAGCGCGCCGCCGGCCTGGAGGAAGGCGCGCCGCTTCACGGGCGGCCCCGCTGCAGCACCACCGCGCGCTGCACACCGGCGCGGATGCGCTGCTGCGTGCCACAGCGGCACAGGTTGCCCGCCAGCGCTTCGTCCACGCGCGCCGGGCTCGGGGCCGGGTCCTGCCGCAGCAGGGCCACGGTGGCCATGATCTGGCCCGCCTGGCAATAACCGCACTGCGGCACGCGCTCGTCCAGCCAGGCCTGCTGCACCGGGTGCAGGCCACCGTCCCGGCCCGCCAGCCCCTCGATGGTCTCCACGGCTTGGTTCTGCACCGCGCTCACCGGCAGCAGACAGCTGCGCTGCGCCTGGCCATCGAGCAGCACCGTGCAGGCGCCGCACTGGCCCATGCCGCAGCCGAACCTGGTGCCGACCAGGCCCAGGTGTTCGCGCAGCACGGCGAGCAGGGTCTCGTCCTGCCAGTCGGGGTGGATGTTGAACCGCTGGCGGTTCACGAGGATGTTCATGGCAAGGCTCCGTTGGGGTGGTGATGCCGCACTGTCCCAGCCGCCGCGCCGCGCGTCTTGAAGATTCGCGCCATGCGGTGCTGGGGCAGAATGCGGCCATGGGCCGCGCACAGCCGGCCCGATCCCCGCCGCGGGCCCCACCCAGCCCGTTGGCGCATGACTCCTGTTGAACCCGGCACGAGCAGATCACGGTCGCGCAACCGCACGGCCCCCGGCGATTTGTCCTTTCAGCCCAGGCGTTCAACCCCCATGCAGACCACGGCCTCCCCGCGCCTCTCCGTCCTCATCGCCCTCTCGGCGCTGGCGATCCTGCCGCTCAACATGTTCGTGCCCTCGCTGCCGAACATCGCGCGCGACCTCGGTGCCGACTTCGCGCTCGTCAACCTCGCGGTGGCTGGCTATGCGATCGCCACCGCCGTCGCGCACCTGGTCGCGGGCGCCATGTCCGACCGCTTCGGCCGCAAGCCCGTGGCGCTGGCCGCGCTGGCGATCTACACCCTCGCTTCCATCGGCTGCAGCCTGGCCACCGACATCGCCACCTTCCTGGTGTGCCGCATGTTCCAGGCCACCGTCATCGCCGGCTACGCCGTGTCCCTCGCGGCCATTCGCGACACCTCGGACGAAGGCGGCGCCGCCAGCCGCATCGGTTATGTCTCCTCGGCCTGGGCCGTGGCGCCCATGATCGGGCCCACCGTGGGCGGCCTGCTCGACAGCGCCTTCGGCTGGCGCGCCAACTTCGTCGCCTTCGCCGTGCTCGGACTCGCGGGCCTGTGGCTGGTGGCCTTCCACCTGAAGGAGACCAACCACCACCGCACCGCCTCCTTCGCCCTGCAGCTCAAGGGTTATGGCGAGCTGGGCCGGTCGCCACCGTTCTGGGCCTATGCCCTGTGCATGGCCTTCGGCATCGGCACGCTGTACGCCTTCCTCGGCGGCGCGCCCCTGGTGGCGGCGCAGCTGGGCGGCTTGTCGAGCACGGCGCTGGGCGCCTACATGGGCATGGTGCCTGCGGGCTTCATGCTGGGCAGCTACATCGTGGGGCACACCAGCTCCAGGCACGCGCCGACCCGGTTGATCCTGATTGGCCGCCTGCTCACGGCCGTGGGTCTGCTGGTGGGCCTGGTGCTGCTGGCCTCGGGCCTCACGCACCCGCTCGCCTTCTTCGGCCCGTGTGTGTTCGTGGGCCTGGGCAACGGCCTGACCATGCCGGCGGCCAATGCGCGCATCCTGTCCCTGCGCCCGCACCTGGCGGGCACGGCCTCGGGCCTGGCTGCTGCGGTGACGGTGATCGGTGCCGGCATCGTCGCTTTTCTTGCCGGCCTGGTGGTCAACGCATCGAACGCTCACGTGGCTGTGCTGGCGGTGATGTGGGCCAGCTCGCTGCTGTCGCTGCTCGTGGCCCTGTTCATCGTGCACACCGAACGCGAGCGCAAGGTTTAGGCCGTATGCCGCTCGATGAATGCCCTGGCCTGTGACGGCCGGGTGATCTCCGTCCACTTCAGGCCCGCGCAACTTGCGCTGGTTGGCCTCGGTGCCGCTGCGCCGCTCTTCAGGCCATCTGCCGAGGGCCCGACTGCCTGTGGGAAGCGCGCTGGTCGTGTGGCGTGTCGTCGGGCTGTTCCAGCGCCATGCGCGATGGGCCCGGTGGCCGCAGGGGTTGACCCTGGCGTGCTTGATGACCGGCGTGGTTGCCCTTGCGGGGCAGGTTGAAGTGGTATTGCGGTGATTGCATGCGGGTCTCCGGATCTCGAGTTCGAAGTATTCGCCTGCGCCTTCTGGCCGTCTGTTGGGTAGCCCACAAACCAACCACCGGGAACCAAGGAAATTGCGGCCAGTCTGCCCCCTGGGCCGCCGCCATCGGGCGGCTGGCCGGTGGGTTCAGGGCAGGGGCGGCAGCAGGCCGCCCAGGTCGTCCATGGTGACGCGCGTGCGCTCCTGCGGGGGCCGTGGTGCCGTTGGCGCCGCGATCTCGGCGCTGGCCACAGGCACCACGCCGGTGTCGGAGCCCGGCGTCGGCAGGTCTTCCTTCTGGTCGCGCCGATCGAACAGAAGCGCTTTGCCGTACACCAGCTGCACCCAGGTGGGGTAGGTGTAAGCCGTGCCCTGGTTGTGGTCGATGACCGCGCCAATGCCGCCACCGATGAGGATGTTGCCGAACATGCCGGCATTGGCCCGCGAAATGGCCTTGGCAGTGGCAGCCTTGTGCTCGGGGTGGTTGCACTCGATGTTCATGTCGTCGTTCGACCGGCGCACGAGCGTGCTCACGCCCGACTTGACCGAGGCACTGCCACGGTCGTTGGTCCACTTGCAATCGGCACCCGCCACGAGTTGGCCGCTGGCGGTCTTGGTTTCGATGGTCATCGGATGGGTGTTCTCGTTCATCACGGAGGCACAACCCGTACCGGCCAGGCAGGCGACAAGGATCGCGGTTCGCTGAAACATCGAGCTCCTTCAAGTGGCGTTGAAGCCCAAAATGTAACCGCGCTGTTACGCCCTGCCGGCGGTGCGCGCATGCGTACTTACCCCAGGGCGCAGGCACCGGCTTTGCCGGGGCGCCCATCCCTCCCTTAACGCAGGCCCTGAGAAGCGGTAAGGTGTGCGCCCTCTTGTTCAACGCCCAAGGAGACCCGGAATGATCCCCAAGAACACGATCTGCCTCTGGTTCGACCGCGACGCTCTGGACGCCGCGACCTTCTACGCCAAGACCTTCCCCGACAGCGCGGTCGGCGCGGTGCACCGCGCGCCGGGCGACTACCCTGCCGGCAAGGAGGGCGACGTGCTCACGGTGGAGTTCACTGTGGCGGGCATTCCCTGCATCGGGCTCAACGGCGGCCCGGTGTTCCAGCACGATGAGGCCTTTTCCTTCCAGATCGCCACCGACGACCAGGAGGAAACCGACCGTCTGTGGAACGCGATCGTGGGCAACGGCGGTCAGGAGAGCGAGTGCGGCTGGTGCAAGGACCGCTGGGGCCTCTCGTGGCAGATCACGCCGCGCACGCTCACCGAGGCCTTCACCGGCCCCGACCGCGCGGCGGCCAAGCGCGCCTTCGACGCCATGATGACCATGAAGAAGATCGACGTGGCCGCCATCGACAAGGCGCGGCGGGGCTGAGGCCTCACACGCTCAGGAGGCTCGCGGGGATGCCGCTGACGAATTCGGCGAAGTCCCGTCCACCGATCGCGATGTGCTCGGACATGGCCTGCCACGCGGCGGCCTCATCGCCATTTGCAATGGCGAGCGCGACCGCCTGGTGCTCTTCCACGGACCGTTGCATGCGCCCTGGCGAATCAAAGCGATTGCGGGTGTAGCCCGCGGTTTTGGTGCGCATCTGGCGAACCTGCTCTTCCAGCAGTTCGTTGTGGGATGCGGCCCAGATGGCGCGATGGAACCCGTCGTTCGCGGCCTCGTACGTGCGCGCGGTGCCATCGGCCGCAATGCGGCGTCCCTGCTCCAGTGACGCCAGGATGGCTTGCCGCTCTGCGGCGGTCGCCCTTCTGGCGGCCAGCCTGGCGGCGGTCGCCTCCAGCTCGGCGATCAGCTCCAGGATGTCGCGCAAGCGCTGCAGCGACAGCTTCGGGATGGTGACGCTGCTTCGGGCTTCGTTGACCGCGAAACCCTGCGCCACCAACTGCAGGAACGCTTCGCGCACTGGTGTGCGGGACACACCGAACCGCTCGCACAGCAGCTTTTCGTCCAGAGGTTCCCCGGGGCGGAGTGCGCCCGACGCCAAGTCTTCAAGGATCGCCAGGCGCACTTGCTCGGCGAACGTGCGCGCGCCTTTCGTGGGCTCGGCCACTTGCATGGTTGTGCTCATTTAAATATACTGAAGTCGATCGTAAATATATTAGGAGACTCTCAGTGAATATTCTAAAACAAGCGGTCGCTGCCGCCACCCTGGCGGCCGGCTTGGCCTTGCCTGGCCATGCCGTGTCCGCCACAGGCCCTCAGTGGGTGCCGACCAAACCCATCAAACTGATCCTGGGTTACACCCCGGGCGGCGCGGCGGACGCCACCGCGCGCGAAATCGCCGGGGTCATGGAAAAAATCCTGGGGCAACCCATGGTCGTGGACTACCGCCCCGGTGCGGCGGGCTCCATCGGGGCCGAGGCCGTCGCGAACGCGGCACCCGATGGCTACACGGTGGGCCTCATCGACAGCGCCCCACTGACCATCATCCCGACCACGCGCAAGGTGCCTTACGACCCCGTGACCGGCTTTGCCTACGTGGGCGTGGTCGCGCAATCGCCCTTGGTCATCCTGGTGAACCCCATGCTGCCCGTGCGCACGCTGCCGGAGTTGATTCAGCTGGTCCGCAAGAAGCCCGGCTCGTTGAGCTTCTCCACCTCAGGACTGGGGAGCATCCACCAGATGTCCGCGGAACTGCTGAAGGCCGAAACCGGCACCTTCATGACCCATGTGCCTTATCGGGGTGCGGCCCCCGCCCTCAACGACCTGATGGGCGGCCAGGTGGAGGTGTCGTTCGCGACCATCGCGCCCGCCATCCCGATCGTGCAGAGCGGCAGGGCGCGCGCCATCGCCGTGACCTCGGATCGCGAAGTGCCGTCGTTCCCAGGGGTCAGACCCGTGTCTCAACAGGGCGTCCCAGGCTATGACGCCCAGGGCTGGTTTGTGATGGCCTTGCCCAAGGGCACGCCGCAACCGGTGATCGAGCGCTTGAACGCGGCGCTGAATGAAACCCTGAACACACCCACCGTAAAGGACAAGCTCGTCGGTTTCGGCAACGACATATCGGCAAGCACGCCCAACGCGGCCTCGCTGCTGGTGAAGAGAGACTTCGAAAAATGGGCTCGCGTGGTGCGTGTGCAGCAATTGAAGTTCGAGTGAACCGCATTCCCCTCCCCCGTCTGAAAGCCCCCTCATGTCCATCCACCTTGAATCCGCCCCCACCGCCACCGCGCTCACCCCTCAACCGCCCGAGTTGAACGTGGATGGCGCGGTCGCCACCATCCGCCTGCGCCGGCCCGCCACGCACAACCGCATCGAACCCGATGACGTGGGCGTGATTTCCCGCTACCTGAGCGATCTCAACGGCATGCCCGCGGTGCGCGTCATCGTGTTCCAGAGCGAGGGCAAGAGCTTCAGCTCGGGCTTCGATCTGACGCGGCTGGGCACGGCCGCAAACGCCAATGGAAAGGCCGGCGAGAACCCGTTCGAACAACTCTGCGACGACATCGAAAATGCGCGGGCGGTCACCATCGCCCGGCTGCATGCGCCGGTCTATGGCGGGTCCACAGACCTCGCCCTGTCGTGCGATTTCCGCCTCGGCGCTCAAGGCATCCGCATGTTCATGCCGGCGGCCCGCCTCGGGTTGCACTACTACGGCCGGGGCATCCGCCGCTGGGTCACCCGGCTGGGGCTGGGCGGCGCGAAGAAGCTGTTCCTCACCTCAAGAACGATCGACGCCGCCGAGATGCTGCGGATCGGCTACCTCGACGCCTTGGTGGCACCCGAAGAACTGGACGCTGAGCTGCAGCGCTGGATCGGCGATCTGCTGGCCATGGCCCCCATTCCGCTGGTGTCCATGAAGAAGGTGCTCAACGAGACCGGCCGGCAGGAGTACGACGAGGCGACCGCCACCCAGGCCTTTCTGCACAGCCTGGGCACAAGCGATCTCCGGGAAGCCTTGGCGGCCTTCGCTGAAAACCGCCCCCCCGTGTTCAAGGGCGCCTGACCGACATGACCCCCAAAGCCCAAGGCCCCCTGAAGGGCATGCGCGTTCTCGAACTGTCCCAGATCATGGCCGGCCCGGTGTGCGGGCTCATGCTGGCGGACATGGGCGCCGACGTCATCAAGGTCGAGAAATTCCCCGCCGGGGACGATTCCCGAGGGTATGCACGGCCGGGCGACCCCGGCCTGGCGCCCAGCTTCCTGATGCTCAATCGGGGCAAGCGCTCCGTCGCCGTGGACATCCGCCTGCCACAGGGTCAGGAGGTGATCCGCCGCCTGGTCGCGCAGTGCGACGTCATGACCGAGAACTTCCGCCGCGGCAAGCTCGACGCCCTGGGCCTGGGCTACGACGACCTGCGGCGCATCCATCCCGAGCTGATCTACTGCTCCATCAGCGGCTACGGCCCCAATGGACCGCTGAGCGACCAAGGCGGCTTCGACCTGGTGCTGCAGGCCTTTTCAGGCCTGATCAGCGCCACTGGCACGCCGGACGGGCAGATGGTCAAGCCCGCCAACTCGGTGGCCGACATCAACGCCGGCATTCTGGCGGCCGTCGGCATTCTCGCGGCGTACATCGAGCGGCTGAAGACCGGCAAGGGGTGCAAGGTGGAAACCTCGCTGCTGCAGGCGTCCATGCAGCAGATGTACTGGTTCGCAGCGGCCTACTTCAACGACGCCACCATCGCCAAGCCCATGGGGACGGCCCATCCCTTGATCGCGCCCTACCAGACCTTTCGCTGCCGCACGGGGGCCATCGCCCTGGGTGGCGGAAACCAGGCCAACTGGGAGCGCATCGCGCAGATCCTCGGGCACCCCGAATGGCTGCAGGAACCCCGGTTCAAGAACGGCCGCAGCCGGGTGGCGCACCGCGCGGAACTGGAAGCGCTGATCACGCAAGCCCTGTCCAGCGACGACGCGCCGGCCTGGGTGCAGCGCTTTGACCTGGCCGGCGTGCCGGTGGGCCCGGTCAACAACGTGGGGCAGGCGCTGGAACATCCGCAGGTGCGCGCCACCTCCATGGTGGTGGACGTCGACCACGCCGATGGCGGAAAGACGCCTTCGCTGGGCTTGCCGATCCATTTCAACGGCGCGTCCCCGCACGCCACCTCCGCCGCCCCCTACGTGGGGCAGCACACGGTGTCGGTGTTGCGCGAGCTGGACTTCGAGCCTGGGGAAATCGATGCGCTGATGACCTCGGGCGCGGTCTTTCAGCACTGAGCGCGACCCGGGGCCTGGTAGCTCGCCAGCACCGCCGCCGCCTGCTGCGCCAGGCGCTCGCGCAACGCAGGCGGTGAGAGCACCTCGATCTCGTCGCCGAAGGCGAGCAGTTGCCGCGCGCCCTGCTCCACCGATTCGACGCGGATCGTCACCTCGTCGCCCACCGGGTCGCTGAACGGCACGCGCGCGTTCGCCAGCCACTTCAGGCAGCGCGGCGTCGCGCGTGCCCGCACCTCGATCGAACGCAGCTCCGATTCGAAGCGCGCGGCCGACGCCTGCCAGGTGCGCGCAAGGTCGAAGGTCTTGGGCCGGCGAAAGGCCGTACCCGGTTTGAGCTCCAGCAGGCTCGCCAGCCGGTACGTGCGCGCGCCATCGCCTTTCGTGGGGGCCGCATCCACCGCGCGCGCCACCAGATACCACGCGCCCGCCTTGAGCACCAGGCCCAGCGGCTCCAGCGTCCGCCAGGCCTTGCCGCGCCAGCTTTCGTAACGCACCTCGATGCGGCGCGCGCGCCAGACGGCGTCGGCCACCTCGCGCAGGAAGTTCGGCGCGTCCTGCGCGCGGTACCAGTCCACCGGGTCGATGTGCAGGCGCTGGCCCACACGATCGGCCTGCTCGCGCCACTCGCCCGGCAGGCTGGCCACCATCTTCAGCCGCGCCGAGGCCGCGGCCGCGCCCAGGCCCAGTTCGGTGGCCGGCCCGGGCAGGCCGGCGAGCAGCAGCGCCCGGGCCTCGGGCTCGGTCATGCCGGTGAGCTGGGTGCTCCAGCCCTCGCGCAGCTGAAAGCCGCCCTGGCGTCCACGCTCGCCCCACAGCGGCACACCAGCAGCCGAGAGCTGGTCGATGTCGCGCAGCACGGTGCGCTCGGACACTTCCAGCGCCTGCGCCAGCGCACCGGCCGTGAGGCGGCCGCGCGCCTGCAGCAGCATGAGGATGGAGAGCAGTCGGCTGGCTTGCATGCGACAGATTTAAACATGACACACCGTGTCAGGTTATGGGGCGGATCATCGCCGCACCGTCTTTCAAGGAGCCATCTTCATGACCGAATCCCCCATCGTCGAGCTGCGCCGCTACACCCTGCACCCGGGCCGGCGCGAGGCGCTCATCGAGCTGTTCGACCGCGAGTTCGTCGAAACCCAGGAAGCCCAAGGGCTGCGGGTGATCGGCCAGTTCCGCGACCTGGACGACGCCAACCGGTTCGTCTGGCTGCGCGGCTTCGCCGACATGGCGCGCCGCGCCCGGGGCCTGGCCGCGTTCTACGGCGGCCCGGTCTGGCAGGCGCACCGCGACGCGGCGAACGCCACCATGATCGATTCGGACGACGTGTTCCTGCTGCGCCCGGCCTGGCCCGGTGCGGGCATCGACGGCGAAGCCCCCCGGCGCGCCAAGCCCGGTACCACCGACACACCACCCGGCCTGCTGGACGCGGCCGTGTTCCCGCTGCGCGCGCCCGCCGGCAGCGACCTGCTCGCGCTGTGCCGCGAGGTGCTCTCGCCGGTGCTGCGCCAGGGCGGCGCGCGGCGCATCGGCTGGTACGTGACGGAGGCCAGCCCCAACAACTTCCCGCGCCTGCCGGTGCGCGAGGGCGAGCCGGTGCTGGTGGGCCTCGCGCTGTTTCAGAGCCCCGCCGCCTTCGACGCCTTCGCGCGCGGCGGCGCCTGGGCACGCGACGCACAGCCCATGCTCACCCCCTGGCTGGCCGGTCCCACCGAGAGCCACCGCCTCACCCCCACCGCCCGTTCCGCGTTGCACGCCTGAAGGAGCATCCCCATGAACACCAGCGAACACGACTTCGACTTCCTGCACGGCCACTGGCGCGTGGAACACCACCGCCTGCGCGAGCGCCTGAACGGCTGCACCGACTGGGAGCGCTTCGACGGCACCTGCACCGCCTGGCCCGTGCTCGGCGGCCAGGGCAATGTGGACGACAACCTGCTGCACCTGCCCGGCGGCAGCTACCGCGCGGCCACGCTGCGCAGCCACAACCCACACACCGGCCGCTGGTCCATCTGGTGGCTGGACGGCCGCCAGCCCCACCAGCTGGACGTGCCGGTGGTGGGCCACTTCGACCGCGGCGTGGGCACCTTCTTCTCCGAAGACGTGCTGGACGGCCGCCCGATCCGCGTGCGCTTTCGCTGGACCGACACGCAGACCGCCTCGCCGCTGTGGGAGCAGGCGTTCTCGGCCGACGCCGGCCGCCACTGGGAAGCCAACTGGACGATGCGCTTCCACCGGGCCCCGGCCTGAAGCCAGGGTGCGGTGGCGAACAGACGCGCGGCAGGGCCGCTTTCATATTGGGCGGCCCCACCCCACCGGCAACCCACCATGACCCCGATCCGAAAAGGACAGGCGCCCGCCCCGCTCCAGCGCGCGCAGTTCAGCGAGCGCTTTCGCCAGTTCTTCGTGGACCCCGCCTACCGCACCGAGGACGCCAGCATCGAACGCCTGGAAGCCATCGCCTGGGAGGCCTACCAGGAAGGCCGCAAGGCGCCCCTCACGCAAAAGGCCGGCCCGGGGTATGCCGATCCGGGCTACGACCTGTCGTCCGAATGGGCGGCCAACAAGCAGCGCATCGAAGCCGCCCAGACCCGATGGGCGAAAAAGAGCACGCCCTCGCGCGTGCTGCTGGTCTGCGGCGCCGCGCGCAACGACGGCACCTGCCCGGGCGAAATGTCCAAGACCTTCCGCCTCACGCAGATCGCGCAGCAGGCGCTGGAACAGGAACAGATGGAGGTCGACCTGCTCGACCTGAGCCTGCTCACCTCCAGCTACGCGCTGCACATCCACCCCTGCAAGGGCTGCGTGTCCACCGCCATGCCGCTGTGCCACTGGCCCTGCAGCTGCTACCCCAACCACGCGCTGAACCAGACGCACGACTGGATGGCCGAGATCTACGAGCGCTGGGCCGCCGCGCACGCGGTGCTCATCGTCACCCCCGTCTACTGGTACCAGAGCCCCAGCCCGCTCAAGCTGATGATGGACCGCCTGGTCTGTGCCGACGGCGGCAACCCCGACCCGACCTCCACCGGCGGCAAGAAGCCCGAGAAAGCCAAGGCACTGGAAATGGCGGGCTGGGACTACCCGCAGCACCTGGCGGGCCGGGCCTACGGCGTGGTGGTGCACGGCGACGTGGCCGGCATCGAGGGCACGCGCCGCTCGCTGTGCGACTGGCTGGACTGGATGGGCCTGATCGACGCCGGTGCGCCGGCCCGGCTGGACCGCTTCATCGGCTACTACGAACCCTACTTCAACAGCCACGACGCCCTGGACAAGGACACCGGCGTGCAGGAAGAAACCCGCCAGGCCGCGCTGGCCGTGGCCCAGGCGGTGGTGGCGCTGCGCGCCGGCCGGCTGCAGGCGGTGCAGCCGCGCACCACGCGCCCCCGGCCCAAATGAGACACCGCGTCTCAATTTGAGAATGATTGCCGCCGGTCGGGAGATTTGAGGGTTAACCCGCAAATCACCGCCCGGGCAGCGTGCTCAACTTGTTGGTGCCCCATCACCACAACAAGGAGACAAGCATGCAGGTTCAACTCAGGGTCAACGGCAAGGCCGTGACCATCGACGCGCCGCCCCACACGCTCTTGGTCCAGGCGATCCGCGAACACCTCAAGCTCACCGGCACCCACGTGGGTTGCGACACCGCCCAGTGCGGCGCCTGCACGGTCTTGCTCGACGGGCGCGCGGTCAAGTCCTGCAACATGCTGCTGCCCCAGGCCGCCGGCTGCGAGGTGACCACCATCGAAGGCCTGGCGTCGGCCGACGGCACCATGCACCCGATGCAGGCGGCGTTCAAGGAATGCCACGGCCTGCAGTGCGGCTTCTGCACCCCGGGCATGGTGATGAGCTCGGTGAGCCTGTGCAAGTCGAACCCCGGCGCCACCGGTGCCGAGATCCGCGAACTGCTCGAGGGCAACCTGTGCCGCTGCACCGGTTACCAGAACATCGTCAAGGCCGTGCAGCAAGGCGCTGCCGCCATGAAGTGACACCCCCCCGCCGCGCTTCGCGCGACCCCCTCAAGGGGGCGGCGCCAGCGGCCTGGCAAAGCCAGTTCCGCGGCGCCCCTCGATCGAAACCTCACTGGAGCCATTGACATGGGTGCTTCCGACTTCTCCAAACTCCCCCACATCGGTGAATCGCTCAAGCGCAAGGAGGACTACCGCTTCCTCACCGGCGCCGGCCAGTACACCGACGACATCGTGCTGCCCAACATGCACCACGCGGTGTTCGTGCGCTCGCCGCACGCGCACGCCAACATCCGCAAGATCGACAAGGCCGCCGCGCTCAAGGCGCCGGGCGTGATCGGCATCCTCGACGGCAACGACGTCGCGGGCGACAAGATCGCGGGCCTGCCCTGCGGCTGGCTCATCACCGACACCGCCGGCCAGCCCATGAAGGAGCCGCCCCACCCCATCCTGGCCTTCGACAAGGTGCGCTACGTGGGCGACCACGTCGCCATGGTGGTGGCCGACACGCTGGAGAACGCGAAGAACGCCGCCGAACTGGTGGACGTGGACTACGAGCCGCTGGCCGCCGTGGTGGACGTGCGCGACGCCATGAAGCCCGGCGCGCCGGCGCTGCACGAGGCCGCCGCCGACAACCACTGCTACAAGTGGGCCATCGGCGACAAGGGCCAGGTGGACGCGGCGTTCAACGGCGCCGCGCACGTGACCAAGATCGATCTGGTCAACAACCGCCTCGCGCCCAACCCGATGGAGCCGCGCGCGGCCATCGCCAGCTACAACCGCGCGGGCGACGACTACACGCTCTACGTGGCCAACCAGAACCCGCACGTGGAGCGCCTGCTGATGACGGCCTTCGTGCTCGGCCTGCCCGAGCACAAGGTGCGCGTGATCGCGCCCGACGTGGGCGGCGGCTTCGGCGCCAAGATCTTCCTGTACGCCGAAGACGTGTGCCTGACCTGGGCCTCGAAGAAGCTCAACTGCGCGATCAAGTGGACCTGCGACCGCTCCGAGGCCTTCCTGAGCGACGCCCACGGCCGCGACCACGTGACGCACGCCGAAATGGCGCTGGACAAGGACGGCCACTTCCTCGCCTTCCGCGTGCACACCGACGCCAACCTCGGCGCCTACCTCTCCACCTTCTCCACCGCCGTGCCCACCATCCTGTACGCCACGCTGCTCGCGGGCCAGTACAAGACGCCGCAGGTCTACGTGGAGGTGGACGCCTGGTTCACCAACACCTCGCCGGTGGACGCCTACCGCGGCGCCGGCCGGCCCGAGGCGACCTACCTGCTCGAGCGCATCGTGAGCCGCTGCGCGTGGGAGACCGGCCTGTCGCAGGACGAGATCCGCCGCCGCAACTTCATCACCGAGTTCCCCTACCAGACCCCGGTGGCGCTGCAGTACGACACCGGCGACTTCCCCGCCTGCATGGCCCAGGCCAACGAACTCGCCGAAATGGCCAGCTTCGAACAGCGCAAGGCCGCCTCCAAGGCCAAGGGCCTGCTGCGCGGCGTGGGCTACAGCAGCTACATCGAAGCCTGCGGCCTGGCGCCGTCGAACGTGGCGGGCGCGCTCGGTGCGCGCGCCGGCCTGTTCGAGTGCGGCGAAGTGCGCGTGCACCCCACCGGCAGCGTGACCGTGTTCACCGGCTCGCACAGCCACGGCCAGGGCCACGAAACCACCTTCGCGCAGGTCGTGGCCTCGCGCCTGGGGCTGGACCCGTCGCAAGTGGACATCGTGCACGGCGACACCGGCCGCGTGCCCTTCGGCATGGGCACGTACGGCTCGCGCTCCATCTCGGTGGGCGGCGCGGCCATCATGCGGGCGCTGGACAAGATCGAGGCCAAGGCCAAGAAGATCGCGGCCCACCTCATGGAAACCGGCGACGCCGACGTGGACTTCGCCAACGGCGAGTTCACCGTGAAAGGCACCGACAAGAAAGTCACCTTCGGCCAGGTCGCGCTCACCGCCTACGTGCCGCACAACTACCCGCTGGACAAGCTGGAGCCGGGCCTGAACGAGACCGCGTTCTACGACCCGACCAACTTCACCTTCCCGGCCGGCACGCACATCTGCGAGGTGGAGGTGGACCCCAACACCGGCGTGGTGCGCATCGACCGCTTCACCGCGGTGGACGACTTCGGCACCATCATCAACCCGATGATCGTGGAAGGCCAGGTGCATGGCGGCCTGGTGCAAGGCATCGGCCAGGCGCTGCTGGAGCACTGCGTGTACGACCGCGAGACCGGCCAGCTGGTCACCGGTTCGTTCATGGACTACGCCATGCCCCGCGCCGACGACGTGCCGGACTTCCGGCTCGGCCACGTGGTCACGCCCTGCACCACCAACCCGCTGGGCACCAAGGGCTGCGGCGAGGCCGGTGCCATCGGCTCGCCGCCGGCGGTGATCAACGCCGTGCTGGACGCGCTCGCGCCGCTGGGCGTGAAGGACCTGGACATGCCCGCGAGCCCCAGCCGCGTCTGGACCGCCATCCAATCGGCCAAGGCCTGAACCGGAGGACCCACACCATGTACGCATTCACACTCGAACAACCCAAGACCCTGGCCGATGCCAAGCGCTTCAGCGGCGCCGGCGCGCAACCCCTGGCCGGCGGTCAGACCCTGATCGCATCCATGAAACAGCGCCTGCTGCGCCCCGAGCAACTGGTGGACCTGGGCGGCGTGGCCGAGCTGCGCGGCGTCAAGGTCGAAGGCCAGACCCTGGTCATCGGCGCCATGACCTGCCACCAGGACGTGGCCGACAACGCCGACGTGCGCAAGCACATCCCCGGGTTGGCCGCGCTGGCCGAAGGCATTGGCGACCGCCAGGTGCGCGCGCGCGGCACCATGGGTGGCTCGGTGGCCAACAACGACCCGGCCGCCTGCTACCCCAGCGCCGTGCTGGGCCTGGGCGCCACCGTGGTGACCGACCGGCGCCAGATCGCGGCCGACGACTTCTTCCAGGGCCTGTACACCACGGCGCTGGAGCCGGGCGAGATCATCACCGCGATCCGTTTCCCCATCCCCACCAAGGCGGCGTACGCCAAGTTCCGCCAGCCGGCCTCGCGCTTCGCGCTGGTGGGCGTGTTCGTGGCGCTCACGCCCTCGGGCCCGCGCGTGGCGGTCACCGGCACCGGCAACGGCGTGTTCCGCCATGCCGGGCTGGAGGCGGCCTTGGCGAAGAGCTTCACGCCCGACGCGGTGAAGGACGTGAAGATCGACGCCAGCGACATCAGCGGCGACCTGCACGCCAGCGCGGCCTACCGGGCGCACCTGGTGACGGTGCAGACGCAGGTGGCGGTGCGTCACGCCAACGGATGAGCCGGGTGCCCGACGACACCGGCAGCATCGACGGCCTCAGCCACGCCCTGCAGGGCGTGGGCTACCACGCTCCCCGGCGGCTGGCCACCGCCGTGTTTCTGGCCATGCGCCTGCAACGCCCGCTGCTGCTCGAAGGCGAGCCGGGCGTGGGCAAGACCGAGCTGGCCAAGGCGCTCGCCAAAGTGCTGGGCCGGCCGCTGGTGCGCCTGCAGTGCTACGACGGCATGGAGCAGCGCGAGGCTCTCTACGAATGGAACCACACGGCGCAGCTGCTGCACATGCGCGCCGCGCAGGCCACGGCCACGCCCGACGAAATCGAGCGCGAGGTCTACCAGGCGCGTTACCTCATCCGCCGCCCGTTGCTGCAGGCCCTGCAGACGCCGGAGCCTGGCGCGGTGCTGCTGATCGACGAAGTGGACCGGGCCGACGAGCCGTTCGAAGCCTTTCTGCTGGAGTACCTGGGCGAGTACCAGGTGAGCATCCCCGAGCTGGGCACCATCCAGGCCGTGGCCGCGCCGCTGACCATCCTGACGAGCAACCGCACGCGCGACCTCAACGACGCGGTGAAGCGGCGTTGCCTGTACCAGTGGCTGGACTACCCGGAGCGCGAACGCGAACTCGCCATCGTGAAAAGCCAGGTGCCCGAAGCCAGTGCGGCGCTCACCGAGCAAGTCACGCGCTTCGTCTCGCGCCTGCGCAACCAGCCGTTTGCCAACGCCTTCCAGCGCAGCCCAGGGATCGCGGAGAGTGTGGAGTGGGCCAAGGCCCTGGTGGCGTTGGATACGCTGACTCTGGACCCTGAGGTGATTCAGGACACCGCCGGCATCCTTTTCAAGCAGCGTGAAGACGTGGCGGCTTTGTTGCCCATGCTCGACCAGTTGTTGGCGCCTGAGCCTGTGTGATTTCTGTGGACACCTTGCTTGCTTGCATTGGCTCCGGGCCGCTGGGGCGGGGGCCCGTTCTCCGGCGCTGCTCGCGGGCGTCTGCCCGGGCACACGGGAAACCACTGCGTCAACACCGTGGTCTGGACGCACGCTCTGTGGCAACCGCGAATGGGCGCCTGCGCCCGGACCCCCACCCCATCGACCCCAGCCGCACCCAGGCACGCCACAAAAATGAAAACCCTTTGCGCGCCCGCATGTCACTCTCGACGGATGGTGGGGTTCGCGGGCGCAGGCGCCCATTCGCGGTTGCCACAGAGGTTGAGCGAGGGGGTGGTATTGACGAAGTGATGGTGGTGGACCCGGGCAGACACCCGCGAGCAGCGCCGGAGAACGCGGACCACGCCAGCCGTCAGCGCGAGGTGCAGGCAACCCACCACGACGTGCCAAGCAAAAAGCAGGCAGAAAAAGAATGATCCTCGGCGACGCCAGAAGCGGGAAACTCCCCGACCACATCACCGCCTTCGGCAGGGCCCTGCGCCGCGCCGGGGTGCCGGTCGACAGCAGCCGCGTCATCCTCGCCGTCACCGCCGCACAAGCCGTCGGCCTGGAGCGAAGAGACGACCTGCGCGCCGCCCTCGAAGCCGTGATGGTCAGCCGCCAGCAGGACATCGGCGTCTTCGGCGAAATGTTCGAAGCCTTCTTCCGCAACCCCGAACTCGCCCAGCAACTCCTCGCCCAAATGCTCCCCAAAGCCGCCAAAGCCCACCCGGTCCGGCGCAAAGCCCGCGTGCAGGAAGCCCTCAGCGTCGCCGGCCTCAAAGCCCGCACCCCCAACCAAGGCGAAACCGAACTCAAATTCGACGCCGCCATGACCGCCAGCGACCAACAGCGCCTGCGCCATGCCGACTTCGCCGGCCTCTCCGCCAGCGAATTCCGCCTCGTCGAACAACTCGTGCGCGACATCCCTCTCCCCTTGCCCCCCGTGCGCTCGCGCCGCGAACGCGCCGGCACCCGCGGCCACCGCCCCAACTGGCCACGCGCCCTGCAACAGGCGCGCCGGCACGAAGGCGAACTGCTCCAGCTGCCCCTGATGAACCGCCGGCCCCAGCCACTGCCGCTGCTCATCCTCGTCGACATCTCCGGCTCCATGGAACGCTACGCCCGCCTGCTGCTCGCCTTCCTGCACCAGGCCACACGCGGCACCCCGCGCGCCGCCTTCGCCTTCGGCACCGAACTCACCGACCTGCGCGCCGCCTTCCGCCACCGCGACACCGACCAGATGCTGGACATGGCCAACGCCGCCATCGACGACTTCGCCGGCGGCACCCGCCTGGGCGCCTCGCTCGCCACCCTGCGCACCCAATACCCGCGCTGCCTCGTGGGCCGGCGCACCGTCGTGCTGCTCATCACCGACGGCCTGGACACCGGCGCGCCCGAGCTGCTCGACCAGGAACTCACCTGGCTCGGCCGCCACAGCCGCCGCCTGCTCTGGCTCAACCCCCTGCTGCGCTACGACGGCTACGCCCCCCTGGCCAGCGGCGCCAGCGTGCTGCACCGCCACGCCCACGGCATGCTCGCCGTGCACAACCTCAGCCGCCTCGAAGACCTCGCGCGGTCCATGGCCGCGCTGATGCAGCGCGGCTGATGTCATCTGTTTCATTCATCATTCCGACCTGACAGGAGAAACCCACGTGGACATGCAAGGAAACCGGTCACTCGCCGTGACGCAGCAGCAGGCCTGGGAAGCCCTCAACGACCCCGACATGCTCAAGGCCTGCATCCCGGGCTGCGAAAAATTCGAGCTCACCGAACCCAACACCTACGCCGTGACCACCGCCATCAAGATCGGCCCGGTCGCCGCGCGCTTCAGCGGGCGCGTGACGCTCACCGACATCGTGCCGCCCACCTCCTACAAGATCGGCTTCGACGCGCAGGGCGGTGTGGCCGGCTTCGGCAAGGGCGAAGCCGCCGTGCAGCTCGCGCCCGCCGCCTCCGGCTGCGAACTCAGCTACACGGTGCATTCCACGGTGGGTGGCAAAATCGCGCAGCTCGGCCAACGCCTGATCGACGGCGCGGCCAAGTCGCTGGCGGAAGACTTCTTCCGCCGCTTCGACGAGGCCTTGCAGGCCCGCTACCCGAGCGCCGCTGCCGCCGCCCCCGCATCGGCCGGCACCGCGCTCCAACCCATGCCCAAGGCCGGCGGCGGCATGCCGACCTGGGCCTGGGCCGCCATCGCCGTCGTTGTGGCGGCGGTGATCTACCTGGCCACGAAGGGATAACCTTGGAAAATCTGGATGTCACCGTCCTGCGCACCCTGCTCGGCTGGCGCAATGAAGGCCGGCGCGCGCTGCTGGCCACCGTCGTGCGCACCTGGGGCTCGTCGCCGCGCCCGGTCGGCTCGGTCATGGCGCTGTGCGAAACCGGCGCGGTGGTCGGCTCGGTCTCGGGCGGCTGCATCGAGGACGACCTGATCTACCGCTACAGCCGCGCCCACGGCGCGGTGCAAGGCAGCACGGCACCGCCCGGCATCACGCACGAGATCCCCACCGGCCCGCCCGAGCGCGTGAAGTACGGCGTGAGCGCCGACGAGGCCCACCGCTTCGGCCTGCCCTGCGGCGGCACGCTGGAGCTGGTGCTCGAATTCAACCCCGACGCCACGTCGCTGGACGAACTGGTGCGCACGCTCACCGCCGGCCACCTGGTCGAGCGCCGCACCGAGCTGGCCACCGGCCGCGTGGAACTGCGCGCGGCCGACACACCTGCGGCACTGGCCGACGAGAACGGGTGGCTGAGCAACACCTTCGGCCCCGAGTACCGCATGCTGCTGATCGGCGCCGGCCAGCTCACCGAGTACCTCGCCACCATGGCGCTGTTCAACGGCTTCGCGGTCACCGTGTGCGACCCGCGCGAGGAATACCGCAGCGCCTGGGCCGTGCCCGGCGTGACCATCGTCACCGAGATGCCCGACGACGTGGTGCGCGAGTTCCGCGTGGACCGGCGCAGCTGCGTGATCGCGCTCACGCACGACCCCAAGTTGGACGACCTGGCCCTGCTCGAAGCGCTGGAGACCGACGCCTTCTATGTGGGCGCGATCGGCTCGCGCCGCAACAACGAGGCGCGCCACGCCCGCATGATCGAGCACTTCGACCAGACCGAAGAAAGCCTCGCCCGCCTGCGCGGGCCGATCGGCATCTACATCGGCAGCAAGACGCCGGCCGAGATCGCGGTCAGCGTGATGGCCGAGGTGCTCGCGGTGAAGAACGGCGTGCCGCTGCCGCGCGACATGGAAGTGGCGAACGCGAAGAACACCCTCTCCGCCGCCGAAGCCTCCGCGCCCACCTGCTTCGTCTCGCCGTGAAGACGGGTTTCGTCATCCTCGCCGCCGGCGCCGGCCGGCGCATGGGGGGCGTGGCCAAGTGCCTGCTGGAGCTGGAAGGCAGCACCCTGCTGGAGCGGCTGCTCACCCAGCTGCAGCCCCTGCGCGGCCCGTCGCGCCATGACCTGGTGCTGGTGCTCGGCCACCACGCCAAAGACGTGCAGGCCCATGTGGCCCGCCTGCCCGAAGGGCTGGCGCCACTGTGCGTCATCAACCCCCGCCCGGAAGAAGACACCGCCTCGTCGCTGCGCGCCGGCCTGCGCGCGCTGGCGCACGACGTGAAACAGGTGGTGGTGCTGCTGGCCGACCAGCCCCTGATCGACCGCGCCGACGTGCAACTGGCGCTGGACGCCTTCACCGCCCGCAGCCCCGGCATCCACGTGCAGGTGCCCATGGTGCACGGCCAGCCCGGCCACCCGGTGATCTTCGACGCGCGCGTGCGCAGCGCCCTGACCGAGCCCCTGCAACCCAGCCTGCGCCAGTGGCGCGCCGCCCACCCGGAGGCCGTTCGCCTGTGGGCGGTGGACAACCCGCACTACACCCGCGACCTGGACACCCCGGCCGACCTGGAAGCCCTGGTGCGAGAAAACCGCTGGAGCTGGCGCTGGCCGGGTTAACCCCGTCAACGCCGGGGGTGCGCGGGCGGCCAAACGCTGCTCTAATGGCGAAGACCTGTCCGCAGCCCGGCCCCGGCCCAGCCAACCCCCTGCCGATCGTGACCCCACAGCCCCAGCCTTCGATGCCCCAGCAGCAGCGCCTGGCCCTGATCGAACAGGCGCGCAAGGCCGTGCTCGAATCGCGCGCACCGCTCAGCCCGCCCCTGCTGGCGCCCTGGGTCGAACGCTCCTGGCGGCGCTGCCTGGACATCGGGCTCGAACCGCGCCAGCACATCACCTTCGACACCGTCACCAGCGGCGCGGCACAGCGCGCCATCGAAGCCAACCAGCCGCTGCTGCGCGCCGCCGCCCCGGTCATCCAGTCGCTCTCGCGCGCCATGGCGCACACGCGCTACTTCGCCATCCTCACCGACGCGCGCGGCCTGGTGATCGACGTCAACGGCCCGGTGGACCGCCACAACCCGCAAGCCGCCAGCATCGCCCGCATCGGCGTGGACTTGTCCGAACGCGCCGTGGGCACCACCGCCATCGGCACCACCCTGGCCGACCTGCAGCCCGTGTGGCTGCACCGGGGCGAACACTTCTTCGACGACACCAGCGTCTACAGCTGCGCCGGCGCGCCGATCTGGGGGCCCGACGGGCAGTGCGTCGGCATGCTCGACCTCACCGGCGTGAACGTGATCGAACAACCCGCGCTCAAGCACCTCGTCACGCAATCGGCGCGCAGCATCGAGAACGCCCTCACCCTGAGCCAGCCGCACCGCCTGCTGCTGTGCCTGAGCTGGCCCGGCCGCATGCCGGGCGACGCCAGCGACGGGCTGGTGTGCCTGGACGCCGATGGCCAGATCACCGCGCTCAACCGCCCGGCCGCCGACATGCTGGGCATTGCCGCCGGCATGGCGCCCGGCCACTGCAGCGAGCTCTTCGCCGTGCCGGTGGAAACCCTGTTCGACGCCGCGCGGCACCAGCGCGGCCCGCTGGAAGTGCCGCTGTGGTCCGGCCTGCGCCTGAGCGTGCTGGCCCAGCTCAGCCAGGGGGGCGAACGCGGCGCCCTGCACGGCGCCGCCGGCCACAGCCTGCCACTCAAGGACGTGGAAACCGCCATGATCCGCAAGGCCGTGGACGACGCGCGCGGCAACGTGAAGGAAGCGGCGCGCGCGCTCGGCATCAGCCGCGCCACCGTCTACCGCAAGCTCGGCCGCAAGGGCTGAGGCAACTCGACCGCCCTTCAGGCGAAGGGCGCCGCGCGGAAGGCATCCAGCCCTTCTGCCTCACGCGAATGGCGAGCCGTTGCCGGGTAGGCCTGGGCATCCACCTCACCGGGCACCATCTCCTGCGCGAAGCGCCACGCCACAGCGGCCGTGACCCCGGCCTGGTCGATGGAAGCCACCCCCACCGGCAGGGGCTGCGCCACCAGCTCGGCTTCAAGCTGCGCAAAGGCGGCCACCAGTTGCCCCTTCACCCGAAGCATCCAGGGCTCGTGCAGCTTCTCGGCCGGGCGCAGATTTCGCTCGTAGACGATCTGCACCGCCTTTTCGCAAGCCGCCAGACCCAGCCCCACGACGCGCAGCGCGCGCTGCCGCTGCGGCCCGCTCGCCGGCATCAGGCTGCGGCCCGCCACGGACTCGACGTGGTCAATGATCAGCGTGGAGTCCATCAGCGTCTGGCCGTCGGCGCACACCAGCGTGGGCGCCTTCACCACCGGGTTGATCGCGCGAAACTCGTCGAAGGTGCGAAACACCGAGATCGGCCGATGCACATAAGGCAGCCCGAGAAGTTGCAAGGTGACCGCCACACGCCGCACATAGGGCGAGTCGAGCATGCCGATGAGTTCCATGTTTCCGTCCTTGGATAAAAGGCCCATGCTAGACAATGGCACCGCCCCCTCCAAGCGCGGGCCATCGGAATCCGGCCCTCGAAACCGATGGATCATCGCTGCCCGCGCCACACGACACACCGCCATGAAGCTGGACAAGAAAGACCTCCTCATCCTCGAAGCCCTGCAGCGCGACGCGCGGCAAAGCCTGGCCGCCATCGGCAAGCGCATCGGCCTGTCGCAGCCCGCCATGAGCGAGCGCGTGCGCAAGCTGGAGGATGCGGGCGTGATCGAGGGCTACAGCGCGCGCGTCAACCTGCGCGCCATCGGCATCGGGCTGCAGGCCCTCATTCGCATCCAGACCACGCACGCCGGCATTTCCCAATATGTGCAGCTGTTCGAGAACATGCCGGAGGTGCTGGAAGCGGACCGCGTGACCGGGGAAGACTGCTTCATCGTGCGCTGCGCCATCGCCGAGCCGAAGGATCTGGAGCGCGTGGTCGACGCGCTCGCGGTGCACGGCAGCGTCACCACCTCGCTGGTGCTCTCCAGCCCGGTGCGCAAAACCGCCACGGTGTTCGCAACGCGGCGGGCGTAAGCCGCATCGCAGGCGATCAGTCCGTCAGGATCGACTCCGTGTAGATGAAGCTGGTGCACGCCGCCACAAATGCCCGTGGCGTCTGCCGCGCGCCGAAGCCATAGACGCGAACACCCTCGCGCCGCACACCGAACGCCAGCGGCGTGAAATCGCTGTCTGACGAGACGAGGCAGACCGCATCGAACTGCCCCGTGTTCACCAGCGACATGGCCTCCACGCTGAGCATGATGTCGGCCGCGTTCTTGCCCTTGGCGTAGGGAAAAAGCTGCACCGCTTCGATGGCGTTGTGGAGCAGCACGTTCTTGAAACGGCTCATGCCGGGCCGAGACCAGTCGGCATACGCGCGCTTGACGATGAGCACGCCGTAACAGGCGGCGCGCAACAGGATGGAACGGATCAGCGTGTGGGAGACGTTCTCCGCGTCGATCAACACGGCGAGTTTCTGTTGCTTGTGCTGCAGCTTCGGCATAGGTGCCTGCCTTCCCTGTTCGTGGAGGAACAGCCGCCGCCACACAACACAGAGTGGCGGCGGCCCGAACGGGTTGAGAACCAGGAAAATTCTCGCGAAAAACCGGCAGGCCTTGCGACCTCCCATTCGAGCCGCCATAAAACAAGCGTGAATGATGAAGGCCGCTGTTCTAGCGGTGTACAGCGGCCTTCAGGCCGCGACAGTTTTCTCGGGTTCTCAAGCCCGGCTCACCTTTTTCGTGAGCGGAAGGGACTGTACATCAATACGACGAAAGCATTCAATGGGCGTGAGAGAAAAATCTGCAGCGAACGGTCCCAGTCTCGCAGGTGCACCATCTCAGCGCCCGCAGCAGCGGCACCAAAGAGAGCGATCCGAAGGCAGCTGTGCAGCGGTTGCAGTCTTTCAGCTTCGAGGTCCGAGTGACTCGAGTAGACCAAAAGCGGACTCTCCCGAAAGGAAAAACAGTCGCTCAATTTCTGGTCGGAGGGAATGCAAACGGCAAGCGGCTCGCCGGTAGCATTCCACTCCACACAGGTTCAGCCACCCCTACGCATGGAACGGGGTGCTCGCTGCGATGAGAACCTGCTGGGCGACAAACTGAACAAGCTCAATGTCATGGGCGAGCTGCTCAGCCTCCTTCGAAAACGGCAGTAGCAATTCAAACTCAGAGTTCTTCGCGTCCGTCTTTGTGTGCACGATCTTGCATCGAATCTCATAGATTCGCTCTGCAACATCGGCCCTGAGATCGGCTGTTGGGCTTGCTATGGGAATCTTGTGGTCGCAGAGTCCCCTCACTTTTGACGAGAGGAAATCCGAACGAACCGAGTCAGCTGTAATGAACTGTCGAACGGCCTCGGCATCGATGCACTCCAACAGCGTGGCTCGGAGCTGTGATCTCTCGTCTCCGAATGCGCCCGACCTACTAACGTGGATTGCCGATAGAAGACGACCAAGGTCTGCATCTCTATCACCACGAAAACCCGGATCTTTGAGGACTGCCTTGAGCTTGCGCCGCGCATCAGCCTGAGAGTACGTCGGAAAATAGTACTCAATCACTTGGTAGTACGCGAGGTACTGGAGTAGGGGCATGCCAATGGCGCTGCGTGCATACCAGTACAAAGAGATAGGAGCCGAGTCGTACTCATGCACCGGGAACGCGATATCTGGCGGCTGCTCAGCTCGAGTCGAACGTCTTCGCCGTGCCAGAGAGCGGCGCTCACGAACAAGCGTGAATGTCACGTCATGCAGCAGATCGATCTGAAAAAATAACGCATCGGAGACGCGACGAAGGTGTTCAAGCGCCTTGTCGTGTTGAGTGATCCCGTCGGCGGTCAGTGAGATTGACAATCTTGGGCTTGGGCCACGAACTAGTTTGGAGAGTTCGGCTGATGGCTCCGAGATGGCAAGCGAAGTCTTCTGATCCGGTGATAAAAGTTCAAGTCCTGTAGCGGCGTTATGGTCCGCCGAAACACCCGGAGGAACCTTCAGCAGGCGAGAGAGGAGCGACCTTGAAGAGGACGCACCTAGAGCGCGAACTGCCGCTTCGACTGTCCCTGTCTTGTAATTGCAGACGGCATCAAGTCCTTGCAAGAACACGTAGTCCTCAAATGGCACTGATAGCAATCGCTCAAAACTAGAAAAGTTAAAACAGCTGATCCAGCGTCGCTCTCTACCGCAGGGAATGCCGACTCGGAAAACTCGTTCACCAGGTTCAAGTCCTTCGACCTCCTCTATCGGAATCTTCGCAGCGACACATCTAGCCTCAAGTTTGTCACGCAGGGGCTTTATGTCACCCTGGGACTCGGTTTCGGGGGCAAGATCCTCTTCCGGAAATTGTTCAATGTTCGACATGATTGATCGACTGAGTATTGTGGATGGCGGAGGTTTGAATCCAACGGCCGCCAGAGGCGGTCCGCTTGGAGAGAGGATCGGGCTTCACTGAAGACCAATGGCCCGTGCAAAACGCTTCCCAAGTTCGGTGCGCTGCATGACCCCCTTTTGATACTCCACCTGTACCTCGTCTTGTTGTGGTTCCTGACGCAATCGTAAAAACTCAGGTCGTTGGTCTGCCCAAGCGTAGTGAGCGGCTTCGGTTAAGTGCTTGTCGTAGGCCACATCAACTAGTCCGAGGCGAATCCAGTTGTCAATCATTGCTGGAAGCTGCGGGTCTTCAACGGGCACGCCCGTAGTTGAATTTTTCAGATTAAGCAGATGTTGAACGAGCACGCTGTAGCCAGAGCCGTCCTTGAACTTTCGATGAATTTGGATGATCGGAATCGCGCTCTGGGATTGAAGTGCCTCTCGGACTAGCCTTGCATCTTCGCTATCAAGTTGTTTGATGATCTCCACAAAAGCCGGGTGCGCAAATGAGGCAGAGCGACCATCCATTGAAGTAGTCAGCAAATTTAGATACATCTCTTTGAGATCCGGCTCGTCGTGCGTGAACGCGAGCCCCTGCAACGTAGGGCCGGCAATGGATGCCTTTGGCTCAACAACGTACTCTGGTGGTATTGCTTGCGCCTTCTCAGCAATGTCTTGCTGGAACCTCCCAGAAAAGTAAGCTCGGGCCTTGTCGAAAGCGAAGTTGATTGCGGCCAAGGGAACAAGCACGTTGTTGATGGTCTTTGTCAGCGTAACGGCCGTCTGTCCGAGATTGCCTGCAGCTTCCTTGACCTGTGGGTTGTCACCCGCAGCCTTAATGACCTCCACGACGAGCGAAACGCTGTCCTTGGCTACGTTGAACGCATCGTCATTCGACATATGCTCCCTCTCTGACTGTTTGTTGCACCCAAAGTTTGAATTAGAGCAGCATGCACTGCATTCTGGCAAGATTCGCGCAAATGAGTGGAAAAGTCAGGATTGCCGATCGCTCCACAGTCTACTGGCTAAGGTCGCCGTCGAGGCTACAACTCTGGTCCATCAGTTCAATTGGAATGACGGCTCTGAGACGCCGTGCAAGATGTCCGCTCCGTGTGTAGAAAGCAGTCGGCTGCGCGACAATGGTTGAAAGTCTCAC
>JAGKSX010000076.1 GCA_018993155.1 Hydrogenophaga sp.
GGCGCTTTCGTAGACTTCCTTCACGCGCACCATGAAGCGGTCGTAGCAGTCCGAATTGGTGCCGACCGGAATGTCGAACTCCATGCGGTCATAGACGTCGTAGGGCTGCGACTTGCGCAGGTCCCACGGCAGGCCCGCGGCACGGATCATCGGGCCGGAGAAGCCCCAGGCGATCGCGTCGTCGCGGCTCACCACGGCGATGTCGACATTGCGCTGCTTGAAGATGCGGTTGTCGACCACGAGGCTCATCGCGTCGTCGAACAGCCTGGGCAGCCGGTTCTCGACCCAGTCGCCGATGTCGACGAGCACCTTTTCCGGAATGTCCTCGTGCACGCCGCCCGGGCGGAACCACGCCGCATGCATCCGCGCGCCCGAGACGCGCTCGTAGAAGTTCATGCAGTCCTCGCGCAGCTCGAACAGCCACAGGTTCGGCGTCATCGCGCCGACGTCCATGACATGCGCGCCGAGGTTGAGCATGTGGTTCTTGATGCGGGTCAGCTCCGCCATCATCACGCGCAGATATTGCGCGCGCAGCGGAACCTCGAGATTGAGCAGCTTCTCGACCGCGAGCACATAGGAATGCTCCATGCACAGCGGCGAGCAGTAATCGAGCCGGTCGAAATAGGGCAGAGCCTGGAGATAGGTCTTCTGCTCGATCAGCTTCTCGGTGCCGCGGTGGAGCAGGCCGACGTGCGGGTCGACGCGCTCGATCACCTCGCCGTCGAGCTCCATCACCATGCGCAGCACGCCGTGGGCCGCCGGGTGCTGCGGGCCGAAATTGATCGTGTAGTTGGAGATCACCTCACCTTCGGTGGTGGGCGACTCCTCGAGATACATGCTCATCTGCCGCCCTCCCGGGAGGTTTCGTCGGGCGCCGGGGGCGCGTCCTTGCCGGTGTCCTTCTGCGCCGGCGGGCCGTCCGAGACGCGCTTGGCGGCGTTCTCGTCGGCCTTGCGCCCGGCGCCGGTCTCGCTCGGCTTCTCGGTGACCTTGACCTCCGTGACGGTCGGCTCGCCGCGCGACTTCTCGTCGCCCGGCAGCACGTAGTCCGCGCCTTCCCAGGGGCTGAGGAAGTCGAACTGGCGCATTTCCTGCGGCAGCACGACAGGCTCGTACACCACGCGCTTCTCCTCCTCGGAATAGCGCAGCTCGGTATAGCCCGTCATCGGGAAGTCCTTGCGGAACGGGTGCCCCTCGAAGCCGTAGTCGGTGAGGATGCGGCGCAGGTCCGGGTGATCGGTGAACAGGATGCCGTACATGTCCCAGGCTTCGCGCTCAAACCAGTCGGCGCCGGGGAAAACCGGGCAGGCTGACGGCACGGGCTTGAACTCGCCGGTCGCGACCTTAATCCGGATGCGCAGGTTCTGGCGCGGTGACAGGAGGTGGTAGACCACGTCGAAGCGGTCTTCGCGCTTCGGGTAGTCGACGCCGCAGATGTCGATCAGGTTGACGAAGCCGCACTGGACGTCGTCACGCAGGAAGGTCAACAGCGGGATCAGGTTTTCCGACTTCGCCGTCAGCGTCAGTTCGCCGAAGCGGATCTCGCTCGAGGCGATCAACGCACCACGAACCTCTGCGAGGTAGGAAGCGAGCTCGTTCAGGGCTTCACTCATATTATCAGTCCCTTCGCCTTACCGCTCGATCGTGCCCGTGCGCCGGATCTTCTTCTGCAGGAGCATCACGCCATAGAGCAGAGCTTCGGCCGTGGGGGGACATCCCGGCACGTAGACGTCGACCGGAACGACGCGATCGCAGCCCCGCACCACCGAATAGCTGTAGTGGTAGTAACCGCCGCCGTTGGCGCACGAGCCCATGGACAGCACCCAGCGCGGCTCGGCCATCTGGTCGTAGACCTTGCGCAGGGCCGGCGCCATCTTGTTGCACAGCGTGCCGGCCACGATCATCAGATCGGACTGGCGCGGGCTGGCGCGGAACACCTCGGAGCCGAAGCGGCCGATGTCGTAGCGCGCGGCGGCCGCGTGCATCATCTCGACCGCGCAGCAGGCCAGACCAAAGGTCATGGGCCAGAGCGAGCCGGTCTTGGCCCAGTTCACCACCGAGTCGTAGCTGGTGGTGACGAAACCTTCCTTGAATACACCTTCAATCATGAACCGCTCCGGTGCGCGCGCACGCGTCTGTCGAACTCATTCCCAATCCAGCGCGCCTTTTTTCCATTCGTAGGCGAAGCCCACGGTCAGGATGGCCAGGAACACCACGCCAGCGAAGAAGCCCGTGGCCCCGATGTCGGAGAACGCCACGGCCCAGGGAATGAGGAATGCAATTTCGAGGTCGAAGAGAATGAAGAGGATGGCCACCAGGTAGTAGCGCACATCGAACTTCATGCGGGCGTCTTCGAAAGCCTCGAAGCCGCATTCGTAAGGGGAGTTTTTCTCGGCGTCCGGGAGGTTGGGGCCAAGGATGTAGCCCAGAACCTGCGGGATGATCCCTACGGCAATACCCACCAAGATAAACAGGAGCACAGGAAGGTATTGTTCGAGACTCATCTTGGGTAGATTCCGCTGACACGGCGTGGGACCGTGTTGTCCAATGATTGGTGCCGACGGCGAGACTCGAACTCGCACAGCTTTCGCCACTACCCCCTCAAGATAGCGTGTCTACCAATTTCACCACGTCGGCTGGGTCTGCATTGATGGGCTCGCGAGGAATGGTGCGAGCCTTGCTGACAACCCATAGAGTTTACCCTGAAACGCCCCCTGTTTCCGGGGGCTGCTCCGGTTTTTCCGAAGGAATCGGTCGGGTTGTCGCAGCGCAGGAAAAGTCCGCCCGGCGTGGTGGCCAGGCGGATGGAGGATTCGCTTACTTGGCGGGAATCTGGGCTGCGCCGGTGGCCGGTGCGGCATCGCCTGCGGCGGCCGGCGCGGGCGCCGTGCCGGTGCCCGGGATCTGCTGGGCGGCTCCGGCCGGTTGCGCGGGCAAGGCAGCGCCTTCCAGCACGCTGCCCGTGCTCGGTGCGGCGGTGCGCAGGTTGCCGAAATACGCCAGAGCCAGCGTGCAGGCGAGGAAGATGGCGGCCAGCACGGCCGTGGTGCGCGACAGGAAGTTCGCGCCACCCGAGGCACCGAACAGGCTGGCCGAACCAGCGCCACCACCGAAGGCCGCGCCCGCATCGGCACCTTTGCCGTGCTGCATGAGGATCAGGCCGATCATGCCCAGCGCGGCCAGGATCTGAACCGCCAGCAGGATGGTCAACAAAACGTTCATCTTTTTTCTCCGGAGATATCGGTTGTCGCCGCGCCACCCAGGGCGCGAGCGGGGATTAAGGGGCAGAAGCCACGATCTGAAGGAAGTCGGGCGCCTTGAGCGACGCACCGCCGATGAGGCCGCCGTCGATGTCAGGCTGGGCCAGCAGGCTCGCGGCGTTGGCTGCGTTCATGCTGCCGCCGTACAGGATGTGAACCCGACCGGCATTCTGCGTCGCCGCCGAAATCTGGGCGCGCAACACGGCGTGCACCTGCTGCGCCTCTTCGGGCGTGGCGGTCTTGCCGGTGCCGATGGCCCAGACTGGCTCGTAGGCCACGACGATTTCAGTGATGCAGTGGCCGCAGAGGTGGATGACGGCCGCCAGCTGGCGCTTGACCACCTCCTCGGTGTGACCGGCCTCGCGCTCGGCCAGCGTTTCGCCGACGCAGACGATGGGCGTGATGCCCTTGGCCAGCGCGGCTTTCGCCTTCTCGGCCACCACGGCGTCGGTTTCGCCGTGGTACTGGCGGCGCTCGGAATGGCCCACGATGGCGTAGCGGCAGGCGAAGTCACGCAGCATGGCCGCCGACACCTCACCGGTGTAGGCGCCCTGCTCCTGGCTCGACACATCCTGCGCGCCCCAGGCGATCGGGCTGCGTTGCAGCAGCGCGCCCACCTGCGCCAGGTAAGGCGCGGGCACGCACAGGGCCATGTCGGCCTTGGGCGACTGGCCGCCGAGGCCATCGAGCATGGCCTTGACCAGCGCTTCGTTGGCGGCCAGCGAGCCGTTCATCTTCCAGTTGCCTGCAATCAGTTTTCTCATGACGGTTTCTTCTCTGACCGGGTCAGGCCCAGCTCAACACGAGCTTGCCGACGTGCTGGTTGGACTCCATCAGCGTGTGCGCCGCCGCGGCCTGCGCGGCGGGAAACACCTGGTGAATCACCGGCTGGATGCGGCCTTCGGCCAGCAAGGGCCACACGCGCGCGCGCAGCGAGGCCGCGATCGCCGCCTTGAACGCCACCGGCCGGGGTCGCAGGGTGGACCCCGTGATGGTCAGGCGACGGCGCAGCACCAGGCCGGCGTTGAACTCGGCCTTGACGCCGCCCTGCACCGCAATGATCACCAGCCGGCCGTCCTCGGCCAGGCATTCGATCTCGCGGCTCACGTAGCTGCCGGCGACCATGTCGAGGACGACATCGACGCCGCGCTTGCCCGTGAGCTCGGCCACGGCAGCGACGAAGTCCTGGGTCTTGTAGTTGATGGCGTGGTCGGCCCCGAGCTTGAGGCAGGCGGCGCACTTGTCGTCGCTGCCGGCGGTGGCGATCACGCGAGCGCCCAGGGCCTTGGCCATCTGGATCGCGGTCACGCCGATGCCGCTGGTGCCACCCTGCACGAGCAGGGTTTCACCGGCCTGCAGGCGACCGCGGTCGAACACGTTGCTCCAGACGGTGAAGAAGGTCTCGGGCAGCGAAGCGGCGGCGATGTCGTCCAGGCCCTCGGGCACCGGCAGGCATTGCCCCACAGGCGCCACGCACCATTGCGCGTAGCCACCCCCGGCGACCAGCGCGCACACGCGGTCGCCGGCCTTCAGGCCGGCCTGCGCCATCGCGGCGGCATCGCCCGATTCGATCACGCCCGCCACCTCGAGGCCGGGAATGTCGGACGCGCCAGGTGGCACCGGGTAGTTGCCGGTGCGCTGCAGCACGTCAGGGCGGTTCACGCCCGACGCGCTGACACGGATCAGCACCTCGCCCGCACCCGCGACCGGCACCGGGCGTTCGCCCAGGCGCAGGACTTCGGGTGCGCCGTAGGCGCTGATTTCAACGGCTTGCATGACCGGCACGACCGGTGACATCACGACTGAGGCTGTTGAGGCGCCTGCTCGCCGGTGTTGCGTTCGGCCAGGGCCTTCATGGACAGCTTGACGCGGCCCTTTTCATCGGTCTCCAGCACCTTCACGCGCACGACCTGGCCTTCGCTCAGGTAGTCGGTGACCTTCTCGACGCGCTCGTGGGCGATCTGGCTGATGTGCAGCAGGCCGTCCTTGCCAGGCAGCAGGTTGATCAGGGCACCGAAGTCCAGAATCTTGGTGACCGGGCCTTCGTAGACCTTGCCCACTTCCACTTCGGCCGTGATCTGCTCGATGCGGCGCTTGGCTTCGTCGGCCTTGGCCGAGTCGGTCGAGGCGATGGTGATGGTGCCGTCTTCGTCGATGTTGATCTGCGTGCCGGTCTCTTCGGTCAGCGCACGGATGACGGAGCCGCCCTTGCCGATCACGTCGCGGATCTTCTCGGGGTTGATCTTCATGGTGAAGAGCTTGGGCGCGAAGTTGGACACTTCGGTCTTGGCTTCGCCCATGGCTTCCTGCATCTTGCCCAGGATGTGCATGCGGGCTTCCTTGGCCTGGGCCAGCGCGACCTGCATGATTTCCTTGGTGATGCCCTGGATCTTGATGTCCATCTGCAGCGCCGAGATGCCGTTGGTGGTACCGGCCACCTTGAAGTCCATGTCGCCCAGGTGATCTTCGTCACCCAGGATGTCGGTCAGCACCGCGAAGCGGTTGCCGTCCTTGATCAGGCCCATGGCAATGCCGGCCACGTGCGCCTTCATGGGCACGCCGGCGTCCATCAGCGCCAGGCAGCCGCCGCAGACCGAAGCCATCGACGAGGAGCCGTTGGATTCGGTGATCTCGGACACCACGCGCATGGTGTAGGGGAAGTCTTCCTTGCTCGGCAGCGCGGCGATCAGCGCGCGCTTGGCCAGGCGGCCGTGGCCGATCTCGCGGCGCTTGGGCGTGCCGAAGCGGCCGGCTTCACCGGTGGCGAAGGGAGGCATGTTGTAGTGCAGCATGAAGCGGTCTTCGAACTCGCCGGCCAGCGCGTCGATGCGCTGTGCGTCGCGGTCGGTACCGAGCGTGGCCACGACCAGCGCCTGGGTTTCACCGCGGGTGAACAGGGCCGAGCCGTGGGTGCGGGGCAGCACGCCGTTGCGGATTTCGATGGCGCGCACGGTGCGCGTGTCGCGGCCGTCGATGCGGGGCTCGCCAGCCAGGATCTGGCCACGCACGATCTTGGCTTCGATCTCGAACAGCAGGGCTTCGACGGCCACGCTGTCGAACTCCACGCCTTCGGCCTTCAGGGCGGCGAACACGTCGGCATAGGCCGTGCGGCAGGCCTGGGTGCGGGCCTGCTTGTTGCGGATCTGGTAGGCGGCTTCGAGCTTGGCCTTGGCCAGTGCGTCGACCTTGGCGATCAGCGGCTCGTCCTTGGCCGGCGGCTGCCAGTCCCAGGCCGGCTTGCCGGCGTCGCGCACGAGTTCGTTGATGGCGGCGATGGCGATCTTGCCCATGTCGTGGCCGTAGACCACGGCGCCCAGCATGACTTCTTCCGACAGCTGGTCGGCTTCGGATTCCACCATCAGCACGGCGGCTTCGGTGCCCGCGACCACGAGGTCAAGCTGGCTGTCTTTGAGCTGGGTCTGGCCTGGGTTGAGCACGTACTCGCCGTTGACGTAGCCCACGCGGGCGGCGCCGATGGGGCCGTTGAACGGGATGCCGCTGACGGCCAGCGCGGCGGAGGTGGCGATCATCGCGGCGATGTCGGCCTGCACTTCGGGGTTCAGGCTCACCACGTGCACGATCACCTGCACTTCGTTGTAGAAGCCTTCAGGGAACAGCGGGCGGATCGGGCGGTCGATCAGGCGGCAGGTCAGCGTCTCGAGTTCGCTCGGGCGGCCTTCGCGCTTGAAGAAGCTGCCGGGGATCTTGCCGGCGGCGTACGACTTCTCGGTGTAGTCCACCGTCAGGGGGAAGAAGTCCTGGCCGGCCTTGGCCTCGGTCTTGGCGACCACGGTGGCCAGGACCACGGTGTCGTCGATGTTGACCAGCACGGCGCCGGTGGACTGGCGCGCGATTTCGCCGGTTTCCATCGTGACGTGGTGGGGGCCCCACTGGAAGCTCTTGGTGACCTTGTTGAACATGCTCATGGTGTCTCTCCGTTAAATGCGTGCAGCTTCGCTGCACAAAACCCGGAGACACAACCCAGAACACGATGCCATTCCAGGAGGATTGTGGGCACGCCGTCTGGCGCACAACCCCCTTGGAATGACACAGCTTCGCTCTGTTGTCGGGGCTCCGGAATCAAAAAAGGCGCGTGACAAGCAAAAAACGCCCGAGCCAGCGAACCAACTCAGGCGTTTTGTGCGTCACGGCCGTGCCAATTACTTGCGCAGGCCCAGTTTCTGGATCAGGGCGATGTAACGCTCGGCGTCCTTGGACTTCAGGTAGTCGAGCAGCTTGCGGCGGCGGCTCACCATGCGCAGCAGACCGCGGCGGCCGTGGTGGTCCTTGGCGTGGGTCTTGAAGTGAGGGGTGAGCTCGTTGATGCGGGCGGTCAGCAGTGCGACTTGCACTTCGGGGCTGCCGGTGTCGTTGGCGGCGCGGGCGTTGGCCGCGACCACTTCGGCTTTGATGGATTGGGCGATCATTGAAAGTTCCTTGGCCAGTTGCCTGGCGTTACGTGCGTCCCGCCGCAGCCGATGTGGGCCGCCGCGGGCGTGAAATTGCCGTCCGTGAAGACAGCAACCGCGAATTATAGACCAGAAGGACTCAGCGGGCAGCGGGGGGCTGGGCGGCCAGCCAGTGGCGCAGGCGCTCCACGCCCTGCTCCAGCCGGCCCGTGTCGCGGCTGGCGAAGCACCAGCGCAGCCAGCCCGTGGCCTCGGGGCTGAAGGCACTGCCGGGTGCCAGGCCCAGGCCGGCTTCGCGCACCAGGCGCTTGGCCACCGCCAGGCAATCGTCCTGCCCGGCCAACCGGAAAAAGGCGTACATGCCGCCCAGTGGCTCGGCCAGGGTCACCCCGGGCAGGGCGCGCAGCAGCGGCACCAGCGTGTCGCGGCAGTGCCGCAGGTGCGCCACCAGGGCCGGCGTGACCTCGTCGCCGCGCTGCAGCGCCACGGCGGCCGCCCGCTGCACGAACACCGGCGCGCAGGAGGTGTTGTATTCAATGAGCTTGCCGATGGCGCCCGTGAGCGCTGGCGGCAGCACCAGCCAGCCCAGGCGCCAGCCGGTCATGAGGAAGCTCTTGGAAAAGCTGTGGGCGACGATGACGCGGTCGTCCGGCTCGGCCACATCCAGGAAGCTGGGCGCGGCGCCGTTGGCCGTGTCGCCGGCGAAGTAGAGCCGCTCGTAGACCTCGTCGGCCAGGATCCAGGTGCCGGTGCGACGGCAGTGCGCCAGGATGGCGCGCTGCTCGGCGGCGCTGAGCGTCCAGCCCGTGGGGTTGTTGGGTGCGTTGACGACCAGCAGGCGGGTCGAGGGCGTGATGGCGGCCAGCAAGGCGTCCATGTCCAGCACCCAGGCACCCGCACGGGGGCCATCGGCCTGCACGCGCAGAGGCACGGTCTTGACCTTCGCACCCAGAATCTGCGGCTGCGCCACCAGGTTGGGCCAGGCCGGTGTGACCACGGCCACCTCGTCCCCCGCCTCCACCAGGGTCTGCGACGCCAGCATGAGGCCGTTGACCCCACCGGAACTCACGGCCAGCCGATCGAACCAATGGCTGGCGCCGCGCCCGGGATGCAGCCGGTCGGTGTACGCCGCCAGCGCCTCGCGCAACTCCTGCAGGCCCAGGTTGTGGGCGTAGAAGGTCTCGCCGGCCTGCAGCGAGGCCACGGCCGCGTCGCGGATGAAGCCGGGCGTGACCTCGTCGCTCTCGCCGAACCAGAACTTGAGCACATCGGCCCGGCCCAGGCCTTCGTTGGCCACTTCCCGGATGCGCGAGGCTTCCAGCTGCTCCACCACCTGTCTCATCGGCACACGCTCCCGCAAAGCTGTATCAAGGTCGCTGCATGGTACAGGTGTGCGGCAGCTCGGCCTGCTGCGGGCTCAGGTTGCGGATCACGCGAAAGCCGTAGCCCGAGCCTTCGACGTCGAACTTGACGCCGGGCGCGCCCTGTCGGTCCATCACGGCCACAGCCAGCGATTGCTGGAACTGGTGGTCGGCGGCGCGCATGCGGGCGCGCTGACCCGCGAGGGTGACGTCGGCCTTCTCCAGCTGGGCGGCGATGGTGGCGGCGTTGACCGGGCCGGCCGCGCCCGCGCGCTCGATGGCCTGCGCCAGCGCCTCCACCAGCAGCTGCATGCGCATGTGCACGTAGTCGTCCGCCGGGCTGGGGAAGCGCTCGCGGAACGATTTGTAGAAGGCCTCGGACTCGGGCGTTGGCACGTTGGGGAACCAGTCGGCCACGGCGATCACCTTGCCGATGCCGGCGTCGCCCATGGCGGCGGGCGCGCCCAGCGCATTGCCGTAGAAGGTGTAGAAGCTGCCCTCGAAGCCGCTTTCGCGCGCGGCCTTCACCAGCAGCGTAAGGTCGTTGCCCCAGTTGCCGGTGAGCACGGCCTGCGCGCCGCTGGCCTTGATCTTGGCGGCGTAGGGCAGGAAGTCCTTCACGCGCGCCATGGGGTGCAGCTCGTCGCCGACGATGGTGACGTCAGGACGCTGGGCCGCGAGCTGGCTGCGCGCCTCGCGCAACACGGCCTGGCCGAAGCTGTAGTCCTGCCCGATCAGGTAGATGTTCTTGAGCTGCCCGTCCTCGCGCAGCACGCTCATGAGGGCCTTCATGCGCATGTCGGCGTGGGCATCAAAGCGGAAATGCCAGAAGCTGCATTTCTCGTTGGTCAGCACCGGGTCCACCGCCGAGTAGTTGAGGAACAGCACCTGGCGCGCCGTGTCGCGCTCGTTGTGCTTGTTGATGGCGTCGATCAGCGCGCTCGCCGCCGCCGAGGAGTTGCCCTGGGCGACGATGGTGACGCCCTTGTCGATCGCCGAGCGCAGCGCCGAGAGGGCCTCGTCGGTCTGGCCCTTGCTGTCGAAACGCTCGATCACCAGCGGCCGGTTGCCGCCGGGCAGCTTCACGCCGCCACGGGCGTTGACCCGCTCGGTGGCCCAGACCAGATTGCGGAACACCGCATCGCCGGTGTTGGCGATCGGGCCGGAGAGGCCTTCGATCATGCCGATGCGGATCGGGGCGCCGGTGGCGGGCGCCTGCGCCACGGCCAGGGTGGTGGTCAGGCCTCCCACGAGGGCTGCGACGAGCGCGCGGCGGCGTGGCGAAAACAGAGAATCGAACAGGTGTTTCATCAGAGAAGGGCTCCGGGTGCAAAGGCCAGGGGGCCGGAAATGGCCCACGCAGCAGAGTCGCCAAGGCGACAGCGCCGGGAGTTTAATTCATAATTACAGAAGCCAGTCGCCCGCTCATCCGGCGGGATTGGCGGGCAGGCCCAGGTCGGAGAGGGGCCAGCGGGGCTTCACGTCGAAGGGGTAACCACCGGCGTCCGCCGCGCCGCCGCTGGCCAGCCCGGCCTGGGCCCGCATGCCGCCGGCCAGCGCGATCATGGCGCCGTTGTCGGTGCACAGGTGCAGCTCGGGGTAGTGCACGCGCACGCCGGCCTGGGCGCAGGCAGCGCCCAGCTGCTCGCGCAGCAGCGCATTGGCCCCCACCCCACCGGCCACCACCAGGCGGCGCAGACCGGTCTGGCGGATCGCCATGAAGGATTTCTTCACCAGCACCTCGACGATGGCGGCCTGCACGCTGGCGGCCACGTCGGCCTTCTGCTGCGCGCTCAGCGGGTCGGCCAGGTGCAGCGTGGCCGGGCCGTCCGGGTGGGCGTGGGCCAGTTTCTTCACCTGGGTGAGCACCGCCGTCTTGAGGCCGGCGAACGAAAAGTCGAGATCGCCGCTGTGCAGCAGCGGGCGCGGGAATTTGTAGGCCAGGGCGTCGCCCTGCTGGGCCAGGCGCGAGAGCGCCGGGCCGCCCGGGTACGGCAGGCCCAGCAGCTTGGCCGATTTGTCGAAGGCCTCGCCGGCCGCGTCGTCGATGGTCTCGCCCAGCAGTTCGTAGCGGCCCACGCCGTCCACCCGCATCAGTTGGCTGTGGCCGCCCGAGACCAGCAGCGCCACGAAGGGAAATTCGGGCGGGTCGGCGCTCAGGAAGGGCGAGAGCAGATGGCCTTCGAGGTGGTGCACGCCGATCACCGGCTTGCCCAGCGCAAAGCCGAGCGCGCAGGCCACGCCCGAGCCGACCAGCAAGGCGCCGGCCAGCCCCGGCCCCCGGGTGTAGGCGATGGCGTCCACAGCCGAGAGCGGCAGGCCGGCCTGCGCCAGCACGGCGTCGGTCAGCGGCAGGACGCGGCGGATGTGGTCGCGGCTGGCGAGTTCGGGCACCACGCCGCCGTAGGCCTGGTGCATTTCAATCTGGCTGTGCAGGGCATGCCCCAGCAGCCGGGGGGTGGCGCTGCCGCTGGCATCGACCAGGGCCACGCCGGTTTCGTCGCAGGATGACTCGATTCCCAAAATCCGCATGCGGGGAGTGTACGGGCGGCATGGTTGTTGCTCAGTTGCAGGGACATGCCGAGCCACCCCACGAACACCTCGATGAAATCGGGTTTGAATTTTCTCGTCGCGGCCAAGCGCTGCGAAATCGCCGAGCTGCAGGAGCTCGCGCTGACCAGCGCGCTGGTGAATGTCACCGGCCGGCTGGTGCACGGTCTTCAACGCGAGCGCGGCCTGTCCAACCTGCACATCGGCTCCCAGGGCGCGCGCTTCACCGACATGCGCGCCCGCCAGATCGAGGAATGCCGGCAGATCGAGGCCGAGCTGCGCGCCTGTTTCGACAGCCTGGACACCGAGTCGCCCCGCGTGGGCCATGGCGCGCGCCTGTTCAGCCGCATCGCCTACGTGCTGCACGGCCTGAACGCGCTCGAAGACCTGCGCGAGCGCGTGGCCTCGCTGGCCTGGACCACCCGCCAGGCCACCGACGCCTACGCGCGCCTGATCGCCGGCCTGCTGGCGGTGGTGTTCGAGGCCGCCGACAGCGCGAGCGACCCCGAGGTCTCGCGCCTGCTGGTGGCGCTGTTCAACTTCATGCAGGGCAAGGAGTTCGCGGGCCAGGAGCGCGCCGCCGGCTCGGCCCTGTTCGTCAGCGGCCGCGCCGAAGCGATCGAGCAGCAGCGCCTGCTGCACCTGATCGAGTCGCAGGAGCGCTGCCTGCAGGTGTTCGCCGAGTTCGCCAACCCGAAAGCGGTGGACCTGTGGGCGGCCAGCCAGGCCAGCGCCACGCTGGCCGAACTGGAGCGCCTGCGCCGCGTGCTCTGCACCGCCACGCAGGGCGCGCCGCTCAACGTGCAGCTCAGCCAGGTCTGGTTCGACTGCTGCAGCCAGCGCATGGACCGCATGAAGGCGGTGGAGGACCGGCTCGCGCTCGACCTGCTGCGCGCCTGCGAGGACAAGATCAGCGCCGCCCGGACCGAACTGGAGGCCTACCAGGCCCTCAGCACCACCGCCCCGCGCGAGGCCAACGCCCTCTCCTTCTTCCAGGACGCACCTTCCACGGCCGTGCCCGCCGGCTTCGGCGCCGCCGCCCAGGGCTATGGCCTGCAGCTGGATCGCTCCATCCTCGAGCTGGTGCAGGACCAGGCGCGCCGACTGCAGACCATGGGCGAGGAGCTGGACACGGTGCGCGCCAGCCTGAACGAGCGCAAGCTGATCGAACGCGCCAAGGGCCTGCTGATGGCGCACCGCCAGCTCAGCGAGGAAGAAGCGCACAAGACCATGCGGCAGATGGCCATGAACCAGAACCGCCGGCTGATCGAGGTGGCCGAGGCCGTGCTGGCCATGGCCGACGTGCTGCCCGCCCGCCCTCGCTGACACGCGACCGGGTGCTGCGGTGCACAAATAGCGTGCCCGCCGGATCGGCTCGCACCAGTTTGAAGCCCACCACCCGGATGCCGCCCCACCGGCCAGCGGGTTTTTCCTTGGAAATCAAGCGCTTCTCGCGCGAGCCCGGGACAACCCTGAGGCTGGCACGCTAACTGCTTTGATCCAGGCAAGGGAAACCGGGCCAATGGCGGCCCGAGTTCCAGACAGTCTTCCCAGACACGGACAACGGCGTCCATTTCCGCCCGCTCAGCGCAGGCACGGAAATGGGCGCCGTTGTGCTTTGGGGCACCGCTTTTTTTCATCAGCAAGGAGTTGGACATGAACGCAGACATCCCCACCCCAGCCGACGGCCCCGCCGCTTCGCGCCGCGAGTTCATCAAGAAGGGCAGCGCCATCGGCACGGCCGCCCTCTTCTCCACGCTGGGCCACCACGGGGTCTGGGCCGCCGGCTCCGACGCGCCTGAAAAAACCGAAGTCAAGATCGGCTTCATCCCCCTGACCGACTGCGCCAGCGTGGTCATGGCCGCCGAACTCGGCATCGACAAGAAGTACGGCGTCAAGATCGTCCCGACCAAGGAAGCCAGCTGGGCCGGCGTGCGCGACAAGCTGGTCAACAGCGAGCTCGACATGGCCCACGTGCTCTACGGCCTGATCTACGGCCTGCAGCTGGGCACCGCCGGGCCGAAGAAGGACATGGCCATCCTGATGAATCTGAATCAGAACGGGCAGGCCATCACGCTGTCGAAGAAGCTGGCCGACAAAGGCGCGGTGGACGGCCCCTCGCTGGCCAAGCTGATGGCCACCGAGAAGCGCGAATACACCTTCGCCCAGACCTTCCCCACCGGCACCCACGCCATGTGGCTCTACTACTGGCTGGCGAGCTACGGCATCAACCCGATGCAAGACGTGAAAACCATCGTCGTGCCACCACCACAAATGGTCGCCAACATGCGGATTGGCAATATGGACGGCTACTGCGTGGGCGAACCCTGGAACGCACGTGCCATTTACGACAAGATCGGCTACACCGTTGCCACCACACAGGATATCTGGGTAGACCACCCAGAAAAAGTGTTGGGCACCACCGCTGACTTTATTGCCAAAAACCCGAATACCGCACTGGCGTTGACCAAAGCGATCCTCGAAGCCTCGCGCTACATTGATGCAACCAAAAACCGTGCCGAAGTGGCCAAACTGATCGCGGGCAAAGCTTACGTGAATGCGCCTGAAGAAGTGATTGAAGGCCGCTTCCTCGGCCACTACGACAATGGCATCGGCAAAAAATGGGAAGACCCCAACTATATGAAGTTCTTCAATGACGGCAAGGTCAGCTTCCCTTACCTATCAGACGGCATGTGGTTCCTGACGCAACACAAACGCTGGGGCTTGCTCAAGTCTGACCCGGATTACCTGGGTGTAGCGAAAAAGGTTAACCGCATTGATATATATACCGAAGCCGCCAAATCTCTGGGCATTAGCGTGCCGACAGACCACATGCGTAGCAGCAAGCTGATTGACGGCGTGGTCTGGGATGGCAAAGACCCCAAAGCCTATGCCAACAGCTTCAAGGTTAAAGCGTAATTCTTTCAAGGAGAGTCACCATGAGTGTCGTCAGCTTTAACAAGGAAAAAATCATGCAAAACAGTGAGCAGGCGGCCAAAGTAATGCCCGCCAAGCAAGCAAAACCAGTTGTCGCGGTGGTGAGCCCTCTCTCGGCCACCGCAACAGCAGCCACCCCGGCAAGCAAGAAAGCCGGGGCATGGGCGGCAATGGCCAAACGCGTCTTTGAAGGACTGTTGCCGCCTGTGATTGGCTTGCTGATCTTTGGCGCCATCTGGTCTACTGTGGCCGCCCTCACCCAAGGCTTGCCGGGACCGGTACAGACCTGGCATTCGGCGGTGGAGCTGTTTAGTGACCCGTTTTATATCAACAACCCCAATGACATGGGCATCGGCTGGAACATCCTGAACTCGCTCAAACGCGTCGCCACCGGCTTTGCGCTGGCAGCGATTGTCGGCATCCCCATGGGGTTTATCATCGGCCGCTATGCCTTTATGTCAAAAATGGCAGCGCCGATTATCAGCCTGCTCAAGCCGGTCTCCCCACTGGCCTGGCTGCCAATCGGCCTGCTGGTGTTTAAAGCAGCCAACCCGGCGGCGATCTGGGTGATTTTCATCACCGCGGTCTGGCCCATGATCATCAACACCGCCGT